>NZ_JBAPRN010000149.1:0-31617 GCF_049281135.1 Mycobacterium sp. | reverse complement strand
TGGGAACAGCGCTTCTCAGCGACGCACTTGAAGCTCTGCTGAAGGAGGGCGCCCAGGTGGCAGTCATACGCATCGACCCGGATGACGAAGGCGCAGCGAGAATCGTCCGGCGGCTGTCCTTCGAGCAGGAGGAGGAGCACGCCTGCTTCCAGATCGGCGAGTGGGCGGATGCACCGAGCTTTTGACGGTCGGAGCGGGAACACTACGGATTTAGGGCGTGAGCGCTGGCCATCGGTGACCACTGCTGGTTTCCACTCATCGACCCAGTTGCCTACCGAAGGAGTTAACGGGCCGAGTGGCCAATTTCATCTGGCCACCAGCGGGGACTTCTACTTGGCCATTGACAGAAGCAGTTCCACTTCACAACCGGAGGCCTTCCCTGTCACACAGGCTCACCGATAAAAATCGGGACAACCTCCCTGGACATCACAACTAACCCCACCTCCTAACATCGGTGGTGCTGCGGATTTTGGAGCAAGGATCGAAGCGTTAGGCGCGATCCACGCATATCGGTACTCGGGGATTCACCTCCCTGCGGAACTACCTATTCGAGACAGGAATCACGAATGAGTGCTCTTCAGGAAGCCGCAGGCGATGCAACCGGCCATTGGTTGTTCGGCAGAAGGATCTCGTGAGTTGGAGCGGGAGCCGTGTCAGGCACATCCGGGGCAGCGCCGCGCAGAAAGCTGCGGATGGATTCAGCGAAAACACCGGCGGTCGATCGCCGGTTTGCGGCCACCGCCTTTGCAAGGTCTGGCTGTAGCGCGGGATCCGCGTTCCCAAATAACTGCCCATGGTCATCAATGCCTCGCATCGCCTCGCTCAGGGCAGCGCTGATGGTCAACTTGTCGAGGCCGTCAATGACCGTGAGAACTTTGTCGACCGGCACGCCGAGGCTGAACATCAACGCAGCGCTCCGGTTGTATGCCGCGATCATGACATCACGTGGCATGAATTCGAGGAGGATCGGCGCGGCGTTGCCGTGACGAAGGATCGAATCGCGGGCCGCCAAACTCAGGGCGACCTGCCATTCAATCCAATTGGGAACCGAGTTGGGATCAGGATAGCGAACTTCGAGCATGACGGCCCGCGCTACAGCTCGTAGGATTGCCGCCTTATCCTCGAAGTGATGGTAAAGCGACGGCGCCCGCACGTTGAGCTCTCGAGCGAGTCGAGGGAGGCTGAACGCGGCCAATCCCTCGGTGTCGATGATCCGCAGCGACGCCTCTACCACGGAGTCACGCTGGATTAATGGCTTCGACGGACGTGGCATGCCCCTCAGTATCCGTCAGATCTGGTCCCAACGGGTGTTCCCCATCGACCCGGTCTTTCGGGTTGCACTTCGACCCCGAATAACTCACTCACGGCCGCCCCTCCGATTTACCTAGAGACATCAGGTGAAGGCCCAGCCCGATTAAACGCGACACCATAATTCACCCGTCGGCCAGGCCGTCTTTCACAACCTGCAGGGCTATAGGTGCTGGTCGATCCCGTCGACGTCGGCAACCCCCGGCCACGACTGGGCGGCCCGGGCCAGTGCATACAACAGTCGAGGAGCTGCTCTGGCCACTGACTTGTCCGAGCTCAGCAACTCCTCGCAGGGACCGAACATCAGCAGATGCCTAAGTAAGAGCATGCCCATGTTCGGGCACCGTGCGGGCGATGTTGAAGTGGTGCGTCACGATCGGGCTCTGGAGGTCGATCTGGACGTGTCGATCCGATGAACAGCTGAGACGATGTACGGCGTACCAACGGGGTCTCGATCGGAGCCCGGCTCGTCGCAGCGGATGCCCGCCGCCTTCATCACGCCACGGACTGCGCGACTATCAAGTGGCGGTGAATATCTCGCGCAAGTTGCGCAGGTCGACGGAATTATGGTGCCGCCACGAACCGGTTGCACTTGCGCGGACCGGTCGAGTAGGAGCCGCGCGAAGGTCACCTTATCGGTGCCGCGCGATAGGCCGCGGAGAAGAGGATCACGCGGTCCTTGCGCACGCAGATCACGGGCTAACGACACGCGGCTGTGATGGTGACCGTCGACCTGGACTGACACTGCAGTCACGATTCCCCAAGATGAGAAGAGCGCGCCGCACATCAAATGAAGAGCGAGCGTTCGTCGGCCTCACACCACCGTGGCGCCGGTTGCCGCGTTCCTACATCGGCGCTCTGGTGTCGTCAGCGGTTGCATATGGTCGGACACAGGTACGCCGTCTATTCGTAATCCGCCGCATCACGGTTGCGGTGCCGAGGCTACACAACGACGCGGCGAGGGTTGGCACCTGGCATTGACCTCGATCACCTACTGTCTTAAGGTTTACCTCAGGACGAGATGGACTTTTGAGGATGGAATGACGTGACGGCAAGCTTTGCTGATGCTCCGCAGCATCTGATCACCAACTTCGACATCTACGACCCAGCGCTCGCCGGTGACGTCGACGTGCTGAATACGAGGGTCGCTGAGCTTGCGACCATGGGGCCAATTGTGTTTTCCACCGCACACGGCGGTCACTGGATCATCACCGGCTATGACGAAGCGCACGCCGTGCTCCGCGACG
Organism: Mycobacterium sp.; assembly: GCF_049281135.1. Taxonomy (GTDB): domain Bacteria; phylum Actinomycetota; class Actinomycetes; order Mycobacteriales; family Mycobacteriaceae; genus Mycobacterium. The sequence goes on along the minus strand of NZ_JBAPRN010000149.1, from coordinate 29,062 downwards.
CCGATCTCTTCTCGAGTTCCGTTGTCAACTTGGTTGGCGCGGGTGACGGTCAGTTCCTCCCGCTTGAACTTGATCCTCCAGAGCACAACGCATTCCGAAGGGTACTGCAGCCGCTGTTTAATCCTGCGCGCATGAAAGCTCTAGAAGCTGACATCAGGTCGACGGTGAACCGGCTCATCGACGGCTTCGCCAAACGCGGTGCAGCCGAGTTCATCTCCGAGTTTGCCCATGAACTACCCACGGCGGTCTTTCTTTCACTGATGGGATGGCCGGCTGAAGATGCGCCGTTATTCGCCGCGGCTACCGACATCACGGTCTTCGGCAAACCGGGCGCAACCGAGGCAGAGAACGCCGCTGCACGACTACAAGCTGCGCAAGGCATGTTCGAGTATTTCGGACGAGTGGTGGCGGACCGTCGGGCGCGCTCGGACGCCAATGACATCACAACGATGATCATCAACGCACCGTTGGAACTCGACGATGGCCCGCGTGCGCTAACCGATGACGAACTATGTCGAATGATGTTCTTGCTACTCATTGCTGGACTGCATACCGTTCAGGGCAGTCTTGCGTGGACCTTGATGATCCTCGCAAGCCAACCCGAGCAACGGCAACGCTTAATCGACGACGTCAGTCTGGTGCCCGCTGCGGTAGAGGAGATCCTGCGCTACGAGGCGTCCGTGTCAATGGGGCGCCGCGTTGTGCGAGACACCCAGTTAGGCGGACTGCGACTCAAGGCGGACGATCAGTTGTTAATAATCATCGCGGGCGCAAATCGTGACCGGCGGCAGTTCGACGATCCTAGTTCGATCGAACTGGGTCGCACTCCCAACCGGCACTTGACGTTCGGCTCTGGTCCCCATCGGTGCCTTGGGTCGCATCTGGCTCGCATCGAGCTCACCATCGCGCTTGAAGAGATCCATCGTCGAATCCCTGACTACCAAATCGATTTGACCAAACCCACGATCACTCATTCATCGCAAGTTCGGGGCGTACTCGAATTGCCGATCGTCTTCACGCCCGAGAAGTGACCACGCTAGCGCGTCTCTGAGGCGGTCTTGATCATGACGCAGTTAGCAATCGAGCGTCCGCCGTGTGGTTCAGTTGCATCGAGGTAATAGGGCGTTCGCGATGACCTCCATTCTGCTGCACCGGGTTCCGAGGTGTCCTAGGCAGAATCAAATTTCACAAGTACAAGCATGATCTTCGTGGACCGTCTACTAAGCCGTCACGGTATGCATGATCATTTTGCAGTTGCAAGGCAAGCAGTCATGAACGCTGGCGTGCGTCATGAGACCCCTACTCGGAGAATAATTCAATGCCACACGAAGTAAATTTCATCCCACGGCAGTCCCCCCTTAACGATCTGATCGACTTGTCCGGCCGTGTCGCAATTGTTACGGGAGGCACAAGCGGTATAGGACTCGCGATTGCCGAGGGGCTCGTAGATGCCGGCGCCAAGGTCGTGATCGGCAGTCGCAACGCCAGCATCTGCGCATCCACCGCAGTAGCTCTTACACACCGCGGCGGCCACGTGATTGCACTCCCGGTTGACATGGCGGACTTAGATGCTGGTCCGGCCTTGGTCGCTGCTGCTCTCGACAACTTTGGCCGACTCGACATAGTCGTGAACAACGCCGCAACCGCCTCGGGCCCACGTCATGGACACATCACCCCCGAGGCGTTCGCAGAAGTCTACGACGTCGACGTCCGAGGTCCGTTGTTTCTGGTGCAGGCGGCATTGCCAAGTCTGAAGAACGCCCCTGCTGCCTCGATTATCAACGTGATCTCCCAGGGTGCGTTTATGTGGGCCAACACTATGCCTCTCTATGCCAGCGCGAAACTGGCTCTGCTGTCGCTCACCCGTTCCATGGCGGCGACGTTTGCACGCGACGGTATACGCGTAAATGCGTTGTCCCCCGGTCCCATCGAGACGAAGATGATGCGCGCGAATAGTGATCGTGTGCAGCAGTTCATGGTCGATTCGACCCTCATGCGACGTGTCGGGGACCCTCGGGAGATGGTAGGACCGGCACTATTCTTGGCCTCTGCGGCATCGAGTTTCATGACGGGCCAGGTGCTCGCGATCGACAGCGGGATGGTTCCGCTGTGAACCGAGTAACGCCGTTCCGCAGCGTGGACGCCCAATCCCGCCGAGCGACATTTGGTGTCGCGCTACCATTCTTTGACCACCAGATGGACTACGACGACGTCGTTCGGTTCGCGACAACCGTCGAAGCGGCGGGATTCGACGGTTTTTGGTTGGTGGATCATCTTGTCGCCGGACCCACGCCACAGTTCGGATCAGTTTGGTACGACGCACTGACGTTGCTAGCTGGCCTGGCGCCGATCGTCCCGCGGATCACACTGGGCACCGACGTACTCATAGTGCCCTACCGACATCCCGTTCTCGCAGCCAAAGCGCTGGCGACCCTCGACGTGTTGAGCCAAGGCCGATTGATAGTTGGCGTTGGATGCGGCTACCTAGAATCGGAATTCGCTGCACTCGGCGCAAACTATCGGGACCGAGGTGCCGTCACCAATGAATACTTGCGCGTCTGGCAGGCTGTGTGGTCCGAGGAACCCGTCACTTTCGCAGGCGAGCACATCACCGTCGCTACACAGGAATTAAGGCCGCCGACGATTCAGCGCCCGCATCCGCCAATCTGGGTCGGTGGATCCTCAATCTCGGCGCTGCGGCGCGCCGCCTACTTCGGCGACGGCTGGCACCCATTGCACTTAAGTCCTGAGGAATACGGTCATTGCGTAGCCCGGTTGCAAGATCTCCGTGACCAGCTGGGCAAACCGATGCCGGTCCTGTCCTATAGCGGTCCAATGGGCGCCGTGACGGCAAAACCTATTGACAGATCGGATCGTCGTCGCCTGACCGGCAGCGTCGAGCAGATCCTCGAGGATGTGGGCTTGCTGAAAGATCAAGGTGTCGTTAACTTCGTCTTTCGACCGGGAGGCGCCGACTTCAGCCCCGACGAACTCCGCGAGCAAACGCAGCGGCTTGGCGGCGAAGTGATCCCCCACGTGCGTTGAGAGTCCGGCGAGCGCTAGGCAACAGGCAGCAACTTGCCTGGACAAGCGGTCATGGGCTCCCACTGGGTGAAAATGATGAAAGCGACGTCGTTCGGTCGTCGTGGCCGTGACGGTTGCCGTCGAGGTCCTCGTCGTATGAGTCGTCCAGGGGCGCCCAATAGACATAGCTCGCCAGCATCGCCACCAAAGCGCCTGCGGTCGTCCGAGGATCGATGTCGAGGTGGGCAACCCCGCGTTTCTGCAAGGCGACAATCACTTTCTCGATGCGCGTGACATGGTGTAGGCGTCCACTGATACGGAATTCGTGGACATCTGGATCGGCGGAGGCTGCTTGTTCCATGGGGGCCAGAATGCGTGCATTCTCGCGGTGTGTGCGAAGGTAGCGCCGGTTCGCGCTGTCTAGATAGCGAGGGTGTGACCGGGGATGTCGTCTGGCGCGTGGGCGACCGCCGCCATGATCAGCTCGTTCACCTGATCGATGGCTTCCCGGAATGCTTCGCGCTTCGACGGGAAATAAGTGTAGAAGCTGCCATGTGCGACACCGGCTTCTAGCGCGATGTCCGCCACCCGGGCATCCATGTATCCGTCGCGCTCGAAGACTCGACGGGCTGCAACCAGAAGGCTCTGGCGCGTTTGTTCGGATTTTTCGTCAACCGTGCAGCCGCTTTGACGCGGCGGTCGGCACCGACGCCAGTGGGTACGTGTCCGCCGCGCGTTACGGGTGTGGTGCCGTTGTTTCGCTCCGGCCAGGGCTTGGAGACAGCGGTCTCTTTCATCGGCCCGACCTTACCGCCGTAGCACCCGCATCCGATGTCTCTCCTGGGCTCATCGGTCCAACAGGGCGGGTTGCCGTGGGACGTCGTCGCTGGTCAAACACACCGGCCTCCAGCCAACTCATAAGTTGGTGTCGGCAGCAGCATCGCGAATTGGTACTACTTGGCCGCCGTCGGCGGCAGCGGCGCAGCGCTCGTCGGTGGCAATTCGACGATGTCGACCGATCTCGTGAATTTTGGGGTGCCGCCGGCTTTCGGCAGCGATGCGATTCTATTGGTGCTGATGCTAATTCGGGCGGCGGAGACGGTACCGAACCCGTTCTTCTCACGGATTCGGGCAGCTAAGACAGCGTCACCGCGAGGCAACTCTTGGAGGTGAGGCCAAAATGAACGGAACTCAAGGGTCGCAGGAGCATCTCACTCATGATTGTGCTGACGTGCTGGCTGCGTTGAGTTCGTCAACAAGCTCGCGGCGCATTATCTTCCCGGTCGCGTTCGTGGGAAGTTTTGAGCGAAACACGACGCGGTCCGGCGTACGGGAGCCGCGAAGCTGGGTGCGAACGTGGGTGCGCAGATCCTGCGGATCGGGATCGGTGCCGGGTGTCGGAACCACGACGGCGACGATGATCTGACCCCATTCCGGGTCCTCGGGACCGACAACCGCGCAATCGCATACGTGCGGGTGTTCGACGAGTACATCTTCAATCTCGGCGGGTGCGATATTCTCGCCTCCGCGGATGATGGTGTCGTCAGATCGCCCGCCGAGGAACAGGTAACCCGCGTCGTCGAGCATGGCAACGTCCCTCGTGGGGAACCAGCCATCGGCGTCGAGCACGGAGCCGAGACCGGTGTACCTTCCCGACACCTGATCGCCCCGGACGAACAGCTCGCCGGTCTGACCTGCCGCGAGGACGGTGCCGTCCTCGCTGCGGATCTGCACCTCGATCCCGGGCACCGGATGACCCACCGACGCGAGGCGGCGCAGCGCCGCATCCTCGTTGGCGGCCAGCGCGGCCCGATGGTCGTCGGGGGTCAACACTGCGATCGTCGAACTGGTCTCGGTGAGACCGTAGGCGTTGACGAAGCCGACCCCCGGAAGAAGGGATAGCGCTCTGTGGACCAGTGGAAGTGCAACCTTGGAACCTCCGTACGCGAGTGTGCGTAGGGTAGGCATTGCGATCGTGTCGCTTGCCGCCTCCTCGAGCAGTCCGACGATGCGATTCAGCATCGTGGGCACCACGGTCGCAGATGTGACGCCTTCGGCACCCACCAGGCGGACCCACTCGAGCGCGTCGAAGTGCTTAAGATAGACCATCTTTCGCCCTGCAAACACGTTGGATAACGCCGCGCCGACACCAGCGATGTGGTAGGGCGGCACACAGATGAGGGCGGCGTCGCCCGGATCGGCGGAGTCGAACTCCACGGTACCGGTTACGTAGCTGGTGAGGTTGTTATGGGTAAGTTCGACGGCCTTGGGCGCCGCGGTGGTGCCCGAGGTGAAGAGCACCACGGCGACCGAATCCGGGTCGGGGAATTGTGGGATGTGTCCAGCTGCCTTGGCGGCGTTGACGAACTCCGTCGAGCTCATCATCCGCCTGCCGTCGACCACGTCGCGGTACTCGTCGTCAACCACGATGAGGGGATTGGGCAGTCGGGCGATGAGCGCCCGCAGAGCCTCGGCCGACAGGCGGTAGTTCAACGGCGTTACCGCGACACCTGCCCTGGCGGAGCCGAATAGCAGCAGCGGCAGCATCTCCCCGCCGGCGCCGACGTAAGCCACGTGCTGCGCATCCGATGCGGCGATCACGCCTGCCGCGCCGTCGGCTAGCGCACTCAATTCCTTTGCGGTCCAGCGTATCTCACCCGACACTAGTGCGGGTCGGTCGGGGTTGGTTGTCGCTGCCATCTCGAGCAGCAGGGCGATGCTCACAGCTCCTCCGGGAAGAGGACCATAATCGGGCTCCGTGCCTCGGCGACGCCACAATCAGTTCGACTCATGCTCACACGTCCTCCGTTGCGGCGACGACGAAGGACGCTGGCTGCAACCGCCGGACAACCACATGACTTTGCACACGACCTCCCAGACAAGCGCACGTGCTGGCATGTTGAGCACCCATCCGGTGCGAAAACCTACCACCATTAGCGACTAATGCGAACCACTTGACCCCGGATGGACGTTTGCCCGGGTTTGCCTCGGCCGGCATTGGTTCTGATCGAATCGTCGGATACCCCATCTCAATCCAATGCTTCGCCCGCTTCAGATCTCGATGATCATCGGCGGGGGCGTCGTTGCCAACAACATCCGAAGGGCAATAGGTTACTTCCAGTCGGGCCGACTGAGTTACGGATGCGTACGAGACGACGACCCCGGCGAGCCATCCCCCTTGGGTGGGACGGACGAGGAACACTACTGATCCTGGAGATCGCGATGCGCTTCACTACACCTATCGACACCGCTCGACCCTGTCGCCCAGCCCGGCCCCACGCATGTCTGCGAGTGGACAGTTGACCACGCTACTGAACTCAGACGATGAAGGTTCGTCGGCTGAGCGGCCGGCGATCGACGCGGCAGCCGTGTCGGCATGGATGACCGACCACGGACTTGGCGACGCACCACTCAACGACGTCACCTTGATTGGTGGCGGAACCCAGAATGTCCTCGTTCGGTTCGAGCATGGCGGCCGCACCTTCGTGCTGCGCCGCGGCCCGATCCACCTAAGGCCCAAAAGTAACGCCTCAATCATGCGCGAGGCCCGCGTGCTGCGCGCGCTCGAGCATTCGGCAGTCCCCCACCCGAGGCTGATCGCTACCTGCGCGGACCCGGCAGTGCTTCATGGGGCGGTTTTCTACCTGATGGCGCCGATAGACGGATTCAACGCCAGTATCGAACTGCCCCAGCTCCATGCGAGTGACCCGTCTATACGGCACCGCATGGGATTGGAACTGGCCGACGCCCTCGCAAAACTCGCCGAAATCGATTATGAGGCGTGCGGTTTGGCCGACTTCGGTAAGCCGGCGGGATTTCTGGAACGACAGGTGCCGCGTTGGCTTGCCGAGCTCGAGTCCTACAGGACGTATCCCGGGTATCCAGGTACTTACCTCCCCGGCGTCAGGGAGATCGCCTCCTGGTTGCTCCAACATCAGCCCGCAACCTTCTCGCCGGGCATCATGCACGGCGACTTCCATGCCGCCAACGTGATGTTCTCGCGCAGTGGTCCGGAGGTAGCCGCCATCGTCGACTGGGAAATGTCCACGATCGGCGACCCGCTTCTAGATCTCGGGTGGTTGTTGGCCACTTGGCGTCTTCCGGGAAACCCGCGAGAAGTTGGCGGCGAGCTCGGCGGCACAACGGGGTTGGCAGACGCCGACGAGATTGTCGCGCAATACGCGCGCGTTTCCTCCCGCGACCTTTCTTCCATCCCGTGGTACACCGTCCTGGCCTGTTTCAAACTCGGTGTCCTGCTCGAGGGCACCCGCGCCCGCGCCTACGCCGGCAAGGCACAAATGGACGTGGGTCAGCGCCTCCACGAGACTGCCGTTGCCTTATTCGAGCGCGCAGCAGACGTCATGGCCGCATAAGGCTGGTTAAGCTGGCGGGTGGCAGTTGGGTCCGGCACTTCCCCCGGCCCGGCCGCCACGTCGCGCGCGAGCTAGCGCGTCGCATCCGGAAAGGTCAACCAGTGCAGTCGATGCCGACTGCAGGACCAGACGTCCGACCCCCGACGACCGAACTGGTGGGAGGAACAGCGCGGATCGCGTGAGTTGCTCGACTGCTGATAATCGATTGGCACCGCACCCGCATTCGCTTTTCGACATGCATGTCGTGTACGCATGAGCCAAGCGTCGGCCACACGGAGCGATCGATGGAGATGTCATGAACGTCACCGGATACGGGATCTATCTGCCGTACTGGCGGTTGGAGAGAACCACGATCGGCGCGGCGCTCGGTGCGCCGGCCGGAGTGGGTTCACGAACGGTTGCCTCCTACGACGAGGACACGACCAGCATGGGCGTCGAGGCCGCTCGAGAAGCGCTCGCGAACTCGCCACGGCGCGACCACGAAGTGTGGTTCGCGACGACCGCGCCGGCTTACGCGGACAAGACCAACGCGAACACAATCCATGCTGCGCTGGGTTTGGAGCGACACACCGGCGCCTACGACGTGATCGGTGCGGTCCGCTCCGGGTTCGCTGCCCTGCGAGCCGCCGCTGACGCCGCCGCCGTAGGCCGCCCTGCGCTAGCGGTGCTCTCCGACATCCGTATCGGACTGTCGGGCTCTGGTGACGAACGCGGTGGCGGCGACGCAGCCGCAGCGTTCGTATTCGCGCCCGACGACGAACCGATTGCCACCGAGTTGTCCTCGGCATCAGTAACGGCGGAGTTCCTCGACCGGTGGCGTATCCCCGGTGAGGTCGCCAGCAAGGTTTGGGAGGAGCGGTTCGGCGAGGCCGCCTACATGCCGCTGGCCGAGCAGGCCGTGTCGGCGGCTTTAGCCAAGGCGGGGTTACTGCCCACGGACGTCACGCACTTCCTGGTAGCCGGCCCGCACGAGAGGGCTGCTAGCCGGGTCGCTGGCCGAGTCAAGGTCAACGCCGCAGCCGTTCGCGATGACCTTCGGCGGCGCATCGGCGCGGCCGGCGCCGCGCAGCCCGGGGTGCTGCTCGCATCCGCCCTCGACGATGCGAATCCCGGTGACGTGATCTGCCTGGCGACTATCGCGGACGGGGCCGACGTCCTACTGCTCCGCGCAACCGATGCTTTACCAGCTGCCCGCGCGGCCCGATCAGTCGTCGACCAAATGGCCGAGGGGCGCACCAACTTGAGCTACCAGAGCTTCTTGAGTTGGCGGGGATTGGTGGAGAGCCAGCCGCCTCGCCGACCCGATCCAGACCGTCCGGCCGCGCCGCCATCGTTGCGCAATGTCGGCTGGAAATTTGGTCTTGAGTGTTCGCGCTGCACACACTGCGGGACCCGCCATCTGCCCCCGATGCGCGTTTGCATGTCCTGCCGCAAGATCGATCAAATGGAGCCGGAGTCGCTCGCTGACGTCGAGGGTGTCATCACCACGTACACCGTGGACCGGCTGGCGTATTCCGCCGCAGGCCCTGTGATCGCCGCGATTGTGGACTTCGAGGGTGGTGGGCGGTACGCCTGCGAGCTCACCGACGTCGATCCCGCGGAGCTCACGATCGGCCAGCGCGTCAAGATGACGTTCCGACGCCTCTACACCACCGCCGACGGTGTCCAAGACTATTTCTGGAAGGCGCGGCCGGCGCGCGAGGCGCAGATGAACGCGGAGGGCAATTGAGATGGGTTCACACGGAATCTGCGATCGAGTGGCGATCGTGGGGATGGGATGCATCCCATTCGGCGAGCATTGGGACCAATCGACGGACTCCATGCTAGTCGACTCCACCTCGCAGGCTGTCACCTCAGCCGGGATCGAGATCGACGACATCGACGCGTTCTGGCTCGGCACCATGGGTTCCGGCCAAGGCGGCCTGACGCTGTCAAGCCCATTGGCGTTGGACTACAAACCGGTATCCCGTCTCGAAAATGCCTGTGCGACAGGCAGCGAAGCGTTCCGCAACGCGTGCTACGCGGTCGCGGCAGGCGCGTACGACGTCGCGATGGCGGTTGGCGTCGAGAAGTTGAAGGACTCTGGCTACTCGGGACTCGTCGTGAGTCAGCCCGCGCACGACGGGACTAGGTCAGCGGTGACGGCGCCCGCAAAGTTCTCGCTGCTGGCCCCTGCCTACTGCGAGAAGTATGGCGTGAGCCGCAGTGAACTGAAAGAGGTCATGACCCGGATCGCCTGGAAGAATCATTACAACGGCGCCCGCAACACGCGGGCGCAGTTCCGCAAGGAAGTTAGCCAGGAGACAATCTCCTGCAGCCCGCTGGTAGCTGGTGATCTCGGCATATTCGACTGCTCCGGAGTGTCCGACGGCTCGGCGGCGGCCATCGTCGTCCGAGCCGAGGACGCTTACCGCTATACGGACAAGCCCATTTACGTGAAGGCCTTGTCCTTCGTGGCGGGCCCGGCCACCGGAGTGCGCCATCCAGATTACGACTACACCTCCTTTCCCGAGGTGGTGCGATGCGCCGAAGATGCTTACAGCCAAGCCGGAATCACCGACCCGAGGTCGGAGTTAGCCTTAGCCGAGGTACACGATTGCTTCACCCCCACCGAATTGGTGCTCATGGAGGATCTTGGATTCTCGGAGCGCGGCCAAGGCTGGAAAGACGTGCTGTCAGGAGCCTTTGACCTCACAGGCGAGCTGGCAGTGAACCCAGACGGCGGATTGAAGAGCTTCGGACATCCAATCGGTGCATCCGGGCTCCGGATGTTGTTCGAGTGCTTCCTTCAGCTCCGAGGAGAGGCACCACCGGAGCGCCAAGCCATGTCGATCACCAAAGGTGGTCGCACGCTCGGGCTGACGCACAACCTTGGCGGCCAACCGGGCTCATGCGTCAGCTTTGTGAGCGTCGTTTGCAGCGAACCAAATTCCTGACCCGATCGACACGCCAGCCGGAATCACCCGCGTAACCGGGCGATCTGGCGGCGGGTGATTCGAGAAGGCTGCGAACCTACGGATTGGCCGCCGAGATTCGCAGCCCTCGAATATCGGCATTGGGCGCCGCTTCTCGCACCATGTCCGGCACCATGCTGTCGAGTTCGTCGTACGTCAGGCGTCGGCCCAATTCCACGGTTGGACCGCCCGCCCACCCTTCGGCCACCGTGATCTTTCCCCCTCGGAGCCCGAAGACTCGCCCCGTGATGTCGGCCGACCGGTCGCTCGCCAACCATACGACGACGGGAGCGAAGTTCGCAGGATCCAGGGGCTGAAACTCGTCGGCGGCGGCGTCCAATAAGCCCCTCTCGGCGAACAGGTCCTCAGTCAGTCGGCTCACGGCGGTTGGATAGACGCAGTTCGCCGTCACGCCGTAGCGGCCCAGTTCTCTGCTTGCGACGACGGTCAAGGTCGCGATGCCTGACTTTGCCACTGCGTAATTGGCCTGCCCCGCATGGGCGAACAACCCTGAGGCCGAGCTAGTGTTGATCAACCGAGCGCCGACTGGGCCGTCCGCCTTCGCCCTGGCTCGCCAGTGCTCGGCCGCCCAGCGCGTGGTCGCGAACGTGCCCCGCAGATGAACCCGTATCACGGCGTCCCAGTCCTCGATTGGCATGCTTACCAGCATGCGGTCGCGCAGAATGCCGGCGTTGTTGACGAGGACGTCGAGCTGACCGAAGCGCTCTACCGCGGTACCGATGAGCTTCCCCGCCGCATCGAAGTCCGATACGTCGTGACCGTCGGCGACGGCGTCACCACCAAACGACAGGATCTCGTCGACGACCTCGCTGGCAGGCCCGCTGGACACACCACCGCCGATCGAGTCGCCACCGAGATCGTTGACCACTACCTTGGCGCCCTGCCTAGCAAACTCAAGCGCATATGCTCGGCCGATCCCCCGGCCAGCCCCGGTGATGATGACGACCTTGCCATCCATTATCTGGTCCATGCCAAACCTCCCACATCGTTGTCGATCGATTTCCCCACGACTGGGGAACGGACACTTCGGTTTTCGACTGAAGCGGCGCTAATGGATTCACGATGCCGCGAGCCGTCGATCGAGATTGTGTGCGGACGCGTGTTCGGCCTCGAGCAACGCGGAAGACGTGGGGAGTCATGGCGCGTGCGCCTAAGACCTGGAATGTGCAGCAAACAGGATAGTCGATCCCGGGACATTGTGGACGTGGGTGACAGCGGTGACTGACCGCTCGACGCGGGTGCTCGACGGCTGCGAACGAGAAGGGTCCCGCAGACCAGGTGGCAACATGGGCTGGACGCCGTGCCAAATCTGCAACGCGGGCAGACGGCAACTGAAACGTACGCGCCGCGCCGTCGCCTCCGCAGCACGAAGCGTCATCGAAAGAGACGGTCGCCTTGAGACCTGGGTGAGCGATATCGTGACCGAGGTCGGCCTCGGCCGCGGCAGTTCTCACGTTTACTTCGGCTCGAAACGCAAACTGTTTCACGGGATCGTCCACGAGGTCGGCGACCACCTGCGACTGGTCGTGGCACGCCAACCGGGAAACGACACCGGCGACGCGATTATGAACGTCAAGACGGCTAACCGCGGTACCTCCCTTTCTGTCGGGTCATTGCCCGCATCCTCACCACTGTCGAGGAGGCGGAGCCGTCGATACGGAAGCGTGGGAACTCTCACTCCGACGGCGTGAACACCAGGTCGACGTCTTGGTCGCAACGGTTCAGGGGCTACAGGTGCGCGACCTTGCCAATCCCGCCACCGACGCCCATCACACGCCGCGGGAGCTCGGGTCGCGATGTTGCCCCTGAGATCTCACCGAATCAGTCGGAGCTCGGCAGCTTCGTGGCCTCCTTGCGAAGTAACTCCCGACCGTTGGCTGCCAACGGCCCCGGCCCAGCCTTGGTGACCAGAATTTCGAGGCCACTTTGTTCGTCCCGGTAGCGTTTTCCGACGAGGGCGGTGTTCTCGACACCCGGCCGCGCAACGACCGGAGCACCCCTGGCTTCAGCGAGAGCCACCATCGGACCGCCACCACATGTCAACGTCAGATCTTCACCCCCGGCTCGGACGACGATGACTTCGGTCGTGCACACCGCGCTCCTTAAACGGGCACCCACCCGTAGTTCCATGCGGACCTCCTTCACCGGTTCAAAGTCCGTTGGTGTTCCTCGACGGCTGCGGCAAACCGCTGCAAGGTCTCCTGCTGTTCGCTCCCCTGGTCTTCAGCCGGCTGCGGGACGATGCCCTCGGCGCGCGAAAAGATCTCGACCGAAAGTGATCCCGTCGGGCCGGCGATGTTGGGTCCATAGAATTCGTCCGGCCCCGAAACCGACACGTCACCCGGCCGCAACACCTGGCCATCGATCGTCACGGAGCCCTGGACAATGACCTCTACGCGGTGACAATTGTGTGAATGGCGCGGCAGCACGAACGCCGGGGGCAACCAGAGAAGGGACGCCAGCGGCGCCTCGGGGTCGTCGGGGTCGTCGGACATGACGAAGTTAGCAATCCGGGACTCGATGGCCTCTACGCCGACCCTCAGCCAATCCAGCGATCCGGGACCGATCCGGAAGAACCCGGGATGGGCGCCCAAATCATGTAGTCCTGGCATGTCATTACTCCTTCGATTTCACTGTGCGTATAAGGCTGTGCGTCTAAGGACAAAGGGGCTCACAGTGTCTCGGCCGATCCGAAAAGCGCGGAACTCACCAGCGCAGCCGATGGACCGCCAATGAGCAACGAGAGCTGCGGATTTCGCACCTGGTTGGGAGACTGCCCTCGAATCTGTCGAACGGATTCGAGCGTGTTTCCCATGCCGTGCATGAAACCTTCGGCCAGATCGCCGCCACCCGTGTTGATCGGCAGCCAGCCGTCCGGCGCAATCAAGTTCTCCAGGGTGAGCTTTTCGGCGGTCTCGCGGGCGGTACAGAATCCGTGATCGATCAAGGCAGCCACGGCAGGTCCGGAGAAATTGCAATACACCTGCGCGACGTCGACGTCCTTGGGCCCGTACCCCGAAACGCTCCACAGTCGCCTGGCGACGTCGCGGAAGCCCCCGCCCGACAGTGGGTCGTGGTTCTCGTCGAGGGCACCCCAGCGCGGCCCCGCCCCCCAGGTCGCCGCCAGCAGGTAGGCCGGAGTCTGCGCCAGATCCCTGGCCCGCTCGGCCGACACAAGCAAGATGGCGGCAGCACCGTCGTTCTCGCGGGAACAGTCGAACAGCCGATACGGCTCGGCGATGAACCGCGCGGAATCATAGGTGGCGTCGTCGAGGACCATGTCCTTGCCGACCGCCCGCGGATTGTTCCGCGCATGGTGATACGAGGCTTGGACCACGGCGCGAATCGCCGACGGGGCGACCCCATCGAATTCGATCATGCGTTGGGTGCGGATCGCGAGATTCTGAACGACCGACTCCATGCCGTGGACCGTGTAGTGATTTCCGTAGTGTCCGGCAACGACCGCAGCACCCAGACGTCCGCTGGCGTTCTCGGCCACGCATCGATAGACGGCGACGACCTCGGCCTGACCGGTCACGATCGCAGCCGCACCCGCGGCGATCGCGGCAGCGCTGCCGCCCCCCCCGCCACCCCAGATCTCGGTTGACCAGCGGAGCTCCCTCGTGCCCAAATCCCCCACCAATTCGGTGCCCGGGTTGTTGTCGAGACCGTAGGACGAGAATCCATCGACGTCGCGCGGGTCGATGCCCGCGTCAGCGCACGCCGCGTCGATGGCCCTGATGCAGAGTTTGCGTTCGGCATCCGGCGAACGGCCACGCTTGTAATACGGCGTCTCACCTATTCCTACCGCGGCGACAGCACCCCTCATTGGGCTCGCAGTCATGTACCCGATCGCCCTTCCATAGAAGACTCATGCCCCTCGCGAGAATCGGCGAATTTCGCTCGATCAAGTCGACTACTCGCTTCCGACCACACCAGTTGCCAGCGCAGCGCGGGCAGCCCACGTGTACGCGCGGATGCCTGCTCGATGACGGGGCTCACCGCGGCGCCGATCTTCAAACCGTCCTGGTCGCCGATCATGAGCCCGAGGACTCGGCGGTGCCCAGCGGCGGGCAGTTCGACCAGAACGTTCACGTAAGGGACCAGATCTGCGTACGCAGTCGAGAACGCATAGTGGGTGCGACACCATGAGTAGACCGTGCCGTAGGCGTCGATGCGCTTCCACTCCATCTCGTAGGAGCCGCATTCGCCGCACCGCCAACCGGCCGGCCAGATCCACGATGCGCACCGTGCGCACTGAGGCAGCCGCACCTCGTTTGCCCTGAGCGCGTCCCAGTACGGTTGATCGACAGCAGCTACCTCGACCCGCCCGGAGGCAGTCACAAGGCATCAACCCCGGCCTGATCAGTCAGTCGCGGAACGCGATTCGTAAAGCAGGGCATAACGTCCCACAGCGCCAGGACGCCCTGATCATGTGTTCTCTGAGCTCGGACTCGGTCGATGCTGAAGGCTGGCAGTCGCTCAAGAATCTTGGTCAGCACCACCTCGGCCTCCAGGCGCGCTAGCCATTCCCCAATACAACGATGGGCGCCGTAGCCGAAACCAACATGCTGATGTGCGCGTTGCCGATCGATGTCGAACATCTCGGGATTCTCGAAGATGTCTTCGTCGTGGTTTGCAGAAGCGTAAACGACGAGTACGCGGTCCCCTGCTTCGATCTGGTGGCCACTGAGCTCGGTTGGGGCGACCGCCGTGCGCGCCAGCGACACTGCTGGTGACGCGAACCGCATCGTCTCTTCGATGGTCGCGCGGATGAGTGACGGATCGGCCATCAGTCGTTCCCTGACCTCCGGGTGACCGCCGATCAGCCATAGGCAATGGGCAATGAGTCCACCTGTCGTCCTGGTTCCGCCGAGGACCACGGATAGTGAAATTTCCAGAAGTTCGTCAATGGTGAGGTCGTACTCAGGATGGCGAATCAAGGTGCCGAGGATGTCGTCGCCCTCACCCGGATCCCGTTGCTTCGCCGCAATGATCTCTGAGGTCTCCGCCCAGACCTTCTTGAAGTTCGCTACAGCCTCGTCCACATCACCGCCCTCTGGGTCGGTAATGTACCCACGCTCAACTGCCTCCAGGAACGCTAGACCGTCCTCAACCGGCAGTCCCAACCATTCCAAGACCGTATTAATCGGTACCAGGTTGCCCAATTCGGTGACGACGTCGAACTCCGAGCGGATAGTCAGCGTATCGAGCGCGCGATCGGTGATCCTCTCGACCATCGGCCGGACCTTCTCGACCGCGCGCCTGTTGAAGAATGGGTTCAGAGCTCTGCGAATATGGCTGTGCCGCGGGCCGTCCGACTCACCCGGTTTCAGCGACGGATTGGTCGTAATGGCCGGAAGGATGATGCCGCCTCCCCCATCAGGGGTGCGTTCCACGGTGAAGTTCTTGTCGTCGCGAAGAACGTCGTGCACGGCCTCGCTGGACACCGCCACCCAGAATCCGCCATGTCGGCTGGAGTGCCCCACCGGACATTCTTGACGTAGCGCCTTGAAAACTGCATCGCGGTCCTTCGCGATCGAAGCGTCATGGTGATCGAACGTCTCGAACACAATCGTCCCCTTCACTCTTCGGATGTTCTTTGAATTGGTCACGGCGTCATGCTCGTCGGGGTGGTCGGTCCGCCGCTGGCGGACCACTCACCGACTATTGATCTATCAAGGAGGTCCTGAATGGCGTGGTCGTCCATCCCGAACGACCCGAGAAGCTCTCGGCTGTGCTCCCCTAGCGACGGCACTGGACGTGTCAGAGTTTGGACGTGATCGGGGAAATGCCAGAACTCGCCAATTTGGTCAAATCGGCCGTACTCCGGGGTGTCATAAGTCACCGACAGGCGCGCGTCGCGATTGGCGGCGGAATCAAAGAATGCGTCCATCGCGTCCACGTTCACGATTTCGTGTTCTAAGCCTGCCGCGGCCAATTCGTCGGCCAATACCCGAAGGAGTCGAAAGCGGATCCGCGACGGGATGTCACGGTCGACATTGGTGGCGGCGACTGCGCGTAGGACCTCCAATGATTCCTCCGTCGCGGCGACTACGGCCATCCATCCGTCCAGACATTCATAGATTCGGTAGCCGGGCGCAATGCCCGTCTGCTCAGCGTCCAGGCACCGGACCGGAAGTGGCCGTAAATCGGATGTAGGCACAACAGTTTCGCTGCATGTCAGCGCGGCCGCACCCAGAAGCGACGCACTGACCTGACCGGCCTCCCCCGTGCGGCAGCGGTGATAAAGCGCAAGCAGCACACCGCAGAGCAGGTCCAGCCCACCCAGCGGGTCCAGCACCGAGTTGCGCAGCCAGGTCGGACGGTTACCTTGGCCGCTCACCGCCGCGGACCACCCTGAGGAAGCCTGTGCGATGGGGTCGTAACCGGGCAGCTCGCTACGCGGGCCGAGCGGTCCGTTCGAGCTGAATTCACCAACGACGATGCGCGGGTTCAGCGCACGCAGGCTCGCAGCATCGACCCCCAACCGGCGGGCCGGCCGTGGCCTGAGGTTGTGAATCGCAACGTCCGCCCACTGCACCAGACTCTCCAGGATCGGGCGGGACTCGGAGGCGGTGAGATCGAGCGCCAGCGAACGTTTTCCACGTTGGCATCCGAAGAACTGGTTGCTTCCCCGGCCCGGATCGCCGCGGGGTGGCTCGACCTTGATGACCTCGGCGCCTAGATCGGCAAGCAATTGCGCAGCGAACGGCGCCGCGACCCAGATGCCGAAGTCCAAAACGCGGAAACCCTGCAGGAGTGGTTCAGTCCCGACCGCCGCGGTGAGGGCGCTCTCGGCCATGGTGAAGGCATCGGTGTGCCGCTTGGGCGCGTCGCGTCGTGCCTCGCCCAAGCATGGTGCGGACGAACGTATTTCGCACCGCGGTTCGGTCTGGAACGGCAGTCCGGCCTGGATGACGTCACCGAGGACCGAATCGGCCACTTCGAGGCTGTAACCGTTGACGAGGGTCTGTTCGTCGAGGAAGAGCTCACCGATGGTGCGGATCACTGCGCATGGCACATCGGTCGCCGATAGCTCAGCTTCCCATTCGGCCGCCGTGCGGCGATCGAACACCCGAGCCCAAGACGCCACGTTCTCCGGGGTGAGTTCCTCATCGATGAGGTGGACTAAATCGAGTTCCGCCAAGGCTTCCAACACCGGAGGAACCTCCGCCCAGCCCCCGATGAGCTGAAGCCATAACCCGTCAGCACAGCGGAACTGCATCAATTGCGGTATTGAGTCGACCTTCCTGATCTTGTCTCGCCGAAGAAACCACCCCGGCGACCTCTCGGCCCGGTGCCAGTAAAGCGATGCCGGGACTAGAGCGCCCTGCAGCAACGAGGTGTGAATTGGGCCGACCTGCCCCGTTTTCTCTCGATGGATCAGTCGGGTGACTATGCCGCACGCAAGCAGGAGGGCTGCGCACCAACTCGCGAACGGCATTCTGATGAAAACGGGTCCTTCACGGTTCCCCTGCTGCTCACCCATCGCGCCGAGGCGAGCCTGCACGAGCATCTCGTCGTTCGCCCGATTTGCATCAGGATGATTCACCGGGTACCCGCTCAGGCCGGCGACGATCAGTCGGGGATGACGCCATCCCAGGGTTGCGTCGTCCAACTCGAGACGCGCCGCCTCCGACGGCGTCAGATCGTGCACCACGACATCGGCGTCGTCGAGCAGAGTACGAAGCACGGCGCGTCCGTCGGACGCGCGCAGGTCTGCCACGATGCTGCTCTTGCTTCGGTTCCACGTCGCGAACCCCGCAGGGCAGTCCCGCCGCGCCCAGTCGCCGTTCGACGGCTCGACCTTGACGACGTCTGCGCCAGCTTCTGCGAGGAGTCGCGTGGCGACCGGGCCAGCTAGACCTTGTGTCAGGTCCACGATCTTGAGTCCGGCGAGGATCATCACGTCACCCCCCCGGCGCGGGTACTAGCGGGACCAGCCCGTGCCACGCGTTCTCGTCTTCTGCCGCGACCAGGCGACCGTACTCGCGAGACCACTGATGTTCTGTGCCGTATTCGTCGCGCCAGGACCACAACCGGCGGGTGTAGAGCTGAAGGTCGTACTCCGATGTCATCCCTATCGCGCCGTGCAGCTGGTGAGCCAAAGCCGCGATCTTCGAGGCGGACTCCGATGCCACGATCTTGGACGTGACGGCGTCGCGGTGACATGTGTGCGCGTCACTGGCGGACAGCGCGCGCGTCGCTATGTGAGCAGCCCCCTGCGCAGCCGCGACCGCGCCTCCCAGCTGCGCGAGCGATTGCTGAGTCGCTTGAAACGAGGACAGCGGGCGCCCGAACTGGTGACGCAACTTGGTGAACTGCACGGTCAGCTCGAGGACCCGCTCGCCGGCACCGCAGATGGCCAGCGCACGGCAGGCGATGGCCCGGTCCAAGAAAGCCGATGGCGTGAGCTCGGTCGGAGCCCACGACCCGGCAGGCACCAGCACGCCGGCCGCAACGATCCGGTCTCGTGGCTCACCCGCCAGATTGACATCGGGATCTACTAGCAGGCTGGCCGTCGGCAGTGAGATTACGGCGTGCCCGCCGTCGAGATTGCAAAGCGCAACGACACTGGTGGCGAAACGCGCCCACGCAACCCCTGCCATGGACCCGTCGACCCGAAGGGATTCACCTTCTCGCGTTCCGGTGAGGACGTCGTCCGTCATGGGGACGGCCGCGGTCAGCGGCCCCTCGGGAAGACTTAATCGTTCCCGTGTCAACGCCCAGCCGCCAAGGAGTACGGCCTCGGCCAGCGGCATCGGCGTGGCGTGACGGGCACCGACCCGAATCGCGCATGCCGCGTCCCAGGACGTGCCTCCGACCCCCCCGAAGTCGGGGTCAAGCCCGAGTCCGAACGCTCCGAATCCGTCGAGAACCGACCACAGTTCGCGGGACCACTTCCCCTCGTCGGCCCGGATCAACAACGGTGACGCGTGGGCATCGAGAAGCTCGGTCATGGCATTGTCGAGTTGCGAGCGCTCATGGGATGTCATCGCAGCATCGACCTCGAGATAATCGTTCGCAGGATCTCGTTCGTTCCGCCCCGGATGGTGTACCCGGGCGCTACGAGCGCCATCTGCCCGATCTCCTTGCGCAAGCGAGCTTCCGCACTAGGGTCCTCAACGGCACCGAGCACGTTCCGCGCCAGCTCGACGACCTGCTGCTCGAATTGTGTGCCGAGGTCCTTGACGATTGCGGCCTGCACCGCAACGTTCAATCCGGCAGAGGCGCTCCGCGCTATCCCGTATGACAGTTCGTGCAACGTCCTGTACCAGGCGGCGCACCGGCCCAGCACCGAAGCACCGGGGTGTAGGGACGAGCCCGCGGCGTTCACCAGCGCTTCATAGACGCGAAACGTCGACAACCAACGATCCGGTCCTGAACGTTCATAGGCGAGTTCTGTCCCGATCTGCTTCCAGCCGTTGCCCACCTCCCCTAGCACTGACTCCTGCGGGACGAAGACGTTCTCGAACACCATTTCGCAGAAGTGAGCCTGGCCGTCGAGCGTCTTGATCGGATTGCGCTTTACGCCAGGTGAACCGAGATCGACGATGAGCTGGGTCAGTCCGTGGTGACGGTCGGTCTCAGCGGACGTTCGACAGAGCACGACTGCGAACGGCACGAGATGGCCCCACGACGTCCAGATCTTCGTCCCGGAGAGGAGGAAACCGCCACTGACAGGCTCCGCCCGGGTTCGAAGTGCCGACAAATCAGAGCCGGCCTCGGTTTCACTTAGGCCGAGCGCAAAACCGATCGAGCCTGCGGCGATACCGGGTAGGAACGTTCTCTTCTGACTCTCGGATCCGAACCTCAGCAGCATGGGTGCCGTCTGGCGGGCAGCAACATGATGTGCTCCAGTGGGTGCGTTCGCCGCGCGCAGTTCTTCGGCGACGATGAACTGTTCTACCGGGTCTCTGCCGCCACCGCCGTACTCGGCCGGGATGGAAATGCAGACCCAGCCGCGCGCGCCTAGACGCTGGCTGAATTGCGGGTCGTAGCCACGGGAACTGAACAGCTCTGGTTCTCGAAGACGTTCGTCGTCGAGAAACCGCCGAACCTGCGTCCTCAACTCGATCTCGTCGGGCGAGGGATCCGTGAACGGCATTTCGAGCAGCATTGAGCTACACCGCCTGTTTCTTAGGGTCGACTGACATCAGTGGCTCACGTATGGATCGACTTGGTCTGAAGGAATTCCTCGAAGCCCGCCACTCCGTACTCAAGCCCGTAGCCGGAATGTTTATAACCGCCGAACGGCGCGTCGGGGTTCAGCGTCGCGCCATTGACTTCCACCCGGCCCGTTCGGATCCGACGCGCCACCGACTTGGCGCGCTCCGGGTCCGAGCTCCAAACACCGCCCGAAAGGCCGTACGGGGAATCGTTCGCGGTGCGAACGGCGTCATCCTCAGAGTCATAACCAATCATGCACAGGACTGGCCCGAAGATTTCTTCCCGGGCTATCGTCATGGAATTGGTGACGTCGGTGAAGACCGTGGGCCTGGCATAGAAGCCTCCGGCGGGTAATTCCTCGACGCGCTCCGGCCCGCCGCACAGAAGCCGCGCACCCTCGTCGATTCCTGTCCGGACGTAGTCGTTGACCCTCTCTACTTGCGCAGAGGAGGCCAGGGGTCCCAGTCGAGTCCCTGCGACGAACGGATCGCCAGGTTGGTAATGGTTGGCCACAACGTCGGCGACGATGGCCTCCGCTTCGCCCAATCGAGACCGAGGAACCAGCATGCGGGTCAACGCAGTGCACGTCTGACCCGAGTTTATGAAGCAGCTCCCGACGCCGCGGCGAACGGCGCGGCGAAACTGGTCGCTGTCGAGATCGTCGAGGAGGATATTCGCAGACTTACCGCCCAGTTCCAGTGCCAGACGCTTGATGGATGCCGACGCCAGCGCTGCGATCCTCATGCCAGCGCGCGTCGAACCCGTGAACGAGACCATGTCGACACCGCTGTGCGTGACGAGTGCCTCGCCGACTACGGGGCCGGTGCCGGAGACCACATTGAACACTCCCGGCGGCAGCTGCGCGGCATCAACGATCTCGGCCAGGACGAAGGCATCGAGCGGCGACACCTCGCTCGGCTTGAGAACTACCGTGCATCCCGCCGCGAGAGCGAAGGCGGTCTTGGCCGAAACCTGATGGAGGGGATAGTTCCACGGCGTGATGCACGCCACCACGCCAGTAGGCTCACGAACGACGAGCGTGTCGCCCATCATCGTCTCAAACTCGTAGGCCCTCGCCACTGCGGCCGCCACCGTGAATGAATTGTGTGGCAGGCCTGCTTGGATCAGGCGACTGATCCGCTCCGGGGTGCCCGCCTCGCGACTGACGAGCGCCGCTATCTCGTTACGACGCTCGTCGAGCCCCGCAGCGATCGCCTCGCTGAAAGCCGCGCGTTCGACCGCCGGACGCTCGGCCCAATCGCTTGCTGCGCGTGCCGCTGCCGAGACTGCGGCGTCTGCGTCGGACGGGGTGCCTTGGGGGACGCGGCCGAGAATCGAACCGTCAGTGGAATCGAAGATGGTGATCGAGTCAGACCCACCCGACCGCGTCCACTTGCCATCTACATAGATTTCGTCGAAGGCGTATCTGTCTCTAGAGGCCGCCATGTCTGCGGTCCTCCCTGGCGATCAAACCCGTCCGCGTCACGGCAGTCACTGCTGCCCCTGCGTCAACGGCGAGCTCGCTCACGTCGACGCAACGTGGGCTGGCGTGGATTCGTTCTGGCTCCCCACGGTGAGGTGAAGGGAGTCGATGCCGATCACCGTGCCAAAGCGATGATGCCGCTCGATGTCGGGCGTGGCGAAGTACTCCGGCATGAGCCGATGGATCTCCTCGAATGCCACGGCCATCTCCATACGGGTCAGATGCGAGCCCAGGCACCGATGCGGGCCGGCCCCGAACGCAAGATGTGGATTTGGGGATCGCTCCAGGTTGATTTCATCGGCCTTGGGAAATTGCGCCTCGTCTCGGCAGGCCGCTGGAGTGATGGCGGCCAGAAAGTCGCCCTTCTGTACCTGTACTCCGTCGACTACGGTGTCGGTCATCGCCTGCCGACAGGTCGTCACCAGACTGAAGTATCGAAGGAACTCCTCGGTCGCCGAGGGAATGACGTCTCGGTCCGACGCGATTCGCCGACGGAGGTCCGGTCGCAGAGCCAACAGCTCCATTGACAGACCCAACGCCGAAGTCACCGTGTCGAGCCCAGCGGCGAGGAGCAGCAGTAGGCTATTCAGCACTTCGTCCCGCGTCATAGTCGTACCACTGGAGTCGAGGGCACCCGTCAGCAGTCCCGTCAACAAGTCGTCGGGCGGGTCGGCTGCTCCTTCTCGTTCATCCAGAGCCGCGTTGAAGTAATCCATCATGGCGGGCATTACGTTGTCAGCCACGTTCTGCCGTTTCTCCGGATCGTCGGAGATGCCGTCCCGCAGAAACAGCTCCTTCCACTCCAGAAGCTGTTGAAGATCGGCTACGGGAAGCCCGGCGAGCTCCATGAAGACGGTGCACGGCAGTGGCACTGTGAACGCTTCCACGAAGTCTCCACCGCCGTTTGCAACGAATGCTTCAACGAGACGCACGGCGTGGCGCCGCACAACCTCCCGCATCTGCTCGATCCGCCGGGGCGTGAAGTACGGCGTGAAGACGCGACGATACTTCGCGTGGTCTGGCGGATCGATCGACTCCGGGATCAGAAGCGGGGGCGCGCCCTCCGGCGGTAAAGTCAGCACTCGACTCGAGAAAGTCGCCGCATCCGTCAGCACGGTTCGTACGCCCGCGTAGCTCGTGACCAACCAGTGGCCACCGAGTTCGTCGCTGTGGGCAACGGGGCACTGGGACCGAAGGGTGGCGAGGACCGGGTGGGGATCCTCTGGCGCCGTGGTCCAGTAATTAAAGGTCCGAGCAAGCTCAGACCCCGTCGTCGATTCGTCGACCGTCATCGATGTCACTCCCTAGTCGGATCGGCGCCGACCATGCTGATGGCGCGTTCGGGGCATTCTTGAACCACAACTTCCGCGGAGCCGAGCTGAGAAGTGCTTACATCCGTGGCTTTAACGACGCCGCGGCCCTCGTCGTCGACGTCGAAGAAGTCCGGGGCCAAGCTGTAGCAGCGTCCATGGCCCTGGCACCGGTCGAGTTCGATGTGAAAACGCGTCTCCCCGACGTCGTCGGTCACTCGGCCGGGCCGGCCGCCACGCGCAACCCTTCCACCGCTCTCCACGATTCAGGGATCGTGGCCGGTGTCTTCCAATACAGACTTAGGCTGGTCAGGAGTCCGTCCTCATCGAGTGCGAACAGGTTGAGGAGCTTCAACTGAACGAGGTCTTGACCGTCATTCGCGATCGATTCGAGCGTCTCGGACACGGCAAACCTTCGATCGGGGGAGTAAAAGGTGTTGAGAACCTGGTGCCCGTATTTGCCGACCTTCTCGATGTTCGTCGAAGCGTATTTGTGGTACTCGTCCCTACCCCGATAGACGTCTTCGTCCTCGCCCGAGGGTCCTACCCGTTCGAAGTCGGGCGCCAAGGTCGAGTACAGCAAATTCCAATCCTGCCCGTCAATAGCGCGCCAGAAGTCTCCGACTACATCCCTCAGTTGTGCCACAGTGCTGCCTTCCTTGGAGGTAACGAGCTAGGTCGGACCCGCGAGTCGCTCTTCGGGAGCGGCTGGTGACGAGCACCCAGGCGGACCCGTGACGACCCGGCTGCGCTTCGGCATGGGGCGTCGTATTTGTCTGGCGTCCGCCGACGGTGCCGTGTCGCTGACGCCGCTTCAAAAATCGGTCGTGCTGAGTCTGGAACATTAAGCAGCACCAAGCACCAGTGCCTTTGTGGCTGAGCGCAGCCCGCACGCGGCCTTTCCGCGACGCCGACCGCCATCGCGACACGATCTGGGTAGTATGAAGTTGTTTTCGACATCCACGTCGACACTAGGGAATCATATGATGTCGAGTCAACCCCGTGACGGCGCGCGTCGGCGTGTCGTCAAGCCAGCTATTCATCGTTTAGCAATGCTCGCGCATCTCGCACAAACCACGTCCATTGCCAGCGCCGAAGCGCTGGGGATCGGCAGCTCGACGGGAACGCTCAGCAACGGTGACGATCCGCCATCCCGCCTGGGCCACCCGAGACCTCGCCCGGCCTATCTTTCCGACCAATGGTCGTCCGCAATCTCGTCTCTCGGGTCTCGACCATGACGCGTGCCGTCCTCGTGACCGGGGGCAGCCGAGGAATCGGAGCTGAGGTCGTACGTCAGCTTGCTCAACGGGGTCGCGATGTCACCGCGACTTACAACACGAGCGCTGACGCCGCCGAGGCCGTCGCGTCGGAGTTCCCGGACTCGATATCTACGACCTCATACCAACTAGGCAACCAGGAATCGGCAGCTGGGGCAGTCGCGGCCACCCTGGCCCGTTGGGGGCGACTGGACGCACTCGTCCTCAACGCGGGAAGGTGGTCGGGGGGACGTCTCGAGGCCGTGTCGCCGACTGCATGGTGGGACGTGGTCACGGCCAACGTCGCCGGAGCGGCCCAACTCACTCGCGCGGCGCTGCCTGCACTGCGGGCGGGATCGGACCCCTCGATCGTCGTGATCTCCTCTGTAGTGGGTCTCATCGGCAACCCGGGAGACACCGCATACGGCAGCGCCAAGGCCGCCCTGGTCGGCTTCGCCCGGTCGCTGGCCAAGGAGGTAGGGCGGGACGGGATCCGTGTCAACGTCCTGGCGCCGGGGCTGGTGGAGACCGACATGACCGCTGAACTCGACGACCGATCCCGCAGTCAGATCACTTCCAAGCTGGTGCTGCGCCGGCTCGGCACCGCTGAGGAGGCGGCCAAGGCCGCCGTGTTCCTATCGGAGGACGCCACCTACTGCACTGGGACCATCCTCACTGTCGACGGCGGTTGGTCGATCTAAAGTGAGCGTCCCTAGGGATCCAATAACGCAACCGCAGTGCCAGTAATGACTTCCACTCCGTCTTGATTCACGCTGCTGACATCCAGTTCAACGACTGGGGCGCCTCCCCGCGTACCAATCGCTCGGACCGTCACCGTCGCTATCAGCGTGTCCCCAGGCCACACCTGTGCGACGAAGCGGACGCCGAATTCGACCAGTCGCCCGTCGCCCACCCAGTCGGTCACGGCCTTCCCGGTCAAACCCATGGTCAGCATCCCGTGTGCAAAGACTCCCGCGTGGCCGGAGACCTGCCGGGCAAAGGGTTCGTCGGTGTGCAGCGGGTTGTAGTCACCGGATGCCCCGGCGTATTGGACGAGCTGGGTGCGGGTCAAGTCCTCGACAACCACCTGTTCGCGGCGGTCACCGACCTTCAAGTCGGCAGCTCTCAGCGCCACGTCATCCCTCCCCGTCGCTGACGGCCACTCGCTGCACCGACACGGAACGCGCCGTGACCACCAGGCTGCCGCCCTCGTCGTAGAAGTCGGTGAACCGCTCGGTGAATATCAACCGTCCCGAGCGTCCGCGCTTCTCCCACGTCTGCCCCGCACGGCTCTCGGTCCTCAAAACGTCGCCTACTCTGACCGTACGGTGGTAGGTGAAGTGTTGTTCAGCATGCAAGCCTCCCCGCCGGGCTGGAAGGAATCCAGGGCCGCCTGCCGAACCGTGCCACTTAATTCCGGGTTTCGGCCGGAGGTGAGAGTCGGGGTCGAACTGCGCGGCGGCCTGCGTGAACGTCGGGGGCGCGATCAAACCTTGCAGCTCGACCGCGGCCGCAGACTCCGGGTCTCGGTAGGCCGGGTTGTCGTCTCCGACCGCCCGCGCGAAGAGCATTACATGACCTGCTTCGACCGGGAAACGCAGCGCGCTCACCGAACACCACCATCGCGGCACGCGTCTTGCTCAACATGTTGCCTGCTATCAGTCATGGGCCAGTGCGTTTCGGAGTCGGAGCATGGCCATCTCGCGGATTGCCCGCGGGTCCACCTTTCCGTTTCCACCACGCTCGATGGTGTCGACGAACACGACTCGCTTAGGAGTCTTGTACGCCGCCAACTCGCGGCGAGCGTGGGCGACGATGTCGGCTTCGGTGAGCATGCTGCCGGCTGTCACTTGCACGACGGCGACCACTGCCTGTCCGTAGAGGTCATCGGGCACCCCGACCACGACGGCGTCCTTCACGTCGTCATGACTCTTGATACTCGCTTCGACCTCCTCGGCGAAGACCTTTTCGCCCCCCGTGTTGATGCATTGGCTTCCGCGTCCAAGCAGTTTGATCGTCCGTCCGTCGGCCTCCACCTCCGCCCAGTCACCGGTTACCGCATAGACGGTGCCGTCGATCGTGATGAACGATTCGGCGGACTTCACTGGGTCGTTGAAGTAGCCGGTGGGGAGGTTGCCGCTGACGGCAAGTCGACCGGCCTGACCCGAACCAGCAGCGACGTCAAGGCCGTCGTCGTCGATGACGCGGGAGCCGGGCTTGAGGACGAAGGTTGTCCCGCCCGGGCGGCCGTCCGAGCTGCTGTTGGCCTGTGCGATGGCGCCCGTCTCCGAGCTGCCGAGGGATTCCATGATTACCAAGCCTGGAACGTGGCTACGGAGGCGATCCTTGACATGCGGGCTCAGTGCGGTGCCAGAGGAGACGAGCACCTTGAGCCGGGACAGGTCCCAGCGTCCGGGATCCGCGTCGAGCGCGTCGAGGATGGGTCGGCCGAAGGGATCACCCACGATGGCCACTCCGTTCACCCGCTCATCGGCGGCCGTGCTCAACAGGACCGCGGGATTGAAACTCCGCACGGCGAGGGTCACCACGGCCGCAGCGCGACATAGCGCACTCATTGCGAACCAGGCGCCAGCCCCGTGCATCAGCGGTGCAGCGGGTAGGACTTTAGGCCCGGGTTTGACGATGGACCGCACGTAGGCCTCGCAGTCGGGTACTCCGGGTCGCTCCCGCGTTGACAGCGATTCCAGATACCGGAACAGGTGGTCTTGTGGCCACATGACTCCCTTCGGCATCCCGGTCGTCCCGCCTGTGTACAGAAGATAGAGATCAGAGCCGGATCTGCCCCATGACGCTTCGACGCGCCCACAGGCGCTCGCGGCCGCCGTGTCATATTCGAGGGCCCACGACGCCTCGGGGCCCCTCGCGGCGCCCTCGGGCTGCACTAGCTGGATCCAGCACTTGATCCCAGGCAGGCGATGCCGCATTCGGTCGCACACGGACGCGAACACGGAGTCGAACACCACCGCCTCGACGTCGGCGTCATGCCATAGGTAGAACAACTCGTCGTCGGTGTATCGGTAATTCGTATTGACCGGTACCAATCCGGCCTTGAAGATCCCGAACATTGACTCAAGGTATTCCGGGCAGTTGTAGAGGTACTGCGCGACTTTTGCCTGCCGGCCTAGACCGGCATCCAGGAGAGCGCGGGCTACCCCATCGGCACGGTGATCGAACTCGGCCCAACTGAACCGTCGTCCCGGACCTATCTGGGCGAGGTATTCGGGGTGGCTGTCCGCAACGGACTCCCAGACGTCGGCAAAGTTCCAGCCCTGTTCCATTTATGCTCCTTATCGGAGGGCGGTGCGATGGCGCTCGCACCGCCGAGCTGTCAACCTCGGCGCGATACTGGCTCAACGAGAGCGGCCGGAGGCCGATACCGGTCACCGCTCACGTCCGCGCGCCCGGCTCCGGTCCTCTTGGAGCCGTTGCACCGCAGGGTGATTCGCGGACTTGGGGGTGCCAATCAGCGCATGGTGTTGCCGGCATCCACCGGGAACACGGCACCAGTGACGTAACGGCCGGCATCGGAAACCAGATAGGCGATTGCCTCGGATACGTCTGCGGGTTCGATGAGCGAGACGGGCAAAACGTTTGTCATGGCCTCGAAGAGTTCGGGGAATTGATCGGCCGCCCCCATGAACCCCTCATTGACCACCATCGGAGTGTTCACCGCGGTTGGGTGCACGGTGTTGACCCGGATGCCAAGTGGCCCCAGCGCGTTTGCATACGAGCGCATCAATCCGACGACACCGTGCTTGGCTGCGACGTAACCGAGCATCCCGTAGGTCTTGACGCGCATACTGCGGGTGGGTCCCTTCAACCCGGTTACCGAGCTGGTGATGACGATCGAACCGCCTTCCGCGCGCGCGATCATCGACGGAATCGCCGCTTCGATCGTATAGAGGACACCGGTGAGCATGACGTCGATGGCATCGTGCCAGGCGGACACCTCCTTGGATCCGTCGCCAACGATCGGCATGATGCCGGCGTTGGCGAGAACGATGTCGACGCGCCCGAATTCGCTGAGCCCAGCTTGGAGGACCTCCTCTACTGCGGCCTGGTCGCGCACGTCGGCCTGACGCGCCACGATGCGGCGGCCCTCCGCCTCCACCAATTTGACGGTGTCAGCCAGGTCGCTTATCCGCGCTGTCTCGTAGGGCACCGAATGGATCTGCTCGCATATGTCGAAGGTGATGATGTCGGCGCCCTCTCGGGCCAACCGTACGGCGTGCGAACGTCCCTGCCCCCGTGCTCCGCCGCTGATCAACGCGACCTTGCCGTCCAGAGTGCCCATGGCCTTGAGTTCCTTCGTGATGTGGATGTCTCGCAGACAAGCGAGCCCGTGTCAGCAGACTATCGCTCAACCATGTCGATGTCGATGTCGATGTCGATTTCGAATTTCTTCTAGGCTCCCAGGCCCGTCTACCAGAGACAAACGGACGCATTT
>NZ_JBAPRN010000148.1:0-4795 GCF_049281135.1 Mycobacterium sp. | reverse complement strand
ACGTCGACCTCATCGTTCCCACAAAAGGCGCCAGTCATCGTCAACTGGCCAAAGGCGCTGTGTTGCACAGTCGCAACACGACCGTCGAGGTCAACACCGTCTTCCAGAACCTACAGTCGATTGTCCGAGCAATCGACCCAGCCAAGATGAACGGTGTGCTCTCAGCGCTGTCCGACGCTTTCCGCGGCAAGGGCGAGCGGATAGGAGAGGCGATCAGCGGAGGGAACCAATTTCTTGTTGCCGTGAACCCCAAACAGGCCACCATCCGCAAGGACTGGCAGCTGTTCGGCAAGACCACCGCGGCCTATTCGGTTGCAGCGCAAGACCTTTTGTCAACGCTGGATGCGTTCTCGACAACCAGCGTAACGATCACCAAGAACAAAAAGGCGCTCAACGAACTGCTGCTGGATGCCATCGGCTTCTCCAACGCCGGGATCAACACGATCGGCCGGAACGAGCAAAACCTGGTCAACTCGATCAACCTGGTGGCGCCGACCTTCGAGTTGCTGAACAAGTACTCACCGACGTACAAATGCACGTTCGAGGGCGCGGTGTGGTACCTGGAGAACGGCGGTCGAGCCGCCATGGGGGGTAACGGCAAATCCCTCAACATCGACGGCGGGCTGCTATTCGGTGACGACCCGTACCGCTACCCCGACAACTTGCCGCGCGTGCAGGCCAAGGGTGGTCCCGGCGGCAGGCCGAGTTGTGGTTCACTGCCTGACGCGAGCGCGAACTTCCCGGTGAAGTATTTGGTGACCGACACCGGATTCGGGACCGGGCTGGACATCCGGCCCAACTCCGGAATCGGTTTCCCCGGGTATGTGAACTACTTCCCGGTCACCAAGGGAACGCCCCAACCGCCGCTGATTCGCTACCCGGGCGGTCCAGCGCCGGGCCAGGCGCCGGCCTATCCCGGACAACCGCCGTACGGTGCCCCTGATTACGCGGGGGCTGCGACGCCGCCGCTCCCGCCCGCACCTCCATCGCCTTGAGTCGCCCAGGCCCTTCGAAAAGTAAGGAGTTGCAATGAGAACCAACACCGGCGCCATCGCGCGTGTGGTGACGTTCACCCTTGTCTCCCTGGCTTTCGTCTTTATTCTGGTGACGGTCTTCGGGCAGTTCCGGTTTGACTCCCGGACTTCCTACAGCGCGGTGTTTTCGAATATTTCCGGGCTCAAGGGCGGAAACTTTGTCCGTATCGCCGGTGTCGAGGTGGGCAAGGTCAGTGACCTCAAGCTGCTGAAGGACGGTACTGTCCACGTCAACTTCGCCATCGACAAGGGACTGAGACTCACTGAAGGCACCAAAGCGTCGGTGCGCTACGAAAACCTCATCGGCGACCGCTATCTCGCCCTCGAAGACGGGCCCGGCCCGCCCAGGAGATTGGCGCAGGGGGCCACGATTCCGTTGGACCGCACGTCTCCTGCTCTCGATGTCGACGCCCTCATCGGTGGTTTCCGGCCACTGTTTCGCGCGTTGGATCCTGACCAGGTCAACGCGCTGTCCGGCCAATTGCTCAGGGTCTTCCAGGGTGAGGGAGCCACCATCTCGTCGGTGCTCGGTGAGACTTCTGCGCTGACCACCACGCTGGCCAACCGCGACAAGCTCGTCGGCGATGTGATCACCAACCTGAACGTCGTGCTGCACACCTTCGGCACCCGCGACAAACAGTTCTCAGACGGCTTGGACAAGCTCTCCCTACTGGTCGGGGCCCTGTCCGAGCGCAAGACCGATATCACCAAGGACGTGGCCTACATCAATGCCGCGACGGGATCGGCAGCGGACTTGTTGACGGCCGCGCGACAACCGATCAAAGACACTGTGGTGCAAACGGATCGCTTCGCGGGGCAGATCGAGTCCGATCACAATTACTTCGACGACCTCGTGAAAACCCTTCCCGACGTCTATCAAACGCTGTCCCGCCAGGGTCTCTACGGCGACTACTTCGGCTTCTACATCTGCGATGTGATCATCAAGCTCAACGGCCGCAACGGGCAACCCACGTTCGTCAAGCTGGTGAGCCAGGTAACTGGGCGGTGCTTGCCGAAAAAATGACCTCGATCACAAGTTCTTTTAGAGGCAAGTTCAAGCGGCCCAACATCAAGCCGCTCGCCGAGCGCAACCGGACCACGGTCGGCTTGGTCGGCATCGGCATCGTCGTTGCCTTGGTGGCCGCTGTCTTCTCCTACGAAAAGATCCCTTTCCTTACCGGAAAGTCCGGCTATTCCGCATATTTCACCGAGGCAGGCGGAATCAAGCCGGATAGTGACGTGCGAGTGTCTGGGTTGTCGGTCGGCAGGGTGTCCAGCGTCAAATTGGACGGGACGAAGGTGCTGGTCAAGTTCACCGTCGACGACGACGTCGCGCTGGGTAACCGCACCGAAGCGTCGATCAAGACCGAGACCGTGCTCGGCACCAAAATGCTGGAGATCACTCCACGTGGAGACGGCAACCTGGAAGGCCCGATCCCGGTCGAGCGCACCCGCGCGCCGTATGACTTACCGGATGCGTTGGGGGACTTGACCAGCACCATCAGCGCGTTGGACACCGCAAAGCTTTCATCGGCGCTGACGACGTTGGCGAACACGTTCAAAGACACTCCACCTGATTTGAAGGCCGCGCTAGAGGGAGTTGCGCAGTTCTCCACCACGCTGGATAACCGTGACGCGAAACTGCGCAGCCTGCTGACCAATGCGAACAAGGTCGTCGGGGTGCTGGGCAAGCGCAGCGACCAGATCGCCAACCTGGTCATCAACGCGAATGCGTTGCTGGCCGAGCTTCTGACACAACGCAATGCGGTTGACGCGCTGATGACCAATGTCGGGGCCGCGACGCGCGAGATCTCGGCCGTCATCGGCGACAATCGGACGCAGCTCAAGCCCGCACTGGACAAGCTCAACTCGGTGCTGTCGGTCTTGGACGACCGCAAAAAGGAACTGCAGCGCACCTTGTACCTCATCCCGAAGTACGCGATGTCGTTCGGTGAAGTGCTGGGGTCGGGACCATTCTTCAAAGCCTCGCTGCCGAACCTCACCCTGGGACAGTTTGTGCAGCCGTTCACCGACGCGGCGTTCGCTGATCTGGGGCTTGATCCCAATGTGCTGCTGCCGTCGCAACTTGTCGATCCGGGCAACGGCCAGCCTGGCCTACCGCCGGTGCCGTTGCCGTACCCGCGAACCGGACAAGGCGGCGAGCCGCGACGCTCAATCCCGGACGCGATCACCGGCAATCCCGACCAGCAGTCGTGTGGTCCGGCCGGCATCCCATTGCCCGGGCCCGGCTGCTACCCGTACCGGCCGCCACCACCAGCGCCGCCGCCGGGTGGGCCACCGCCCGGGCCGCCGGCGGATCTCCAGCCGCCGCCCAAGCAGACGCCGGTCTACGTCCCGGCGCCAAACGAAGTGCCCGCGAACGGGGGTCGCTGATGGCATTCGCGAATGTCCGCGCGAGACTTGGCAACCGGGTTGAGAGCGGCCAGGCATGGATCGAGAATCATCGACGCGCCACGAAGATCGGTACGGCGATCTGCCTGGTGCTGATTCTGGCCGTCGGGATCAGCATGATGGTCACGCCGTGGTGGAAGCAGGTCACCCGGAACACGTACATCGCCTACTTCCCGAACACCAACGGTGTCTACACCGGCGACGAGATCCGCATTCTCGGCGTCGCGGTCGGAACAATCGAGAAGATCGAGCCGCAGCCCAACGCGGCGAAGGTCACGTTCACCGTCGAATCGCAATATCCGGTTCCCGCCGACGTGCGAGCGGCGATCCTGTCGCCGTCACTGGTCACTTCGCGCGCGATCCAGCTCGTCCCGGTCTACTCCGGCGGCCCGAAACTGGCTGACGGCGCGACCATTCCGGAGGAGCGGACCGCGGTCCCCGTCGAGTGGGACGACCTGCGTAAGCAGTTGGAGAAGCTGACCGAGTCCCTGCAACCGACGACGGAGGGCGGAACAAGCGCGCTGGGGCAATTCGTCAACACCTCGGCCGCGAACCTGCGCGGCGAAGGTGACACCGCGCGCGACACCGTCATCAAGCTCTCGCAGGCGGTTTCAGCGCTCGGCGACCACAGCACGGACATTTTCAGCACGCTGCGCAACCTGGAGACGTTCGTCTCCGCGCTGACCTCGAGCAGCGAGCTGCTGGCGTCGTTCAACAAGAACCTGGCCAACATCACCACGGTGACGACCAACACTCCCAACGAGTGGGGCCAAGCCATTGCGGGATTGGACGGTGCCGTCAACGATCTGCGTCCCTTCGTCGCCGAGAACCGCGAGGCCATCGGTAAGACCTTCGACCACCTCAACGAAATCACCACGGCGTTGAACGACAGCCGCCGTGACATCAAGCAGACCCTGCACGTCGCGCCGAACGTGTTCCAGAACTTTCTCAACATCTATCAACCGGCGCAGAGCGCGGTCACCGGGATTCTGGCCCTGTCGAACTTTGCCGACACCGTCCAATCCATTTGCGGTTCAATCGAGTCCGACGGACTTGTCGGGAGGAAACAGTCGGCGCGGCTATGCGAGCAGTATCTGTCTCCGATCATCAAAAACCGCCAGTACAACTTCCTGCCCATCGGGCTCAACCCATTCGTGGGCGCATCGGCACGTCCCAACGAGATCACCTACAGCGAGGACAAGCTCAACCCGCACATACCGCCGCCGGGAGGCCCACCCGCGCCGCCCGCTGACGCACCATCACCGGCCTCGCCGCAAGCGTTGCCAGGCGGCGCGGTGCCGCCCGTGCCGACTGCGGTCCGGTCCACTGACCCCCACGCGGGGCTGCCG
>NZ_JBAPRN010000147.1:0-19000 GCF_049281135.1 Mycobacterium sp. | reverse complement strand
ATGCGGCGCCGACCAGTGAGGAGGCCTCCTTGACGTTCCAGCGCTCGGAAATGAACGCGCTACCGAAGCCGAGCTCCTCGCCGCGCCGGGCCTCGTCGATCAACGTCGCCGGGCCCTCGCCACCTGCACCGGCCAGCAGGTAATAACCGAGTTCGTCGAGCACGCGTTCTGTCACTGCCAAACCCCTTGCTTGTGGCCGCAATTCCAGACCTCGGTGATCCGGCCATCGACAACTCGGAAGATCTCCAAGCTGCCGATATCGATCCTGGCGCCGTCCTTGAGCTCCATCGACGACCCGTAAACGATCGCGACATGTTCGCCGTCGTCGCCGGCCACCACGAGGTTCAGGTCGAAACACACCTTGTCGAACATCGCCCAGTGGTCAACGATTCGTTGCACGGCCTGGCGATGCGTCAACGTGAGCGCCTCGCCCACCTCGTGGCGGATCACCGTGTCGCCCATCAACTCCTCGGCGAGCGCGAAGTCCCGCTCGTTCCAGACGACCAAGTTGTACAGCTCCACGACTTCACGGGCGGTGCGGGTCACTCGAACACCGCCAGCGCATCGACCTCGTCAATGGCCGCCACTGCGCGCTCGGTGAGTTTCAGGCACAGCAGGCGGGATCGCTCCGGCAACGACTCCCAGGTGATCAAGGCGGTCACGGGGAGGCAGATCAGGTAGGCGACGGCGAATCGGTAGTGGCGCCAAGCGTCGTCGAAGGAGTAATCGTCGACCCCGCACTCGGCGAGCGACTCGAGGTACCCACGGACCAGTTGTTCGTCGCGACCCGCACGCAGCGAGGTTGGCAGACCCTGGCTGACCAGATAGGCCACATCGGAAGCGCCAACGCCCCTGGCGGCGAGCTGGAAGTCGACCACCTTGAGTTGGTCGCGGGAAAAGAACAAATTGTCTGCCCTGATGTCGCCGTGCACCAGCATCGAGCGCTCGGTCAACGCCTGCAGGGCGATCGCGGCGTGGTCGGTGAAACGTTCGGCATAGCGTGCGACTACCGGCGTCACCGGTGCCCCCGCATGTTCGCGGTACACCTGCCACCCCTGGGCGAACACCGCCGGCAACACTTCCCTGGTCATCTGTGTGTCCAGGCTCGGGAACGCTTGCAGCGCAGCCGAGTTGGCCGGGTCCATCGACCACGCGTGCAACCCGGCGAGCTGCGCGATACACAGCCGGACCTGCTGCAGCGACAGCCCAGCCAGATGGTCCGCGTTATCCCAGTCCTTCAGATCCTCGAGTACCAGAACGAAATCCGTGGAATCTGCCGCCATCCTCGCGGCGTACACGCGCGGCGTGCCCAACGGTGCGCGACCGGCAACGTATCGGTAGAACGCTAACTCGCGTGCATAGCCGCCCATCATCTCCATGGCGCCGCGCGCCTCGGATTGGGCCGGCAGCTTCGCGATGACGCTTCCCGGCACGCTCGCATCACCGGTCAGATGCAGTCGGTACAGCAACGAGGAGAAGCCGCTGTCCACCGCGATCTGCTCCGCACGAACGCCCGTTATGGTGGCGCCCAGCACCCGTGTCAGCCACTTGGCGTCCAGTTCCTCGATGGTGGAGGGCACCTCCGCGGTGGCCGAAATCACCGTAAGACCCCTTTCAGACAAATGACGAAGAAGAACTAACCGAGTCTTCGGTGAGTGCGGACAGCCTGCGAAGGTGGCTTCGCTACCACAGGGGAACCGGCGTCTGGCCGATCGGGTACCAGCACTGCGGCTTCTCGCCGGACACCGCATGCTCGAGGCGCTTGAGCATCGCGTCGGACAATTTGCCCGCCTTGATCAGCTTCTTGTAACGCGCTGCGATGTGGCCAAAGTCGAAGAAGTCGCGCTGCCAGTCGAATTTGCCGTTTCCCGCGTAGCGGAACCAGCTGCCACCGATGCCATGAATCAGCTCCTCGTGGCCGTCGACGTCGCAGGAGAGATGCTTCCAAAATCCCACGATCTCGCCGATTCTGTCGTCAATCAAGACGCGCTCGTACGGGTACTTCCACCCTTCGAGGCCCTCCATCTCCTTGCCCATGGCGATGTCGCGGATCTCGTCGATGCCGACGCACATGACATCCTCCTTCGGCCCGACATTCCATCCGTAGGTCGCATCGTCGGTGTAGAACGAGGCCAGAATCCTCCAGTCGCCGATGCGCTCGGCCTCCTTGTTGGCGTCGATCCAGTTCTTCATCACGTCTTCAATTTCTTCGCGCGGGAACGCGGGCATCGCTTGGTCTCCTCGTGTTTCGTCGGATGTGTATTCGGTGAGTTCGGTGTTCTACGTTCGCGGCCCCTGGCGACGGCGATAGCGCACCTTCGCCGGACGCTCCAGCTGCACCACCATCTTCGAATGATCGTTGCGGTAGGTGTCGGCCGGCTGCGCCATCTCGAATTCATAGGCGCGCAATAGAACCGAGAAGATGGCCTTGATCTGCATGGTCGCAAACGCCGCGCCCACGCAGCGGTGCCGGCCAGCGCCGAAAGGAATCCAGGTCCAGCGATTTACCAGGTCCTCCTGGCGTGGCTCCACATATCGCTGCGGGATGAATCTGTCCGGCTCCGGAAAGTCTTCCGGCGCCCGATTGGAAATCGCCGGCGACACCGCCACCATGTCACCACGATGGATGGTGTGCCCGACAACCTCGAACTCACCGGTGGCGCAGCGCATCAGGATGATCAGCGGCGGATGTAGTCGCAGCACTTCCTTGAGTGAATTCTCCAATAGCGGAATCTGGCGCAGTGCATGAAAACTGACCGACTGGCCATCGGCGTAGAGATCGTCGAGTTCGGCGATCACTCCTGCGTACACGTCCGGATGCCGGAGCAACTCAATGAGCGTCCACGATGACGTTCCCGAACTGGTGTGGTGGCCCGCGAACATCAATGAGATGAACATGCCCGTGATCTCGCTGGCACTGAAGCGCGGTTCGCCGTGTTCGTCTTTCAAGGCCACCAGCACGTCGAGCATGTCGCGATCTTCTTTGGACGCCGGAGGACTGGCCAGGCGACCTGCCATCAACCCACCGACCAATTCGACCAGCTGTATCCGGGCCTCATCGCGGCGACGAAAGCTCTCGATGGGCAGGTAGGGGTCGACGTAACACAGCGGGTCGGTTCCCCGTTCGAGTTCGTGGTACAGATGGGCGAATCGCGAATCGAGCTGTTCACGAAACTTGGTGCCGATCAGGCAGGCGGACGATGTGTAGATCGTCAATTCGGCGAAGAATTCAAGCAGATCGATCTCGCCGTGATCCCCCCAGTCGGCGATCATCCGGCGCACCTCGTTCTCAATGGTGGCGGCATGGCCCTTCATGTGCTCACCGCGCAGCGCATTGTTGTGCAGCATCTCCTTGCGCCGCTCGGGGCTGATGTCATAGCTAACGCCCTCGCCGAAGATCGGCGTCATGAACGGGTAGGCCTCAGCCGGGTCCATATCCTCATCGGACGCCCGGAAGAAGAACTCGTTCGCTTCAGCACCCGACAGCAGTACGACTTTCTTGTTCGCTAGATGAAAGATGCCGAAGTCGCCGCATTCGTCGCGGACGCGTTGCATCAATGCGATCGGATCGGTCCGAAACTCCTCCAAGTGACCACGTTCACCTTGGCCGCCGGAGACCACGGGCGCGGTGGCTAACGACATGTCGTTGCTCCTGAACTGTGCTTGGTCTGGGGCAGCTCCGGCAATGTCGCCAACGCGCTGTATATGTCTCTAGACATGTCTCCAACACTACATCACAACGCGCCCTAGACAACAGCCTCAATTGTGACGGCGACTCGTGGCGCCCCGCATCGCGTTGTGTATAGAGAGACTTTGGATGGCGTTATAGACTGGCGTTATGCCTACGTCTGACCCAGCACCGAGAGTGGTGCAGATGCTGCTGACGTCGAATCAGCAAGCCACCCGGCAAGCTTTGGTCGATACGGCCATCGAGCTGGCGACCGAGGGC
The DNA here is from genome assembly GCF_049281135.1 of Mycobacterium sp. Classification (GTDB taxonomy): domain Bacteria; phylum Actinomycetota; class Actinomycetes; order Mycobacteriales; family Mycobacteriaceae; genus Mycobacterium. The sequence goes on along the minus strand of NZ_JBAPRN010000147.1, from coordinate 15,051 downwards.
GGCTATGACGCGGTGTCGATGCCGGAGGTGGCCAGACTCGCGGGCATGTCAACGGCCAAGGCGTATCAATACATCGGAACGAAGGATCAGCTACTGGTCGAGGCGCTGCTCAGCCTCGGCCAACGGTCGACAGAAGACGTTGAACGCCATCAGAATACGGGCGATACCCCCGCCAAACGGCTACGTTGGGAAGTTGGCCGGATCATGAAAGCCGTCGCGGAGCGTCCACTGCTCTACCGCGCGCTATATCGCGCCTATGTCACCAATGGGCCTGCCTTCGAGGGCGACAATGCGATCGTCCTGGGTCCCCACCAGGCCGCATGGATCAGCAAGGCGCTAACGGGGGGCGCCACTGCCGGCTACACGAAGAAGGATCTGGAGGCTGCAGCCCGCATTTTCAGTTGCATGATTCAGGGTGGAATTGTCAGTGTGGCGGCCGGACGTTCGATCTCGGAGATTACGGCGGTCCTCGACGAGGCGATCGACCGATTGCTGCCGGCCCCGTCCGTGTCGCCCAAGACGCCGAGGCGTGCGGGAAGAAGTTGATGAGCGATCGATGCGCGACCCGGCTCAAACTCGTGGCCCTGGGCCGAGTTGCAGTTCGGCGGTGCCGGCTAGATGGGTGCCTAGTGAGTTCGACCCGATGACGTCCAGCAGCACCCTGCCGGTGCGCAAGTCGACCGCGGTGATATTTGCGCTTAGGAGCATTGTGTCTCCTGGGTAGTTCGGTGCCCCTAGCCGGATCTTCAATGCCGTCAGTTGCGCCGCAGGCCCCGACCAACCGCGGACGTAGCGTTCTACCAGTCCGTTGCTCGTCAGAATGTTCATGAAGATGTCCGCTGAGCCCTTCTCCCTGGCACAGTCGGGGTCGTGGTGCACGTCCTCGTAGTCTCGACTGGCAATGGCCGTCGCGATGATCATGGTTCGGGTGATGGGGATGACCAGCTCCGGCACTACGTCCCCGATCGTCACCGAATCGATGGCCCGCGACGGGTACTGGTCAGCCTTCATCGCACGCCCTCCAGTTCGCTCGGCAGGTGTTCGGAGGCGAGCAGCGCCCCGAGCTGAGCAAGACCGGCGCCGCGGCCGCCGAGCGTGACAGCGAGCTGCTTGCCCCACAGGAAATACCGGTGCAGCGGATAGTCCACGTCGACGCCGAGACCGCCATGTAGATGCACGGCCGCGAACACCGCTGCAAGCCCGGCATTGTCGGCCCACCACTTCGCCACCCGGACCGCCAACTCGGTTGACCGGCCAGAGCCGCCCTTGTCCAGACAGTCGATCGCCTGCCAGAGAGTGGTTCGCATCGCCTCAGCCCCGATATAGCAATCAGCCATCTGATGTTGGGCGGCCTGAAACGTCCCAAGGGGGCGGTCAAACTGAACCCGAGAACTCAAATAGGTTGCCGTGCGGGCGATCACACTATCCGTCACACCTAACTGCAAGGCTGCGAGGGCGACCCGGGCGTGGGCAAGCACAGTGGCCAGCAGACCATCGCCTGGGGCGCCGACGGCAAGGCCGATGGCGCCGTTTAGGGTCAGGTCGCCGGCCGAACCGTGGTCTGTCACCGGCACCGCGTCGCTGCGGACACCGGCGCCGTTGCGATCGACCAGGAACAGCCCGACGCCGGCGGGCGCGGTCGCCGACACGAGGACGTGCCGAGCAACCGAGATCGCCGGTACAGCGGCTTTCTGCCCCTCCAAGAGCCAGGTGTCTTCCGAGAACGGTGACGCCATGCATGTCGGTGTGGCGGGATCGGTTGCCGCCGGAGACGTCGAATACTCTTCGAGGGCGACCGTGACCCGGGCTGTCCCCGCAGCGAGATCACGCAACATCTGCACGCTGTGCTCGGTGCTGTTTGCCGATGACAAAGCCTGCACGCCAACGTAATGCGGCCACAGCGGAACCGGAGCGACGAACCTGGCCTGCTCCTCGAGCACCGCGCAACACGCTGACCAGTCCAGGCCGCCACCCCCATGCGCTCCGCCGATACCGATCCCGAGGAGACCGGAACGTGCCAACCCGTCCCACAATGTCTCGTCGTGACCTGGGCTGGACGCCTCAATCAGGCGGAGTCGGTCCTCGCTCACCCGCCGTTTGAATACGTCACTGGCGAGTTGACGCACATCGGTGACTACTTCGTCTTCAGTGAAATCCATCAGTCCTCCAGGGAATGCGTTTTGATGGCTGGGTTGTAGCGCAGTGTGCGCCAACGTTGTTGGGCGACCACGTGGCCGTGTTGGTCGCGGTAGATCTTCAGCGAGGTAACGAACCTGCCGGCACCGAGGCGGGTCGTGCGTTCTGCCGAAATGTCTTCAACCACCTCGTCAAGTGTGATGCGATCGCCCGGATTGACTTCCCGAAAAAACTCGAACTCCGAGTTCGTGGCCACGACGGCGGTGTACCCGTGGGCAGCCAGGCATTGCCCTAGGACGTTTGCACCGGCCACCTCTGGCCTGTCGGCGGCCGGGCTGAGCGTGGCACGGTAGCCGGCCATCGTCCACGCTTGCAGCATGGTTGCCGGTGCCACGATGTCGCTGCGACCAGTGGTTTGCGCGGTACGTCGGTCCACATAGACCGGGTTGCCATCACCCATGGCTTCGACCCAGTGACGGATCATCGGAACGTTGACGCAGTCCTGGCTGATGATGTTCGACCGCAACGCCCGACCGATGAAGGTCGCGAGGTCGGCTGGCATGTCGTCGGTGATCTGCACATGCGCGCGCGAAATGTGTTCTGTCATGCGAGCAATCCCCCATCCATGAATAGGGAACGGCCCGTCATGAACGCCGACTGATCACTGCATAAAAAGACCACCGCCGCCGCCAAGTCTTCAGGTGCGGCCAGTCTGCCGACGAGGGTCTGTGCGCTCATCTGCGACTCGAATTCCACCCGCCGTTCCGCGTCGCGCGGCAGGATCATGTCGGTGGCCACCGGTCCTGGCACGAGATTGTTGACCCGAATGCGGTCTGGCGCCCATTCTTTGGCCATCGTGGAGGTCCAGTTGACCAACGCCGCTTTTGCTGCGGAGTAGGCCCCGATTCCCGCCATCGGCTGAAACGCACCCGCGGCGGCCACGTTGACGATCGCGCCTCCGCCCGCCCGCAAGTGGGGATGGGCAGCCTGGGCCAACAACACCGGCCCTTTGAGGTTGACCGCCCAGATCTCGTCAAGCTCGTCTTCGGTGACTTTCAGTACCAGATGCGGCTTAAGGATTGCGGCGTTGTTCACCAGCACGTCGATGCCGCCGAATGTGTCTACAGTGTGGCTGATCAGCCGGCAGCGGTCAGCGGTGACGGAGATATCGGCGGCGATCGCCGACGCCTGCCCGCCCTCGCCCTGGATCTTCTCGACCACCTCCTGACATCGGGCCAGTTGTCGTCCGGCCAATACCACCTGTGCGCCTGCGGCGGCCAGCCCCCGCGCCAGCGCGGCGCCCAGCCCGCGTCCCCCGCCCGTAACGATGGCGACACGACCGTCCAGATAGCCCTCACCGGCGGCTCTGCTGGTCATCGGTCCCTCGGCTTGCCCGCTGTCACGCCACCATCGGCCACAAGATCGGCACCGGTGACGAATGACGCCTCATCAGACGCGAGAAACGCACAGACGGAAGCGATCTCGGTGGGCGCCGCCATGCGGCCCAGCGGATACAACGCGTAGGCGCGGTCATAATCGGCCTGCGTCCACCCCTCGCGGCGTGTCATCTCGGTAACGGTCGGGCCCGGCGCCACCGTGTTCACCCGAATTCCCAGCGGCCCCAGTTCGATTGCAGCTGTCTTCGACAGCCCCCGAATGCCAAATTTCGATGCCGTGTAAGCCGGCATTCCGAACCGTCCCTCGAACCCCTGCGCCGACGAGAAGTTGATGATCGACCCGCCGCCGCGTGTCTGCATCGATGACATGACCGCGCGTATTCCCAGGTACGCGCCGACAAGGTTGGTCTCGATCACCTTGCGGAACGTGTCGCCGTCGCATTCGGCGATTGGTTGTACCCGCATGATCCCGGCATTGTTGACGAGGACGTCGACCCCGCCCCAGCGCCCCGCGATCTCCTCGACAGTGCGCAACCATGCTGTCTCATCGGTGATGTCGAGTGTCAGGGCGAGGGCAGTGTCGGATCGAACGCTGTTGAGGCGATCGGCAACTGCGGTGCACAAATCCGCACGCTTGTCGAGTAGCGCCACCCGCGCTCCCTCGAGGACGAACCGTTCGGCGACGGCCGCTCCGATGCCCCTCGCGGCGCCGGTGACTATCGCGACCTTGTCGGTGAGCCCATTCATCACCGGGTGATGATCCGGTCGCCGCGCACGAACGCATCGCGCTGTTTGGCCCCGTCGCCGCGAATATTCAGCTCGTAGGTGTGGCCCTGCTCGATGCGGTAGTTGCGCTCCATGTCATAGAAGTCGATCTCGTTGAGAGCCGTCTTGGCCTGCCGGATTACCTGTTCCGGCTTCTTCAAGATCGCGCGGGCCACTTCGAGCGCGTTGTCCAACAACACTTCTGGTTCGGTGAGCCGGTAAACCGTTCCCCATTCGTGTAGTTGAGCGGCCGACACAGACTCACAGGTGAACACCATCCTGCGCAGCATCATCGGCGGTACCAACTTCGCCAGGTGCGAGGCGCATCCGAGCGCCCCGTTGTCCACTTCGGGCAGTCCGAATCGCGCTTTGGTGGAGGCGATCAGGATGTCGCAACTGCCCACCAGGCCAACCCCGAGTCCGAGTGCGTACCCGTTGACGGCGGCGATGACAGGAACCGGAGTGCGGTAGATCGCGGAGAACGCGGCGAAGCACGCGTTTCCCGAGCCGATGAGGAAATCGAAGGTGCCCGACGACTGCATCTGCTTGATATCGATGCCGGCGTTGAAACCGCGGCCCTCGGCCGTGAGGATGGCGACGCGCACGTCGCTGTCACGCGAGAAGCCGTCGAAGATATCGCGCAATCTCCATGTGTCTTCGACACTGATGGCGTTCACCGGGGGGTTGTCCATCGTCACGACGGCGACACCGTCGGTTTGAACGTCTAGGTGGATGGTCATGGTCTTTTCTCCTCGTGTTGATTGGTGCGGGGGTCGGTCAGGGGCGAGCTGTGCGGGCGGATGGTTTCGCCTTCGATGACGAAGACGAGCCGTTGTGCCCACTTGCGGCGTGGGAAGTCGATTCCCAGGTACTTCCGCGCCATCGCATCTAGGACAGCAAGCTCGGGATCGCCGCGCGTTTCCACGACGCGGCCGCGCACCAGGAGCTGTTCGTAAGGATTGTGGTAATCCACGATGGACAGTGCGACGCGCGGATCCGCGGCGATGTTGCGGGCTTTCAACGACTTGTCATCGGTGGTGATGAGAATGAGATCGCCGTCTCGCAGTACCCATACCGGTTCGGCCTTGGGTGCTCCGTCTGGCTGCACCGTCGACAGGTGAGCGATGTTGGCGCCATCGAGAAGCCGCCGCGCCGCGGTGTTGAGCGTTCCCGTCTCGGTCATGGATGCTGCCCTCCCACCGAAATCACCTCTCCAGTGAGATAACTGGCGTAGTCACTGGCAAGAAACGCAACGACATTGGCGACCTCACCGGGTTCGGCGGCCCGCCCCTGGGGCTGGTGACGCACCCACTCGGCGATCACCTCCTTGGAGCTGACCTTGTCCAGGTAGGGATGCATGGCAACGGTGGGAGCGACCGCGTTGACCCGCACACCCGCTGCGGCGACCTCGATGCCTGCGCAACGTGTCAATGCCATGACACCGGCCTTGGCCGCCGCGTAGTGGGACTGGCCCGGCTCGGCGCGCCATCCCGTGATGGAGGCGAGGTTGACAACACTGCCACGGCCCCGCGGGACCATCCGCCGAAGCGCCGCCCGAGTCCCGCGGAAGGCGCTGGTCAACGTGACGTCGAGGACACGATCCCAGTCGCTGTCAGTGAGATCGGTGATCCTGGCATCGCCGCCCAAACCAGCGTTGTTCACTACGACGTCGACCGGACCGTAGGCCTCTTCGGCAGCATCGAGCAGCTCGTCGATGGCACCTGAAGAGGTCACGTCGCACACCATCGAGGCGACGCCGAGGTCTTCGGCGGTGTGCTCGAGACGCCCTTTGTGGATGTCGCTGATGAACACTCGGGCACCCTCTGCCACGCAGCGGCGGGCACAGGCACCGCCGATCCCGGTTCCCGCGGCCGCGGTGATCACCACGACCTTGCCCTCCAGTAAGCGCGAACCCGCGGGGCCGGAAAGCTGGGCGGCTAGCGTGTTCATGCGGCCGGCTCCACGAGCGCACCGAGCACCCGATCGGCCTCAGCCATGATGCGCGCGATCAGCTCTTGGCAGGAGGGGATGTCGTCGATTACCCCAACGACCTGCCCCGAGCTGAGCACACCGATGTCCTCGCGGCCATCGACCATCGCTGCCCTACACAGCATTGGTGCGTTCGCGGCCATCACCAGCTGGCGCAGGCTGTAATCGTGCTGACGTTTCAGGGTCCAGCTCTGCCGCAGGATCGAGGCCCAACGACGGCCCGAAAGGCGTTGAAACTGACGCGCATTTCGCATCGCACCAGCGAACTCACGGACCAGTCCGTGCCGCTCGAGATCGGCGATTAGCTCCGTGCGGATCACCCGGTGCGGATGCCCGTCGATACTGCTGGTGACGACGGTTTCGGTGATCTGGGTACGCAGGTAGCGCTGCTTCATCGACATCGGCACGGGAGACTCGCGGGTCAGCAGGAACCGAGTCCCCATCGCGATTCCGGCGGCGCCGTACGCCAACGCGGCGATCAGTCCCCTGCCGTCGGAGAAGCCACCGGCGGCGATCACCGGGATGTCAACAGAATCGATGATCTGGGGCACCAGCAGGGAGGTCGGCACGTTGCCGGTGTGCCCGCCCGCCTCGGCGCCCTGAGCGATGACCGCATCGGCGCCCCAACCCGCAACCTTCTCGGCGTGCTTGCGCGCACCGACCGACGGGATGCACACGAGCCCGGCTTCTTTGAGGCGGCCCATCACCGCGGGGTCCGGCGCGAGTGCAAATGATGCCACCTTGACCCCGCCGTCGATCAGCACCCGGGCGCGGTCCTTCAGGTCCGGCGCGTCGGAGCGCAAGTTCACCCCGTAAGGTTGCTGCGTCATCTGGTTCATCTGTGCCACAGCGCCTTCCAGCTCGGGCAGCGTCATCATCGCCGCGGCGACGATCCCGAGCGCACCGGCGTTGCATACCGCGGCCGCCAAGGATGGATCGGACACGAACCCCATCCCCGTGCACACCACGGGTGCTTGCACCCCAACGAGATCGTGCAATGCCGTACGGATCATCGTGACTCCCGCGGGTTGTCGCTCCGGCGCAATTCGTGCAGGGGGGCCGACACGTCGCTGCCGGTGCTCAGTCGAGGGCGGTTGATAGGGATTTCAACAAGCGGTGTGGTCTCTCGCATGGAGGCCAGCGATCTCTTCGCCAGCTCCCGATAGACCTTCACACCGTTGGCCTTCCACCGCAGAGTTCGCTCGTCCAGCGGCCGGGTCACGGTTACGGGGTTGCCGACCGCGAGGTGCTCGGCGGGGATCGTCATCTCCGCCCGCACCAAGCTGGCTGCCCCGACGAGCGCCCGGGCCCCCACCCTTGCGCCGTCCATCACTACTGCGTTCATCCCGACCATCGCTCCCGATCCGATCACGCAACCATGCAGCACCGCACCATGTCCGATGTGGGATTCCTCCTCCAACAACAGTTCTCGATCGGGAAACGAATGCAGCACACAGCTGTCCTGGACGTTGGACCCCGCGCGGACGACGATCGGGCCGAAGTCGCCTCGTATGCTGGCCGTCGGTCCGATGTAGCAATCGGCTTCCACCACGACGTCACCGATCAGAACCGCAGACGGGTGCACGAACGCACCCGCAGCCACGACCGGTATCACTCCGTCGATCTCATAGCTGGGCATACACTGCCCCATCCGGCGTCGGCATCATCGGCCTCGTTGCGGTCGGGGCATGCCGAGCCCGGCGGTGGCCACCATGTCACGCAAGACCTCGTTGACACCGCCGCCGAAGGTGTTGACGATTCCCTGGCGCGTGGTGTGCTCGACTTCACCGGCAAGGGCGTGAGCTTCGGTGCCACTACGGATTCGTCCCGCGGCCCCGAGCACGGCAAGCAGGAGGAGTTGCACCTCGACATGGGTTTCGGTGCCGAACACCTTGGCGGCGGCGGCCTCGGCGCCCTTGAGTTCACCTTGGGCAACGGCCCAGGTCATCTTCCAGTTGATGAGACGCATGGCCTCCAGCAGTACCAGCGCTCGCGCCATCTCCTGCTGCACCCATGGAAGGTCTATCAACCCGGTACGTCGGGCCCAGGCCAGCACCTGTTCCCACAGCGCAATCACACGGCCACCGTTGGCGGCCAATCCGATTCGCTCGTGATTGAGCTGGGTGGTGATCAATTGCCACCCGCCGTTGAGCTCGCCGACCAAACTGTCCGCCGGCACTCGCACGTCGTGGTAGCTGGTTGCGGTCGTGATGTTGCCGCCGACCAGGTTTATCGGCGTCCACGAGAATCCGGGGCTGCTCGTGGGAACGATGAAGATCGACACGCCGCGGTGTTTCGGCGCTGTTGGGTCGGTGCGGCAGGCTAGCCATATGTAGTCGGCGGTGTTGGCTCCGGTGGTAAAGACTTTCGCCCCGTTGATGATCCAGTCGCTGCCGTCGGGCATCGCCCGGGTGCGCAGGCTCGCAAGATCGGTACCCGCTTCGGACTCGGTGTAGCCGATCGCGAAAACGGTTTCACCAGAGAGCATCCCGCACAGATACTTCGCCTTCTGGTCCGGTGTTCCGGCAACCATCAACGTGGGTCCCACGGTGTTGATCGTGACGAAGGGGAACGGCAGGCCCGTGCGCATCAGCTCGTCGAAGAACACGTACTGGTCCTGAATTGAGTGTCCCTGGCCTCCGACTTCCACGGGCCAGCCGACTCCAAGCCAGCCGTCGTCGCCCATGCGTTTGGTGAGCTCCCGAAAGCGGGGGCCGCCAACCTGCTCAACGGCCAGTTGGCGACGCTCCTCGTCCGACATCAAGGTGGCCACATAGGCGCTGAGCTCTTTGCGCAGGGCGGTCTGCTCCGCCGTCTCCTGCAAGTCCACACCAGCTCCTCTTGATGCCCTCAAGTCATGCGGCACTGAGGCCGATTAGAGGTCAGTCTAGAGGTAACTATATATCGACGTCCAGTCCCATGCGTGGAGCTGACATCCCACACATGATGAGCAGCCGGCCAGGCTGCGGTGTCAGTTCACCGCAATAGCAAGGTCCGTTGACCTACAGACGGTTTGTAACGGCTGCGGACAATGCCGCCTGGGCCTGCCGGGCCCCCTATGGACATGGATCTAGATATCACTCTAGACTCATGCGCGAACAATGATCCGCACCGAGGCCGAGGGAGACTGATGGCACAGAACTTCGACGGCAAGGTCGCGGTCATGACCGGGGGCGCATCGGGCATCGGCCGTCGTACCGCGGAGCTGGTGGTCGACCAGGGCGCAAGGTACTCGCCAGTGGCAGCCGGGCCGAGCTCGAGGCGATCCCCGAGATCACTGTAACCGCGGCGCATTGAGAGGTGCGTGGCCAACGAACGCGTTAGTGAGGAGTCCCCATCAGTACCACGACAATCGACGATGCCGCGAAGATGTTGGCCGACCCGATGGCCTACACCGACGAACCGAAACTCCATGCGGCGCTGGCTCATCTCCGTACCCACGCCCCGGTTTCCCGGGTCGACGTGCCGAACTACCGGCCGTTCTGGGCGATCACCAAACACGCCGACATCATGGATATCGAACGCGACAATATGCTTTTCACCAACTGGCCGCGCCCGATTCTGATCACCGCTGATGGCGACGAGACGCACAACGCTGCGGGCGTGCGAACTTTGATCCACATGGACGACCCACAACACCGGGTGGTGCGCGCGATCGGCGCAGACTGGTTTCGCCCCAAGGCGATGCGGGCACTGAAGGTTCGCGTCGACGAACTGGCCAAGACCTACGTCCACAAGATGATGGCCGCAGGCCCCGAATGCGACTTCGCGCAAGAGATAGCGGTGAACTACCCGCTCTACGTCATCATGTCGCTGTTAGGCCTGCCGGAAGCCGACTTCCCGCGCATGCTCAAACTGACCCAAGAACTCTTCGGCAGCGACGACGCCGAGTTCAAGCGCGGCACCACCTATGAGGACCAGCTGCCCGCTCTGCTTGACATGTTCGAATACTTCAATTCGGTGACGGCGTCGCGGCGCGAACATCCGACCGAGGATCTCGCGTCGGCGATCGCCAACGCCCGCATCGACGGCCAACCGCTGTCCGACATCGACACGGTTTCCTACTACCTCATCGTCGCCACCGCCGGCCACGACACCACCAGCGCGACCATCTCCGGCGGGCTGCACGCTCTCATCGAGAACCCCGACCAACGCGAGCGCCTGCGGGAAAACCTCAACCTGATGCCGCTAGCCACCGAGGAGATGATCCGCTGGGTCACCCCAGTCAAGGAATTCATGCGGACCGCCGGCGAAGACACGACCGTGCGCGGCGTGCCGATCGCAGCCGGCGAGTCGGTGCTGCTGTCATATGTATCGGCCAACCGCGACGAGGACGTCTTCGACGACCCGTTCCGCTTCGACGTCGCCCGCGACCCCAACAAACACCTGGCCTTCGGCTACGGCGTGCACTTCTGTCTGGGCGCCGCGCTGGCCCGCATGGAGGTCAACAGCTTCTTCACCGAACTGCTGCCACGGTTGAAATCGATTGAGCTGGCTGGCGATCCGCAATTCGTCGCCACGACATTCGTCGGCGGGATCAAACACCTGCCGGTACGCTACTCCGTCACATGAGCTGGGCCTGATTCGGCGGTGTCTCTGGTCGTCGCCTAAAAAGGATCCCGACGTTGCGTGGCCGCGGACCTGTCGACTGCGGTAACCGCACTCTCCTATGATGACATCCGACTCCTCACTGAGTGATAACCGTGGAGCCCGGTGACATGGATAATAAAAATGTTGCTCGCGACCAGATTCGGATGGTGCCATGATCACGACGCTCGGTGTGCCTTTGATGCCTCGTCGGCTCGAAGGCCGGGCAACACAGCCCCCGCCCACCGGACCATTGGTTGACAGCTACGGGCGGCTCGCGACCGATTTGCGGGTGTCCTTGACCGACCGCTGCAATCTGCGATGCACCTACTGCATGCCCGCCGGGGGTCTGCCGTGGTCGGCCGCCGAGCAGCTGCTGCAACCCGACGAAATCATCAGGCTGGTGCGAATAGGCGTGGCCAGGTTGAGCATAACCAAGGTGAGGTTCACCGGTGGAGAACCGTTGCTGGCCAAGCACCTTGACGAAATTATCGCCGCGACAGCCGCACTCCGGCCGCGTCCGGAGCTGGCGCTGAGCACCAACGGAGTTTTGTTGGCAGAGCGTGCGGAGGCGTTGGCCCAGGCTGGCCTGAACCGGGTGAACGTGTCGCTGGACAGCGTGGATCACCTGCACTTCGCGGCGATCACCCGCCGTGACCGGTTGGCCGACGTGCTGGCCGGCCTGGCCGCCGCGCACGCGGCGGGTCTGCGACCGGTGAAGGTGAATGCCGTGCTGGACCCGCTGACCGGCCTCGACGATGCGGTGGCGCTGGTGCGCTTCTGTCTTGCCCACGACTACCAGTTGCGGATCATCGAGCAGATGCCGCTCGATGCCGGACACGAATGGCGCCGTGAGGCTACGGTGACCGCGAACCAAGTGCTGGCGCAGCTAAGGCGTCACTACGTCCTGGAAGCCGATCCGACGCCGCGGGGTTCTGCGCCGGCCGAGTTGTGGCGGATTACTGATCGCACGACGGGCCGCAACGGAAAGGTCGGCGTGATCGCCTCGGTGTCGCAACCCTTCTGCTCGACCTGTGACCGCACCCGGTTGACCGCCGACGGGCACGTCCGCAGTTGCCTGTTCGCCACCGAGGAGACCGACCTGCGCGGGCTGCTGCGCGGCGGAGCCGACGACGCCGCGATTGAAGCGACCTGGCGTGCTGCCATGTGGGGCAAGCCGGCGGGCCACGGCATCAACGACCCCGACTTCGTCCAGCCGGCACGGCCAATGAGTGCAATCGGCGGCTGAGGTGAGGGCTGAGACCGGCAGCCCGGTCCACATCACCGTGCGGTATTTCGCAGCCGCGCGCGCCGCCGCGGGGTCCGATTCCGAGGAGCTGACCGTGCGTCCCGGCGCCACGGTTGGTGAGGTTGTCGAGGGGCTGGGGGGCCGCAGTCAGGAACTGGCCCGCATGCTGTTTCGGTGCTCCTTTCTCTGTGACGGTATGGCCGTGCGGGACCGGGCCCAGCCGCTGCGGGCGGGCAACACCATCGACATACTGCCCCCGTTTGCCGGAGGATAACCGTGTGGAGAACGTGGCCGCGGGAGCTTGGCCGCCCGCGCTCACCGATGCAGCGGTCGACGGCCCCGAACTGTCACCGCGCCGGAACTAAGCCGAGCCCACCCACTCGTCGGTTCCGTCGGCGAAGAATTGTTGCTTCCACACCGGTAACCGCGCTTTGATGGCGTCCACCAGCTCTGCGCAGGTGTCGAATGCCGCCTGGCGATGGTCGGCGGCGACCGCGGCGACCAAGGCGGCCTCGCCGATCTGCAGTACGCCGATCCGGTGGCTGGCTGCAACAGCCCGCACCCCGTGGGACTGGGCGGCGACCTGGGCCACCACATCGACGATGACCTCAGCAGCCGACGGGTGCGCGCAATATTCAAGTTTCACCACCTGTCGTCCGCCGTCATGGTCGCGAATCATGCCGACGAACCCCACGACGGCCCCCGCTGCCTGATGGCTCACCAGTTCCTCGTGCTCGGCCAGCAGGATCGGTTGATCGGTTAGCGCGGCACGCACCACCACCGTCATTGCTGGTAATCGTTCTCGGTGAATTGGCCCGCCGCGCGGTGCAGCACGTCGGAAGCGGGGGCGCAATTGCTCACGCAGCGCCCCGATGTCGTCGAAGCGGACGGCCGGATCGACCGCTTTGATCGTGTCGTACCGACGGAACGCGCCACTAAAAACGCCGTTGCCAGGACGACGGACGTCCCGTACAGCCGACTCATGTTCATGAACTCCAAACATAGCCCGTTTGGCTCTAGTCGAGTGGAAGGTTGTCGTTGTTTAGTAAGCGTTGTGCATTTTTGACAAAGTGCGTATCGAATACGTAATACGTTTTTAATTAGATATTGGGCTTTATATCGGTCCGCTATGCAACAACACCTTCTAGATTATTCTGATTCGAGACCAATGCTAAATCCGCGCTGATTTCTGGCGTGGCAAAGCGCTCTCGTTGCCGCCCGACCCGCTCGGTCGGCCGTGCTGGTGAGTGGTAGCGGCCGGTGATGGCGCGGGGGAAATCGGCGCACCGGGCCTACACTCTTCAGGGGCCACGGACGATTCGGAGGCATGCAATTGCGCCTATCAACTCGAAATCAATTCAAGGGGACCATCGTCGAAGTCGACATCGGCACTGTCATGGCAATCGTTAAGGTTCGGCTCGACGGTGGCGACCATGTCGTCACATCATCGGTGACCAAGGACGCCGTGCTCAATTTGGGCCTGAAGGAGGGCCAGCCCGCAACGGTGTTCATCAAGGCGTCAGCAGTGATCATCGGAGTGGAGTGAGGTCGTCAGCGATAACTTCCATGCGGTCAGTCGAGGAGCATCAGCGCATCGTCGCCGGGCTCATTACTGCCCGGCCGGCCATCACCGCCGAGCTGCCCGACACCGAGGGTCTGGTGCTGGTTGACGATGTGACCGCGACGGTGTCGCTGCCGGTTTTCGACAACTCCGCAATGGACGGTTACGCGGTGCGCGCCAACGAGGTGGCCTCGGCGACGACCGAGCATCCGGTGAAACTGCCTGTGGCCGAGGATATTGCGGCCGGTCGGATCGACATCCCCACGCTTGAGCCGGGGACGGCGCATCGCATCATGACCGGTGCGCCGGTCCCGGCCGGGGCGACCGCGATAGTGCCCGTTGAGGCTACTGACGGGCGGATCGATGTCGTGACGATCAACGTCCCCAGCGCCGAGGGACGCCACATCCGCCGCGCCGGCGAGGACGTCGCCACTGGCACCACGGCGTTAAGAGCCGGGCAGGTGGTCACACCGGCGGTGGTTGGCCTGGCCGCGGCGCTGGGGCTGCACGAGCTGCCGGTGATTCCGCGTCAGCGAGTGCTGGTGATTTCCACTGGATCAGAGTTGGTGTTGCCGGGTACGCCGCTGCGGCCGGGGCAGATCTATGAGTCCAACGCGGTCATGCTGGCCGCGGCCGTCCGAGACGCGGGTGCACAGGTGGTCGCCGTCGTGACGGTCGGTGATGACGTCGCTCAGTTCGCGGCGGTGCTGGACCGACACGCCGTCGACTCGGATCTGATCGTCAGCAGCGGCGGCGTCAGCGCGGGCGCCTACGAGGTGGTCAAGGACGCATTCGGTCGCGCCGGTGATCAGGGGGTGGAGTTCGTCAAGGTGGCGATGCAGCCGGGTATGCCGCAGGGCGCCGGCCGGGTGGCCGACACGCCAATCGTCACCCTGCCCGGCAATCCGGTCAGCGCACTGGTGTCCTTCGAGGTGTTCATCCGCCCGGCGTTGCGATCAGCCATGGGGCTGTCGGCTCCGGAAAGGCCACTCCGATCCGCTGTGCTGACCGAGACGTTGACCGCACCGGCCGGTAAACGCCAGTTTCGCCGCGGGATATTCGACGCCGCCGCCGGCACCGCGGTGAGCCATGGGCCGCAGGGGTCACACCATCTGCGGTGGCTGGCGTCGACCAACTGCCTACTGGACATTCCTGCAGACGTCACCGAGATACCGGCTGGCGCTCAGGTGCAGATCTGGGATCTCAGTTAGCGGCTGTCAGAATGAGATACGTGGCTGACTCGGCGACGCCTTCCACAGGTCCGCTCTCGCATATCGACGATCAGGGCGCGGCTCATATGGTCGACGTCACCGGGAAGGCAGCGTCGGCGCGCACCGCGGTTGCCGCAGGCTCGCTGCGCACCACCC
>NZ_JBAPRN010000146.1:0-17673 GCF_049281135.1 Mycobacterium sp. | reverse complement strand
GGATAACCGCTGGACTCATCGACCGATGACACCTCGCCGGTGATCTTGGTCAGATCCCCCAACGTGTTGAACCCGGTCACCCGGTCGTCGACGGCCACGATGATGGCATCGTCGCCCATCCAATCGGTGACCGCGTGCATCAGCCACGCGTTGCGCAGCATCCCGTAGTCGTAGGCCCGGCGCGCGCCGACCGATCGTGCGAAGGCATCGTCCCAGTGAACGCGCATGGCCGAATCCCACGCGCCGAATTCGTTGCGGGAGTAGAAGCCGCCCATCCGCTGCCGGTTCTTCCAGTTCAGCCGGTATGGAAAAATCTCGTGCCGGCCGTTGCCTTGCAACCAGGCAATCACGTCGCCCGTCACCAACGGACCGCGGAACCGCGGCGTGAACGTCTCACCCGGCTCGACATCCTCGACGTAGCGCTTCTCCCCGCCGCGAATCGACTCCAGGGCGTAATGCTCGTCCACCTCGTCCAGTTCCGCGGGCGTGTAGTGGTGTTGCACCAACGGCTTGTTCTCGGTGTTGCGTTCGGCCGCCGTGGCACGTTCGGTGTGGACAAAGTCGGCGTCCCAGATGGCGATGAGATCGCCGGCGTCATTCCAGTACACGCGTCGGCGCACAGACACAGCCGATTTTCCACCGAACCGCGACCGCTCTTTTTCCTTGATATCGGTGTAGAAACGGCGGACCCAGATGCGCTCACCTTCACGGACCGGGCGGAAATAGCGAATGTGGTCGCCCGCCCAGAACATATGGACGCCCGACAGCGCGCCGCGACCGCGGGCGCGCACTTCACGCGGCGTTGTCACTTTGGGCGTCAGACCCGCTCCCTCGAGGAATCCTGGCGGGGCGATGATGCCATTCCATCGGGTTTGCGCGGCGTAGTCGGGATCGCACCACAGCGGGTTGTCGTCGCCGAAGCCGTTGGCGTAGTGGCGGATTCCGTCGCGCGTCGCAGCTTCATTCCAGGTGGTCCAACGGTCGTACGGCCAGTCGACCCCGATCTTGCCGCGGAATGCCTCAAGGCCAGCTGGTGTCAGCTTGCCGAACTCGGGCTGCTCCGAGGCCGCCTCCGGTGTCGTCACGCTCGTCATCGCCCATCCTCTCCATATAAATAGGAGTATCATACATCGTTATCTCGGCCTCCAACACGTCGTGTGCCCGATCACACCCGCAAGTTACCGCTTGGTGCTTCGATTATTCGATGTCTAAACTAACGCTTTAAAGCCAACGACTGTGATCGGCATCCCGCTCGGGCTACCGGCGGCCTCGAGGCTTGGCGCCTGGCCGTCGCACACCACCGTAAGGAAGACAATGGAGGCGAAGTACCTCGAAGAGCTCAGTGCCGGTGACACCTTCTTGAGCGCCGGACGCACCATCACCGAGACCGACGTCGTCGGATTCGCCGGGCTCAGTGGCGATTTCAATCCCATCCACACCGATGTCGAGTTCGCTCGCAGCACCGTCTACGGGCAACGCGTCGTCTATGGCCTTCTCGGGTTGGCAATCTTGACCGGCCTGTTGGACCGAACCGGCCTGTTCAGCGGTACGGCCATTGCGATGCTGGGCATTCGCGACTGGCAGTTTCGTGCACCGCTGTTCATCGGCGACACCGTCCGCTTCCGCCTCACGATCACCGACGTCAGGCGGACCAGCCGCGGCGACCGTGGCGTCGTCGAACGCTATTTCGAGCTGCTCAACCAGCATGACGAAGTCGTGCAGCACGGGCATATCGACATCATGGTCCGCGCTCGGGATGCCGCTGCGACATAGCGCCGGGCGGTGCCATCCGCGTTGCCAACGCCGTTGCATTAGGTAACTAATTAAACTAATATCACTGAATAGCCGTCCGCCAGATGAGTAAGTCAGACAATCGATGAACCTCTCCCTACTCCTTGACATGGCCGCCGATGGTTTCGGCGACCGCATCGTGCTGGGCTTTCGTGACGGCGGAATGACCGCCGAGCGCCTCCGCCGGCGCAGTCTCGCCGGATCGCGCATATTGCGTGACAGGGCTGCCGACGGGTTGATCTACCTCGGCGTCAACAGCCCGCTCTTTCCGGCCAGCTTGTTCGCCGCCGCTCGGGCAGGGGTCCCGCTCATCCCGCTGAACTACCGACTCGGGGACGAGCAACTACGGCAGTTGATTGCTCACCATCCCAACGCGGTGGCCGTGGCCGACGACGAACACTGTGCACGGGTTGCCGCCGACGGCATCGAGACATTTTCGATGACGACCTGGAGCGCCGCCCTCGATGAGCCCGCGGATGCCACGGAGGCGCCCGACGACGATCGTCCGGCGGTGCTGATATACACCAGCGGCACCACGTCGGAACCCAAGGGCGTGGTGATCCGGCACGCCAACTTGCTCAGTTACGTTTTCGACACGATCGAATTCGGGTCGGCCGGTCCCGACGACGCCGCATTGATCAGTGTGCCGCCGTATCACATCGCGGCGGTGGCGAACGCCGTCACCAACCTTTACGCGGGCCGGCGGTCGGTGATCCTGGAGCAGTTCAGCGGTGCCCAATGGTTGGCCCTCGCACGGCGCGAACGCATCACCAATGCATTGGTCGTGCCCACCATGCTGGCCCGCATCGTCGACGCAGACGACGAAGACCTGCACGTGCCAACGCTGCGCACTGTCGCCTACGGCGGCGCCGCGATGCCGCCGCAGGTCATCGAGCGCGCCCTGCGGGCCTGGCCGGAGGTGGACTTCGTCAACGCCTACGGCCTGACCGAGACGAGCTCGACGATCGCCGTGCTCAGTCCCGAGGACCACCGGGCCGCCACCGCCAGCGACGACGACATCGTGCGGGCCCGGCTGCACTCCGCCGGTCACGTGCTTCCCGGTGTGCACCTTCAGATTCGCGATGACGACGGCAATCCGCTGCCGCACGGCCAGGCTGGACGGATCTGGGTTCGCGGGGCGCAGATCTCCGGTGAATACGCCGGAATCGGCTCAACGCTTGACCCTGATGGATACTTCGACACCCGCGACACGGGCTACCTCGACCGCGACGACTACCTGTTCGTCGTTGGGCGCGCCGACGACACCATCATTCGCGGCGGCGAAAACATCGCACCGGCCGAAATCGAAGCGGTCCTGCTGCGCCATGTGGCCGTCGCCGACGCCGTTGTGGTCGGCGTCCCCGACGACGAGTGGGGATACCGCATCGAGAGTGCCGTCGTCCTTCACCCGAATGCGACGGCCACACCGCTCGAACTGATCGCGTATGTGCGTGAGCGGCTGCGTGGGTCCAAGACGCCGGAGCGGATCGTCGTCTGGGACGAGCTACCCAGAAATGACATTGGCAAGATCGTGCGGCGCGAAGCCCAGGCCAGGCTCGCACACGAGCGCACCTGACGCCGCTATGCATGCGCCCAAGTAGCCGCTAGCTGTCGGAGCCTTCCAACTGCGTCACCAGCCGGGTCACCGCGGCGCGATCGATCTTGCCGTTAGGGACCCTGGGCAGCGATGAAACGGTGAACAGGGCACGGGGGCGCTTGTAGGAGACCAGGCGCGACCGCGCCTGCTCGAGCAGGGCCTCGGGCGCCGCCGTCGACTCGACCACCGCCACTGGAACCTCTCCCAGTCGCTCGTCTGGGCGCGAGATGACGACGGCCTCCACCACACGGGGGTCGTCTTCGAGTACCGCCTCGACCTCTTCGGGGGCGATGTTGAATCCGCCGCAGATGATGATGTTCTTGACCCGTCCGGTTATGTAGAGGTAGCCGTCGCCGTCGAGATAGCCGCGGTCACCCGTGCGCAACCAGCCGTCGGAGCCCAACGGCGTTGTCTCGTCGGCATTGAGGTAGCCGACGGTCGCCGAGCGGGATCGAACCCAGATTTCGCCGTCGCACCCGCCAGGCCTCTCAACGCCGTGTTCGTCGACGATGCGGATCTCGACGCCGGGCAGCGCCCGTCCGACAGAGCCGGCTCTGCGCCGCCCGGCCAGCACCTCGCGCACGCTTTCGATCGCGATGCCGCCGAACGCCTCGGTCTGGCCATAGGCCTGCAATACCGGTACACCGAACCGCGATTCGAATTCCTCGCGCAGCGCCGGAGTCAGCGGCGCGGTGCCCGAGGACACGTAGCGCACCGCGCCCAGCTTCTGCCCGATGGGCACCTCCTCCAGCAGCATCCGCAGCATGGCCGGATTAAGGGTGAGATTGTCGATTCCGAACTGGTCCACCAGTCGCTTGGCCAGCGCGCCGCCGAACTTTCGCAGCAACACCACGTCGCGGCCGACGTACAGCGCGAAGAGCAGGCGCACCACGCCTGCGGTGTGGGAAAGGGGGTTGGCGATCAGGTTTGGCGGCTTGGCCGTTGTCGGCAGCGGGCTGGGATCGGTGTTGGACCGGAACGCCGAAACGGTCGCGCGAAGGTTCGACCACGCGTTGTCATGAGTCAGCACAACACCTTTCGGCGCACCGGTGGAACCCGAAGTGAGTAGAACCAAGGCAGGCTCATCGCCGGCAACATCGGGTACCGCCAGCGTCTGGGCCCCGTCGACACCTTCGTGGGTCAACCGTGCGAATGGCACTACGGTCAGTCCGAGATGGCTCAGGTCGTCGGCCTCGCCCGGATCTACCACCGCGGCACGGGCATCCATCGACGTCGACACCCGGTGTGCGTCATGGTGCGGTACGCCGGGATGCATCGCGATGACGGCCGCACCGAGCGACCACCCGGCCGCCAGCACAGCCAGGAACCGCTCGTCGTTGCCGATGCGGCACAACACCCTGTCGCCGCGCGACACACCCGCCGCCGCAAGTTCGCCGGCAAGCCGCGCCGCTGCGGTCGTGAGCTCGCCGAATGTCCACGCCGACTGGTCTTCGATGAACAGGAACGGGTGGTTGGGCGCCTCGGCGTCGCGCCAGGCGAGAAGAACCGCGAGCGAACCCCGTCCGACAGCGGCGGCAAGGTCATCCGCGCGCGTGCTTGAGGCTGGCTGAGGCTCGGTAGCCGAAGTGTTCACCACATCTCCCGTTGGACGCTGGCCTGCGCGCTGAGACCAGGCTTAAATAGTTATATCAGATGGTTATTTCCGAATCGGATCGGGCTTCAGGAATAATCCGATCTATGATTGTCACATCACCGTGACGACGAGGAGATGCCGGCGATGACGCCTGCCAGAGAGCCCGAGCTGGTCAGTCGCGACGAGTCGCAAGACGACTATGACCTGCTGACTTACCGGGAAGTGGCCGCTCGGCTCTCGGAGGAGATCGTCGCTGAGTCCCAGCGCATCGCCGAATTCGAGGCATCCGGCGGTGACCCGAAGGCACTGGAAGAGTCGAAACGGCGACTGGCCTCGCTGCAGGCCAGCAAGGTCCGCTACGAGCAACACGCCAAAACCGCCGGTGTCTTCATGCAACGGTTCGGCCTGCAGCCGCGGATCAGTGGACCTCGAGGACAGTAGCCCCCGGCCTGCTTGGACCCCGGACGGGAGATCAGACCGGCCATTTTAGGTTACTGTTATACCTAAATACCGCGTCGCTAGGACGAAGGGGCAATGGCCGCGATCGCTCATCGATTCGTTCAGACCGACCCACTGCTCCATCGGGAGCGGTTCGGCCTCGACGGCCCCAACGACTTCTTCTGGCTCAGCGGAGCCGACGGCGTGCTGCGTTTCTGGACTTGTGCGGCATGTGGTTATCGGACTCATCCGGGCGGGTCGGCCTGCGCGCGGTGCCTGAGCCGCGACGTGGGTGCCCAGCCCGTTTCGGGACTCGCCACCGTCCTCACCTACACCGTCAACGTCCAACAGTGGTCGCCCGGTCAGCAGCCGTATGTCATCGCGATTGTGGGCATCGACGAACAGGACGATCTGCGGTTGACCACCAATATCGTCGATTGCGACCCCTGGTCGGTGCGCATCGGCGACCGGGTCCAGGTGGCGTTCCTGCACCGCCACGGCCTGTACTATCCGCTGTTCCGGCCGGTGGCCCCATGAGTAGTCGCCATTTCGAGCACGACTCCGTCATCTCGGGTATCGGGCAGTCCGCGATAGGCCGTCGGCTGGGACGCTCGGCGATCGACCTCACCGTGGAGTCGGCTCTGGCCGCGATCGAGGATGCCGGATTGCGCCGCGAGGAGATCGACGGGATCACCACCTACCCGGGTGGAGACAACCTCACGTCGTTCGGATACGCCGGCCCGCCGCCCAGCGCGGTGATCGATTCGCTACGGCTGCAACCGAATTGGTTCCAGGGGTCCGACGAACTGCCCGGCCAGCTGTCGGCGATCGTGGCCGCCATGATGGCCGTCTCGGCGGGCGTGTCTCGCCATGTGCTGGTCTACCGCACGGTGACCGAATCGACGGCGCAGCGGGGCAGCGGGCGGGCGGCGGTCTACGACCCGGACGGGGAGGCCTCGCCGGACGCGATGGGGTGGCCACGCGTGTTCGGGGCTCCGTCGGCGTCCAACTGGCTGGCGATGCTGGCGACCCGACACTTCTATGACTTCGGTACCACCCGCGCGCAGTTGGGGCAGATCCCGCTAACCTGCCGCCGCCACGCCGCGCTGAATCCCCTTGCCGTCTACCGCGATCCGCTGTCCTTGGATGACTACCTCGCCGCGCGGATGATCTCCTGGCCGCTGTGCCTGTTCGATTGTGATGTTCCGGTGGACGGCTCTACCTCGGTCATCGTCTCAGCCGCGGACACCGCCGCCGACCTGCGTGTCCGCCCGGTGTACGTCGAGGCCGTCGGGACCGCGTTCCGCGGCCGCTACTCCTGGGACCAGCAGCCTGCGCTCGCCGAGATGGCCGCGACGGGCGCGGCCAAGCACCTGTGGAGCCGAACGTCATTGCGGCCCACCGATGTCGACACCGTTCAGCTCTATGACGGGTTCAGTGTGCTGGCCCTGGTCTGGCTGGAGGCGCTGGGGTTCTGCAAACCCGGGGAGGGCGGCGCGTTCGTCGAAGGCGGGTCGCGCATCAGCCTCGGCGGCGAACTACCACTCAACACCGCCGGCGGGCAGCTGTCGGCGGGCCGGCTGCACGGTTACGGGCTGGTGCACGAGTCGGTGCTCCAGTTGCGCCGGCAAGCCGGGGACCGTCAGGTGGCGGGCGCGCAGGTCGTGGCGGTGTCCAACGGCGGCGGGCCGATCGCGGGGACGATGCTGTTGACCGCCGGGCGCGGCTGAGTCAGATCGCCTGCGCGCCGGCCTCGGCGGTCGTCAATCTAGCCTGCGCGCTCATGTCCGGCTGCCCGCAAGCGGCCACGTACTCCGCGCGCAGGCGCAGGACCAGCTCGGCGACGCTGGGGATGTCGTCGATCAGGTCGATGCCTTGGCCCGCCGACCAGAGCGTCTTCCACGGTCGCACGTGTGGTGGAAGGTGATCGTAGGTCCGGCCTCCTCGCATCGGCGTGGGCAGCTTGTCCGGATCCAGACCCAGTCGTCGCATGGATTCGACCATCCAGTTCGCGGGCACGCCGGCGATGTCCGGCGTGTAGAGCAGGTCCGTCGAGCTGTTCTGCACGATGAGCTGCTTGTAGGCGATGTCGGCGTCCGACTCGCGGGTCGCGATGAACCGGGTGCCGAGGTAGGCCAGGTCGGCCCCGAGCACTTCGCCCGCGCGGATGGCCGCACCCGTGGAGACCGAACCGGCGATCACGATCGTCCCGTCGAACATCGTCCGCACCTTGGGCACCAGCACCAGATGTCCGAGCGTGCCGGAGTGACCACCGCCGCCCGCGCCGATACAGGTCAGCCCATCGGCTCCCGCGGCGATGGCCTTCTCGGCGAACCGAAGCGACGTGACGTCGTGATACAGCAACATGCCGTGGTCGTGGACCCGCCGGGTTGCCTCGCTCGGGTCGCCGCCGGCCGTGATGATGATCTTCACGCCGTGGCGGGCGCACAGCCGCAGCTGCCGGTCGAAGTCCGCGCTGCCCATCTGGATCCGCAGGTTGACCGCGATGGGCGCGATCCGGCGCGACGGCTCCCGCTCGGAGGCCCGTTGCAGGTCGCGCTCGATCGTGGTGAGCCACTCGGCAAAGGTGTCCTCGCTGCCGGCGTTGGCGCGGGGCAGCGCGCCGATGATGCCCGCCAGACAGGCTTCGCGCACCAGCGCCGGGCCCGTGACGCCGAACATCGGCGCACAGATCGCGGGAAGGGTCAACCTCTCCCGCAGCTCGGCCGGCAGGCTCATGATCGGACCGGCCGGGGCATGACATGGTGCCCGGTTGGTTTCACCGTCACATCAATCCTCCTGCCTTCCTTAGTAATTCGGGCTCCTTCAACGCTCTTGAGCCGTCGCGGTCACCGCACGAACCGCTCCCCCGCGCGTTCGGCGAAGTCCGGCGCCACCCGTTGTGTCCGAAAACTCTCGTCGGCCAGTCCCGCCGACAGCGCCATCCCGTCGGTGCGCAACAGCGCCTGCTTGTGTTCCCGGTGGCTGAACCACGATCCCCGCGTGATCGATTCGACGAGCTCGGCGGTGGCGGACTCGAGGTCGGCGTCGGGAACGCAGCGTGATGCGAGGCCGATCTCCGCGGCCTCGCGGCCATCGAAAACCCTTCCGGTGAACATCATTTCGCGGGTGCGATACGGTCCGATCCGTCGTGGTAGGCGCTGGGTGAGCCCCCAGGTCGCGGCGAGCCCGAACCTCGCATGCGTGTCGGCGAATCGCGCCGACTCGGCGGCCAGGATGAGGTCGGCGGCCAGTGCGAGTTCGAGTCCGCCGGTAACACAGTGCCCGTGCACCACGGCGACGACGGGCTGGGGCAGGTTGGCCAGCCGTTCGATGACCGACGCCTGGAAGTTGCGCCGCGGCGCCCGGGTCGGCCCCGAGATGTCCGCTCCCGCCGAGAAGCACCGTCCCGCACCGCGAATGACGACGGCGCCGATCGTCTCGACCGCTTTCTCCACCTCGGCAACGTGGGCTTCCAGGGCCAAAAACGTCGCGACGTCAAGGGCGTTGCGCTTGTCCGGCCGGTTGAGCGTGAGGTAGGCGACGCCCGACGCGTCCTCGCGCAGCACGACGCCGCCGGTCTGCTCGCTACCCGCACTCACCACGTGTCGGCCTCCTGCCGCTGGCATCTTTCCCATCCAAAGACTACCTTCTATATAGTTATAGTAGTAACCGATTTATTGAGGGGCTGGGTGTGACCGGTACCGTCCTGACAACACGCGCCGAACGGCGCGAGCTCGCCGACACCGTGCGCAAATTCCTGGGCGCCGAATGCACCGAAGCGCAGGTGCGCCGCGCCATCGACTCCGAAGACGGATTCGACCGGCGGCTGTGGCATCGGATGGGTCAAGAGCTTGGACTGCAGGGCCTCGCCGTACCCGAGGAGTTCGGCGGCGCGGGCTTCGGCAGCCTGGAACAAGCCGTCGTGTTCATCGAGGCCGGCCGCGCGCTGCTGCCGGCACCACTGCTTACATCGGTGCTGGCCACACAGCTGCTGCTGGCCAGTGGCGACGCGGATGCCTACAAAGAATTGTTGAGCGGTTTGTGCAGCGGTGATCTTGTCGCGACGGTGGCGCCCCCTGCCGCCGACGGCGGATTCGATGTGTCCCGCACTGTGTGTCGCACACACTTCGCGGACACGATCACCGTCGACGGCGAGCTGAGCTTTGTGCCATGGGCGGCCGCAAGTGACAGCATTGTCGTGTTCGCCGCCTCGGAGGACGGCGTCGGGTTATTCGTCGTCGAGCGCGATCAGTCCGGCGTGATCGTGACACCGCAGGAGACCCTCGATCTCACGCGCCCGCTCTACCGGGTGCGCCTCGAAGCCGCCCACGCCCGTCCGGTCGGCGGCCCCGACCGTGCGGCGGCCGCCCTGGCGGCAGCGTTCCCGGTGTTTCTCACCGCTCTTGCCGCCGAGTGTGTGGGCGTAGCACAACAGGTGCTGGACATGACCGTCGAGTACGCGAAGGTGCGCGAGCAGTATGGACGCCTGATCGGATCGTTCCAGGCTGTCAAACACCGCTGCGCCGACATACTGCTGGCAGTCGAGGGGGCAACCTCGTCGGCGCAGGCCGCCGCGACGGCGGTCGACACGGGCGCAACCGACCGGGTCATGCTCGCCCACCTCGCGGCCGCGCAGTGCACCGATGCCGCCGTCTATGCGACGACCGAAAACATCGAGCTGCACGGCGGGATCGGCTACACGTGGGAGCATCCCGCGCATCTGTATTACAAGCGGGCGCTTTCGTCGGCCGCGCTGTTCGGCAGCGGCCCCGCGCACCGGGCACGCGTCGTCGACGAGGCCGTGCGCACCCGAGCCGCCAGCGATGACCTCGCCGGCAAGCCCGAAAACGCTTCTGCGCATGAGGGATTGCTCGGTTTGGCCGCTGACGACGCCCAACGTGGCTTCGCCCGGGAAGCGCTGCGGTTCTTGACCGCCAACGCGCGTCCTCGCGTCGCGGCATCGGCTCTGTGGGGTGAGGGCGATGAGGGGCTCGCCCTCTTCCACGAGAGTTCGGGTGAGCAGGAGCGCGAGGAAGCCCGCGCCGCCCAGGAATGGCAACGCAAACGCTGGGCTGCCGGATACGGCTGGATCACCGGTCCCACACGATTCGGTGGCCGTGGCCTTCCGGCATCTTATGAACGCCTGTACCGGATGATCGAGGGCGCGTTCGAGATACCGGACATGAACCCGATCCGCATCGGGCTGAGCACCGTGGGGCACGCCATCACCGACTTCGGCACCGACGAGCAGGTGGCCCGCTACGCGGCTGGCATCCGGCGTGGTGACATCATCGCCTGCCAACTCTTCAGCGAACCAGATGCGGGCTCCGACCTCGCTGGAGTGCGCACGCGTGCCGAGTGCCGCGCTGACGGATGGCACATCGATGGACAAAAGGTTTGGACGTCCAACGGCGCCTTCGCTGATCTCGGCCTTGCGTTGGTACGCACGAATCGGGAAGCGCCCAAGCATCGGGGGCTGACCATGTTCCTCGTCCCGATGGACGCCCCTGGCGTCGAAGTCCGCCCCCTGCGCCAGATGACCGGCGGCGCCAGCTTCTGCGAAGTCTTCCTCACCGATGTGGTCGTGGACGACGCCATGCGCATCGGTCCCGAAGGTGACGGCTGGAAGGTCGCCACGAAAACACTGGCAGCCGAACGGCGTTCGACGGGCGACCGCAACCACGAGACGAACGTGCGCGCCGTCGAGTTGTTGTGGCAGCTCATTGTCCGGTCGGGCCGAGACGACGACCCGATGGTGCGCGACGCGTGGGGGCAGGTCTTCACCCGCATTCAGACCGCTCGCTTTCAGCAGATCCGGATGGAAGCGGTGCCCGACGACGAGCTGATCGGCACGGAACGCGCGATCGACAAATTGTTCCTGGTCCAATCCCTGCGCGCCATAGGCGAACTCGCCGCCCTGCTACTTGGACCAGCGTTCGTCGCCGACACCGGTGAATGGGGCACCTACGGATGGAACCGCTGGCTGATGGGAGCCCTGGGCTACCGGATTGCCGGCGGTACGGACGAAGTACTGCGCGTCATGCTGGCTGAACGATTGCTCGGGCTGCCGCGCGAGCCGCGCTGACCACGCTGGCGCCGGTCTCTCGGGCCCAGGCCGAATTTCATTGTGCAGCTGCAATCGTGGCGTACGAAACGCCTTGAACATCGTCTATGCGGCCGTATCGGCGGACGTCACGTGGTGAGCCAATGCGCGATGCTGGCGATCATGATGGTCACGATCACCGCCGCCAGCGTGGCGGCGACTGCCAGACAGGCGTAGCCCTGCAACGTGTCCTTGTTCATTTCGCTCCAGCCCGTCGCTTCGCTTCTTCGAATGTCGTTGGATCATTGGGAAGTTGTGTTCCAGGTGGAACGTAGAGCTTCCCGTCGGGGGTGATGCTGATCGATCC
Source organism: Mycobacterium sp. (assembly GCF_049281135.1). Classification (GTDB taxonomy): domain Bacteria; phylum Actinomycetota; class Actinomycetes; order Mycobacteriales; family Mycobacteriaceae; genus Mycobacterium. The sequence continues at coordinate 5,840 of NZ_JBAPRN010000146.1, read as the reverse complement.
CGGCCGGGTGTACGGAACATTGGGGTTAGGGCAGGCGACGTGCGTGCCCGGTCCGCACCGGTGGTTGCTGCCAAGGTAGGAACGCATCTGCAAGTCAAGCGGCCAGCCTGCTGGCTGCGAACGCCATAGTACGAAGACGGGCAGCCAGTAGACCACGAAGATCAGGCTGTAGGCGCAGCCGCTGATGGCCATCAGCCGCATCGCCTGCTTGCCGATCTGCGGCGCGCGCACCTGCGACAGTCCACGTTCGGCGACCGATTCACCCTCGTCGTCGCGCGACCAGCGCATATAGGCCACCGCGGTTACCGCTGCACCCCAGAGGGATTCGGTGAGCGGGTATCGGTAGTAGTGGTCGGGAAACAGTGTCGGAAGCCCGTTGGTGCCGCCGTATGCCCATACCCCAACGCGGGTTCCGGTCATCTCCATCACCGTCTCCAGCACGAACATCACGACAAACACGACAGCGAGCAGGCCCCAAGTCCCCATTCGCGGCCAACGCGCCCGCATCCTGCCCATGAGCCAACAGGAAAGGACCACCATCGCCGTCCCGTACACGGCGTAGCCGGGACCGACCACCAACCAGGGCTCGGGAATCTGCGCACCCGGCGCGCCCGGTGACCGCCACCCCGGGAGGTCGTTGACCCACGACCCCATGTTGGGGATCCACGCGTTGTAGGAACTGGTGAGGGCGAAGTAGTTGCCGATCGGATCCCAGAACCAGTAGAAGCCGGTGAACGCGATGAACACCATGCCGTCGAAACCGATCCGGCGGTCGCGGCGCAGCGGCCGCACGATCCACACGTACCCAAGGCCGACGAAGGCTATCCCCTGGACGGCCATCACCGCGATGATCGCCACCTTCATTGCCGCGGGCGGCGAGTCCGGTCCGTACTCGACCGGGGTAAAGAAGGGGCCGGTCAGCCAGCGCAGCAGCACATAGATCTGGAACGTCCACATCAGGCAGCCGATGAGCGCCCAGAACTTCACCGGTGCGGTGGTTCTCGGTGTCACATGTGTAGGTGACGCCGAGGCCAACGTCGTTGCCATGTCAGCTGACTCGGTCGAAAAGGTGCGCAAAGCCCTGCGCGGTCGGGATGGTGTCGAAGTAGTCGGTGTAGCGACAGATCTTGCCGCCACGGACCTCAAGGGCGCCCATGATGCGGTAATCGATGATCACCGAGTCATCCTCGCGGTACATCGTGTCGAGCCGCTCGGTGAGGACCACGTTGCCCATGGAAGCGAGGTTGTAGATCTCGATGGTGCAGTACTCCATGCCGGTGACCTGGTTGAGGGTATCCAGATGCGCGATCGACGCGTCCAAACCCTTGATCACCGGAAATCCGACGTTGTCCCAGATCACGTCGTCGGTCAAGTGTTCGCGATAATCACGTTTGACGTCATCGAGGGTCGGACCCATCTGGGTTAAAAAATCGAACACCACCTGCTCGACCGGGTTGGCCGGAACGATGTTGGCGTTTTCGGGGAATGCAACGACCACGTCTCAGCCCTTCTTCGAAGTGAGCGCTTACATTGACTACAATGAAGTAGGCGCTCACTTCTGTCAAGTACACTCCGAAGAATGCCCACGCCAACAAAACAAGCCCGGCAGCGCCGATCTCGGCGGTCCCAGGCCGAACGCCGCGAGGAGATCCTCAGTGCGGCGCGCCGCGTCTTCCTGACCTCCGGGTACGCCGGCGCGACCGTGCGCGAGATCGCCGCCGAAGCCGATGTCAACGACGCCGTGCTCTACCGCTCGTTCAGCACCAAAGAGCAGATGTTCGAAGAGGCGGTCGCCCGACCGCTGGAGGAAGCGGTCTGCGCCGCCTTGCAACCCGCGTCGGGAGATCTCGAAGTCCGTGCCGTGTCAGAAGGATTCGTCTGCGAGCTCCTTGAAGCGATGGGCGACATCGCTCCCCTGCTGCTTGCCGTGCTCGGAGACGCCGAACGTGGGAAAGCCTTCTATCGCGACCGTTTCCAGCCTGCCCTAACAAAGCTTCGTGAGAGCATCGACACGAACCTGCCGAGCTGGGCACACCGCGACTTCGACCCCGATCTCGCGACAATGACCGTGTGTGGCATGTGTCTATTCATCGCCCTGCACAACAGATTCGGTGATACTCCGACCGGCGAACCTACGCAGATCGCGCCCGAGCTGATCAGCATCATCTGGGACGGCCTCCGTGCCCGAGACTGACATCGGAAGCTGCCCAAACAATGCGTGACTCGTTCGAGTCACTACGCCTTGTCCGTACCGACGGTGGCGCCTGACGCGACCGAGTCGGGTGCGGTTGTCGCGACTGAGTGAAACCCGGATGGACCAGTGGATACTGCGCGTACCGATGCCGTCGCCACAACGTGATACAGGTATAGGAACACGGCAAAGCCGATCACCGCGACCGCGTGCATAATCGGTGTGTTTGCGTCGGATCCAAGAGCGGTCCAATACATCCACCCCGGAACCGCGTAAAAGATCCCGAACCAAGCGGATGCGACGACGAGTGGGAGCACGTACAGGTAGCCACGAACCTGGGTTGACGTGAACAGAATGATCACGGCCGCCGTCGCCAGCGGGCACGCCGCATTGGTCACCCAGCAGAACATGGGCAGCGGGAAGTAATCGTAGGAGTAGAAAGGGTGATCGCCGAAGTAGGTGTAGATGTCCCGGTTTATCAACTGCAGAGGCACTTCGAGCAGGATGTCGGCTGCCGCGATGATGGCCCAGAGCCGCCACAGTTGCTTGACACTCGCGCCGCCTTTGATCATCTGGTACGCGAAGAGTCCCAGCGCGCCGATGAACCAGTAGTAGGCGAGGTAGTTCCAAGCGGTTACCGCGCGGCCATCGAAGAATGACACGACGACGGTTTGCGACGGCTGCGCATGGAGTGTGTGGGTGAGGTAGTCCCACAGCGGACAGACCAGCGGCGAGATCAGACCGCCGGCGAGTACCGACATGGCAAGGCGCATGTCGCCGCCCTGCGCGCGCTGGCGCCGTAGCACCCATACGGTAATTGCCAGCGCGACAACGAGGTTGGCTGCTGCAAAGATCCACAGCAGCTGATTGTTGGCGTGCATCTCATGCGGTGCCGCAAGCGTGGTCATTGTTTACCTTCTCCCGCGATCGGACCGCGGAGTTGGTCCATATAAACCCGGCCCGCAGAGCGCCCCATTTCGGGCAAAGCTGTCGAGCAATTTCGAAAACCGCAGCAGGAGTGCGACTTCGACCATGCATACAGACTTGGAGTCGCACCGAGGTCAACGTCGCGTCACTCGCTTCATGCTCACATCTGCCCGTGTCCCACTGGCTGTTCACTCGCGGTGGGATAGCGCCGATGCTCGCTCGCGGGATGCCAATCGACCGCGACAGCACGGATCATGCCCCAGAGCAGGCCGAGGGACAGGACCATGGTGCCGAGAGACCCCAGGGTACGCAGCAATATGCTCTCGGTGTTACTCATCATCCACACCATAGGGATGTCGGGGCACTTCGATGCCCACAGCGCCAACAGCATCAGGGGCGCGAAGACCCACGTTTGACGATCGCTGCTCAGCAGATGTCTGCGAACCAGGTAGAGGGCGACAGCCGCAGCCATTACGCAGGTCCCATTTGTGAACCACCAATTCAGAGGCAGCCCTGTGAAGTTGAGCGGCTGATTGCCCCAATAGCGCCACCACCCGAGGGCGACAGGCAACGGTTCGAACAAGGCGGCCGCTAGCACGAGAACACCGGTGTATTTCCAGAGTTGACGTTGTGTCGCACCCGCCTCCAGACGTTGGTAGAGCCACGTCACAGGGAGGGCGAAGTAGAAGATGTAGACGAAGAAAATGTAGAGCGGCACATCGTGGCCAAACCAGTTATGAATCATGAACCTGGGTCCCCTTGGGTACCCGCAATCAAGAAGCATGTCGGTGAAGGGCTCCCACAGCATGGTGAGCATCGAGCCCACGATCACCCACAGCGGCCAGACCTTGTGTTCGCGGCGCGCCACGTTGACGCAGTAGCCGATCGACGCCAGCCCCGCAGCGCCGAAGACGATCTCGGCCGCGAGGCTTGAGGTTGCGCTGATTGACCAGTCGGGCTGGAACGTCGGATAGATCATCGGTCCTCCAAAGTAGGCGCCTACTTACAACGGACCTTAGACTTAGGCTCCACACTGCGTCAAGACCTCGAGCGATATTTTGATACGGGCAAGTGCAAAATAGCGATTGCGCGGATAGCCTGCTGTTTCAAAGATTTAGGGCACAGATCGAGGTCGGCAACGACTAGCGAGCGGTGCGTCCCGCTACCAGGCTGACGACCGCGTCATCAAGGGTCGACACGGGCTCGCAACCCGCTCCAGATGATGTCGAGCACGTTGTCGACGACATCATCAGCCAGCGCCGGTCCGCCGCCCAGGCGCTCATCGAGTGCGAGAACCCAACACGCGCCCCATGCGATCCTGACGACTAGTTCGGGGTCAAAGCGTTGGTGCTCCCACAATTCCAGATTGGCACGCGTTGCCTCAACAACCTCGTCGATCGCGGGACGCAATCGGCTGCAGTAGAACTCCTCGCCACGCTCGGCATCGGCGAGCACGACAATCAGCAACGGGAGGATCTCACGCATCGCTTCCAGGAGTTCGCCCATGAATCGCTGTGAGAGCGCCTTGACGTCCTCTTCGCCGGACGCCGGAGCAAACGCGTGTGCCACCGTCTCGGCCAACGGACCGCAAATTGCCTGATCGAACAGCTGCGCCTTGGATTCGAAGTGGCGATAGAGCAACGCGTCGTTGACATCGGCCGCAGCCGCAATTTCATGCATCTTGGTGCCCGCGAAACCGGACTTTATGAACTGTTCGCGCGCCGCGGCGAGAATCGTCTTCCGCTGCTCATCCGCCGAACGACGGGGGCGACGTTGCCGCGGGTGATTCTTACCGGACGCTCGGGCCGACACCCCGACAAGTTTACCCAGCGCCACCTGGCCCACAGCGGTCAAATCGCGCCTGCGGGCGCGGCGGACATCGGTCCACCGCGCGCTGGCCTGGCCGAGATGCGGTCGATACAAGCGCTTTTCACCGTTGCCGCCAGAGGCTACTCCCCCACGGCGCGGCCCCTTGTGGGTGTCTGCGCTTATTCAGTCGGCTTGCTCACCAGACGTCACCGGCCCAAGATCGTCTTTGAGGCCGTTCAACAGCATCCGCGCCAGTTCATTGGCGAGGTCGTCGCTCGTTTGCCCCAATCCGGTGCCGAAGCGATCGTCGAGGGCAAGAAACCAGCACGTGCCGTATGCCACTCGGGTGGCCAGGCCCGCGTCAAAATTTGACGGTGCCCAGGACGCGAAATTGTCTTGGGTGGCGAGTTTTATCCGCTCGAGGGCGGGCTCGATGTGCAGTTGATAGAAGTGCTGTCCCAGTTCTTCGTCGCCGAGAACAACATTAAGCAGCGGGGCCAGCGTGCGCATCGCCTCCAGCAGTTCGCGGAAGAAGCGGACGGTGAGCCGTTCGATGTCCAGGGCCGATTCGGCAGGGGTTGCGATGCTCAGTGCAACCTCTTCAAGTGGGGCCGCGATGGCGTGTTCGAAAAGTTGTTCCTTGGAGGTGAAATATCGGTAGAGGATCGCCTCGTTGATGTCGGCGGCCGTCGCGATCGCCCGCATTGTGGTGCCTGCATAGCCTGACGCGACGAACACCTCGCGGGCAGCGGCCAACACTTCAGGGCGGCGGGAGCTCCACGATCTGCGAGGCCGTCGCGCCGGAGTGCGCGCTTCGGTGGTTTCCTGCGCTGTCACAAGCACTCCCATCGGGCCGCGTCGACGACGAGGTGATGTCGGCCGGTGTGACGCTGCAGCAGGGGCGGGGGCCGGG
>NZ_JBAPRN010000145.1:0-22526 GCF_049281135.1 Mycobacterium sp. | reverse complement strand
GTGCGAACGCTGCTCTCCGGGGAGTACGACGAGCGGGAAGCCTTGCTCAACATCCGCTCCGGAGCCGGCGGTGTGGACGCTGCCGACTGGGCCGAGATGCTGATGCGGATGTACGTCCGGTGGGCTGAGCAACACAAGTATCCCGTTGAGGTGTTCGACACGTCTTATGCCGAAGAGGCCGGGATCAAGAGCGCCACCTTCGCGGTGCACGCTCCCTACGCGTACGGCACGCTGTCGGTCGAACAGGGCACTCACCGGTTGGTGCGGATCAGCCCGTTCGACAACCAGAACCGACGGCAGACGTCGTTCGCCGAAGTCGAGGTGCTGCCGGTGGTGGAGACGACCGATCACATCGAAATTCCCGAGGGTGATCTGCGCGTCGACGTGTACCGTTCCAGTGGTCCTGGCGGTCAGTCGGTGAACACCACCGACTCCGCGGTTCGCCTGACTCACATTCCGACGGGTATCGTCGTGACTTGCCAGAACGAGAAGTCCCAGCTGCAGAACAAAGTTGCGGCGATGCGGGTGCTTCAGGCAAAGTTGTTGGAACGCAAGCGTTTAGAAGAACGTGCCGAGCTCGACGCATTAAAGGGTGATGGCGGCAGCAGCTGGGGTAACCAGATGCGGTCCTACGTGCTGCACCCGTATCAGATGGTCAAGGACCTGCGTACCGAGTACGAGGTGGGCAACCCGGCGGCCGTTCTCGACGGAGACATCGACGGATTCCTGGAAGCGGGAATCCGGTGGCGTAACAGAAAAGATGACGACTAAAAACACGTATCTGGCGACAAGCACCGCGCAGCGCTGGCACGACTTCTGGCACGGCGAAATCGGCCAATGGTTCATCTCTCGCGGTCTGCGGGTGATCATGCTGGTGATCGTCGTCATATTGGCGGTCCGATTCGTCACCTGGGTCGCCGATCAAATCGCCCGGCAACTCGACGAACGTTTCGTCGAGAGCGATGCGTTGGTGCGGTCGGAGGCGAGCAAGCACCGGCAGGCATTGGCGTCGGTTGTCCAATGGGTGTCCATCGTCCTCATCGCGATCTGGGGCATCGTCCAGATCGCCGACGTCCTCGACTTCTCCGTCAAGGGTTGGGTTGCGCCGGCGACCGTCATCGGTGCCGCGCTCGGCTTCGGCGCTCAGCAGGTGGTCAGGGATCTGTTGGCGGGGTTCTTCATCATCGTCGAGAAGCAATATGGTTTCGGTGATCTGGTCACACTGACCGTGGTGTCGACGACCGAAGCCAGCGGCACGGTCGAGAATGTGACGTTGCGGGTGACCCGGCTGCGTTCCCCGAATGGTGAGGTGTTGACCATTCCGAACGGCCAGATCGTCCAGGCGGTCAACCAGTCCAAGGACTGGGCGCGCGCGGTCATCGACATCCCGGTCTCGACCAACGTCGACCTCAACCGGGTCAGCGAGGTGCTGCGCCACGAGTGCGAGCACGCTCTGGAGACCCCGGCGCTTGGCGAGTTGTTGTTGGATGCGCCCACCTTGATGGGCGTGGAAAGCATTCAGGTCGATACCGTCACCCTGCGGATGGTGGCTCGCACGCTGCCCGGTAAGCAGTTCGAAGCCGGCCGTCAGCTGCGCGTCCTGGTGATCCGGGCGCTGGCCCGCGCGGGCATCGTGACTGCGGCTGATGCGAAGGTCGGCGTCGTCGACGGCCCGGGTGTCGAGGTGGCGGCTGCCGAGCAGGAGGAGTACGAAAAGTCCCACGATCCGGTTCAGCGCTGATGAAACTCACACTCAACGTTCTCGAAAATCACGGCCGCGATGCGGATCGGCACTGGCCGAGCTACATCTTCGGCGGGCGTGTCCGGACGTCGACGCTGGTGTTGATCATCGCGTTTTTCCTTACGTGGTGGGCCTACACCACGTACCGGCCGCTCCCGCCGCCACCGGTGGTGCCGCAGGTCGTGCCTCCCGGTTATGTTCCCGACCCCAACTACACCTGGGTGCCGCGCACCAAGGTGCAGCCGCCTACGTCCGAAACGCCGACCACTACGGTCCCGACCACGACGCCGCCGACCACGCCTCCTACGACAACGCCGCCGCCGCTGATTCAGCTGCCTGTGCTGCCGCCGCCGTTCGGTCCTGGTACGCCGACCCCCACCACTGGTCCGCCCGGCCCCGTTCCGGCCCCGGCGCCCGCACCCGGGCTGCCGCTGCTGCCAGGTCTGCCCGGATGAGGCGTCCTGCCTCCTCGGCGCGCCGCGTCATCCGGACACCTGACGTTCACGGTTACACTGGCGACCCGTGATGATCACCCTCGACCGTGTTACCAAGCAGTACAAGTCGTCGGCGCGCCCAGCCCTGGACAACGTCAACGTGAAGATCGACAAGGGTGAATTCGTCTTCCTGATCGGCCCGTCCGGTTCGGGCAAGTCGACGTTCATGCGGCTGCTGCTGGGGGCCGAGACGCCAACCAAAGGCGATGTCCGGGTTTCGAAGTTTCACGTCAACACGCTGCCCGGGCGGCACATCCCGAAGCTGCGCCAGGTGATCGGCTGCGTCTTCCAGGACTTCCGCCTGCTGCAGCAGAAGACGGTGTTCGACAACGTCGCCTTCGCGCTCGAGGTGATCGGGAAGCATCCTGACGTGATCAACCGGGTGACACCCGATGTGCTGGAGATGGTGGGGCTGTCCGGCAAGGCCAGCCGGCTGCCGCACGAGCTCTCCGGCGGGGAGCAGCAGCGGGTGGCCATTGCCCGCGCGTTCGTCAACCGGCCGCTGGTCCTGATCGCCGACGAGCCCACCGGCAACCTTGACCCGGAGACCAGCAACGACATCATGGATTTGCTCGAGCGGATCAACCGCACCGGCACCACCGTGCTGATGGCCACCCACGACCACCACATCGTCGACTCGATGCGACAGCGCGTCGTGGAACTGTCGCTGGGCCGGTTGGTGCGAGACGAACAGCGCGGCGTGTACGGGATGGACCGTTAAGTGCGCTTTAGATTTCTTTTCAACGAGGTCCTGACCGGTCTTCGTCGCAATATCACCATGACGGTCGCGATGATTCTGACCACCGCAATCTCGCTCGGCTTGCTCGGCGGCGGTCTGCTGGTGGTCCGGTTGGCCGATAACTCGAAGGCCATCTACCTGGATAGGGTCGAGACGCAGGTCTTCCTCACCAACGACATTTCGGCCGACGACGCCAACTGCGAGAGCGCGCCGTGCAAGGCGCTGCGCGAGAAAATCGAGAAGCGCAACGACGTCAAGTCGGTGCGGTTCCTCAATCGCCAGGACGCCTACAACGACGCCATTCGCAAGATCCCGCAGTTCAAGGATCTGGCAAGCAAAGACGCTTTCCCGGCGTCGTTCGTCGTCAAGCTCGAAAACCCGGAGCAGCACGCGGAATTCGATGCGGCGATGCAGGGCCAGCCCGGAGTCGACCATGTGCTCAACCAGAAGGAGCTGATCGACCGGCTCTTTGCCGTGCTGGACGGCCTGTCCAGCGCTGCGTTCGCGGTCGCGTCGGTTCAGGCGGTCGGGGCAATTCTGTTGATCGCCAACATGGTTCAGGTCGCGGCCTATACGCGGCGCACCGAGGTTGGCATCATGCGGTTGGTCGGCGCCACCCGCTGGTATACCCAGCTGCCGTTCCTGGTCGAGGCCATTGTGGCGGCGACGGCCGGTGTGATCATCGCCATCATCGGGCTGCTGGTGGTGCGAGCGCTGTTCCTGGACAGTGCGTTACGTCAGTTCTACCAAGCCCATTTGATCGCCAAGGTCGACTATGCCGACATCCTTTACATCTCGCCGCTGCTGCTGTTGGTCGGCGTCGTGATGGCCGGGGTCACGTCGTACGCAACGTTGCGCCTGTACGTGCGGCGGTAGCGGTGGCCAAAAAGTCGTCGAACAAGTCTGCGCCGGGCCGGCAGATTCTGGCGACCAACCGCAAGGCTCGACACAACTATTCGATCTTGGATGTGTACGAGACCGGGGTGGTTTTGCTCGGCACTGAAGTTAAAAGCCTGCGAGACGGTAAGGCGTCGTTGGCTGATGCTTACGCGACCGTCGATGACGGCGAAGTCTGGCTGCGTAACCTGCACATTCCGGAGTATCACCACGGCAGCTGGACCAACCATGAACCGCGCCGCAACCGGAAACTACTTCTCCACAGGCACCAAATCGATGTACTCATCGGCAAAATCAAGGATGGTAACCTCGCGCTCGTTCCGTTGTCGCTGTATTTCTCCGAAGGAAAAGTCAAGGTGGAGCTTGCATTAGCGCGTGGTAAGCAAGCACACGACAAGCGGCAGGACATGGCCAAGCGTGACGCTCAGCGCGAAGTGATTCGCGAGTTGGGCAGGCGAACCAAGGGCATGAGCTGATCGGGGCGGCCTACGCCCAGCTCTCTGCGGTCAGCTACGGCGTCAGTGATTTCGTCGGGGGCGTAGCGTCCCGGCGCGCGGCTGCGCTGCGCATCATGCTGGTGACCTATCCGCTCGCCACGTTGTTGCTCGGATTGCTGGCCTTCGGCGCCGGCGGACCGATCCATCCCGGTGCGGTGCTGTGGGGATCGCTCTACGGGATCAGTCAAGCGATCGGGGTCTACTGGTTCTACGCGGCGGTGAGCGCTGGACCGATCTCCGTGGTGTCGCCGTTGGCCGCGGTGCTCAACGCGGCCGTGCCGGTCGGTGTCGGCGTTGTGCTCGGCGAGCGACCGGGGGCAATCGCCTCGTTGGGTGTGTTGCTGGCGATGTGCGCGGTGATCCTGGTCAGCCGCGAGTCGCCGGATGACGAAGACGTGCGGACGCACCGATTCACCAGCAAGGTCGCGTGGCTGACGATTGGGTCCGGCGTGGCCTTCGGCCTGGATTTTGTGCTGCTGCACCAGGCTCCCGTGGTGTGCCGGATGTGGCCGCTGTTCTTTGCCCGCGCCGCGGCAACCGTCTTGGTGGTGGCGGTGGCCGCGGCCAGCAAGAATTTCCAGCTCCCGTCCAGCACGCCGTTGCGGCTGGCGGTCCTCGCTGCGCTGCTCGACACGTGCGCCAACGTCAGCATGCTGTTGGCGATTCAGAAGTGGATGCTGTCGTTGGCCAGCATCTTGATCTCGCTCTACCCGGCGACCACGGTCATCCTGGCGATCATCGTGTTGCGTGAGCGAGTGACGCGCTGGCAGGCCATTGGCATGGCGTTGGCGGCGGTATCGGTGAGCATGATCGCCGCAGCGTGACCGGCGTCGTGCTGGCCCTGCTGGCGGCGATCGGTTTCGGCGTCGACGACTTCGTCGGCGGTATCGCCTCGCGACAAGTGGCCGCCATACGGGTCGTGCTGGTGTCCTACCCGATCGCGATGGTGCTACTCGGTGTGCTGGCCGCCGTCATCGGCGGGCCGATCTCTGCCGGCGCCGTGATCTGGGGCTCGCTCGGTGGCATCGGCCAGGCCTGCGGAGTCTGGTGGCTATACGCGGCCCTCGGCGCCGGCCCGATCTCCGTCGTCTCGCCGCTGACAGCAGTACTGACCGCAACTGTGCCCGTGGCGATCGGCATTGCCATGGGGGAGCGGCCCGGCTTGGTGGCTGCGGTGGGCATCGGGCTGGCGATGGTCGCGGTGGTACTGGTCAGCAGGAGAGCCACTGACGACGACGCCGCGCCACACCGGTTCACCACGGCGGTGGCCTTATTGACGATCGGCTCCGGTGTTGCGTTCGGGCTGAACTTCGTGCTGATGCATCAGGCGCCAGTCGAGTCCAAGTTGTGGCCGCTGCTGTTCGCGCGGATATCGGCCACCGTGCTGGTGATCGTCGCGGCCGCGGCCAGCCGCAATTTGCGGGTCCCGTCGGGGAAACCGTTGAGGCTCGCGCTAACCCTTCCGGTACTGGATGCCGGCGCCAATGTCGCCATGCTGCTGGCGCTGCACGCGTCGTTGCTCTCGCTGAGCGGTGTCTTGATCTCGCTGTATCCCGCTGCGACCGTTGTTTTGGCGATGGTGGTGCTGCGCGAGCGGGTAACCCGCTGGCAGGCTCTCGGCATGATCCTGGCGGCAGTATCGGTCAGCATGATCGCCGCGAAGTGACGTCCGTCTAGCATCAGGCGACATGGGCAGCATCACCGTTCTCGACAAGTCCGACGTGTTGTCGGGTCTATTCGGCACCTGGGACAGCTTGGATGTGTTGCTCAGCGGGTTGTCTGAGCAGCAATGGCAGACGCCGACGCCGCTGCCCGGCTGGTGTGTGCACAACGTGGTCGCCCACATCGTGGGCACCGAATCTGTGTTGGAGGGTCTGAGTTTCCCCGACGCTGATTTCGATGCCTCGACGCTGGATCATGTGCGCAACGACGTCGGAGTGGCCAACGAAGCCTGGGTTCGTCACCTCAGTACCGAATCCGGAGCAGCGCTGCACGAGCGGTTCCGTTCGATCACCGCCGATCGGCGGCAGCGTTTAGCCGACATGTCCGTCGACGACTGGAACGCGCCGACTCCGACTCCGGTTGGTCTGGAGAGTTTCGGGCGATTCATGCGGGTGCGGCTCTTCGACTGCTGGATGCACGAGCAGGACATCCGCGACGGCGTAGGCCTGCCGTCAACCGACGCGCAGTTGAGCGGCCCGGAGGCCCGCCAGTCGCTAGACGAGATCGCGGCGACGATGGGCTACGTCGTGGGCAAACTCGGCAAGGCGCCCGAAGGGTCGCGAGTCGCCATCGAATTGACCGGGCCGATGGCGCGGACCATTCGCGTCGCCGTCGACGGTCGTGCACAGGTGGTGGACGACTTCGGAGGGTCCGTCCCGACCACGATCATCCGCTTGGACGGCCTGCTGTTCACCCGGTTGGCCGGCGGGCGCACCGACGATACGGCCGGCGTCGAACTCGGCGGCGATACGGCAGTCGGTTCGCGCGTGATCGAGCATGTCAATTTCGTGATCTGAACCGGGATGAATGGTCCCTGACCTGCCGTTGAAAAGCGCGTACTATGAGTTGTCTTGCCGAAAATCGGCAGGGGTGCGAGGGGCTGAACGGTTTCGACTTCGCGCATCGAATCAAGGGAAGCGTGCCGGTGCAGGCAAGAGACCACCGTAAGCGTCGATGCAACCAATTAAGCGCCGTTTCAACACAGCGCGACTACGCTCTCGCTGCCTAAGCGACAGCTAGTCCGTCAGACCGGGAGAGCCCTCGACCCGGACCCTGGCGTCATCTAGAGGGACAAACCTACGGGTTCGGTCGCGGGGCCCGTGGGGACATCAAACAGCGACTGGGATCGTCATCTCGGCTTGTTCGCGTGACCGGGAGATCCGAGTAGAGGCATAGCGAACTGCGCACGGAGAAGTCTTGAGGGAATGCCGTAGGACCCGGGTTCGATTCCCGGCAGCTCCACTAGAGGACAAGCTGGTCAGAGCCGCAAGCTCTGGCCAGTTTCTTTTCTCGTCATACCGCCAAGGACGTTGCCAAGTATCTCAGTGTCAGCCGCGCCACGCTGTACCGATATTTGGGCGACGAAGCTGCCTAGCCCCTCTCGCAGCAAGCTGCAAGAACCGTCGAATTTGAAAGGCGGAACCACGCACACGGACTACGCGATGAAGCACGACAAGTGGTACAAGCTTAGGCAGCGCGACTACACGCTGACACATGGGTCGGCGATGACCAGTTGACGTATCGGATCGTGCACCTGAAACCGGGGTGGGTGCTCTCCCGGATGGTGGCGGGGGCCGGGCTGCTGATCCTGAACGGCCCGAAGAAGACACTGCACGAGGCCCAGTCCGCGGCCGAGGCGGACTGGAAAGTGGGGCTGCAGCGATCCATGACCTACCGCTCGCCCCCGCTCCGAGCGCGAGCACTTTGCCTAGCAGCACGCTGCCCGCGTCAGGCAGCTCGCGACATTCCCACCGATAGGGAGGTCCATCACCGGCCTGGCCTTCGTTTTGACCGATCCTGATCAGGCAGTTCATCCGGCCTTATTGGTGTCGCGTGCCTTGCACTTTCGTCACGATGTAATCGGGCCTCGAAGGCTTAGGCGGGATGAGACCGAACTTAGAAGCCGTGACAGGCTGCTCGCGCCACGACCTGTTCGTCCGTGAGCATTTCATGCCGGTCTACGGATTGCTGTCCGGCCGACACCCGGAGGCACGACCTCGTATCACTGACCCAATTGGGGACGCGCCGCCTGAACCCGTCGGAACCGAATACCTGCTACTCGTCGCCGGGCCGGGGTAACTTCGCCCTTTAGCAACCGACGCGAGGGGGACTATCCGCGCCATGGCGAAGACGAATGCGAATCTGATCGGGAAGATCGCCGACCTGCTGCGCGGGCCGTATCAGCCCAACTAGTACGGCGATGTGATCTTGCCGTTTACGATCCTGCGCCGCCCCTCATATCTGTTGCCGTAGCTGGTCCTGCCGCCGGGGCTCGCTCCCTCGCTTACAAGCCATCGATCTTGGCGAGTTTCCTGCCGGCCTTGAGGTACACAACCCCGCTCCCAACTTTCAGGTCGACACTTGCGAGTGCGGCAAGCACTGCTTCATGTAGAGGACGCGCGATGTCATCCTCAGCCAGGCTTGCCATCTTCTGGCCGCTGCCGGTCTCCATTACGGCGCGCAGCCCGTTCTGCTTGGCGAGCCGCCGGCTGGCGGACATGCTTGCGGTGAACTTCAGTACCTGGGTCAGCACGGCGCCTACCGTTTCCCCGCCGTGGGTGGCGTCGATTGTGGGCAACGAGTCGACCTCGGTGAAGCTGCGCTGGGAGAACTGTGCAGTGAAGTTGCGGCGGGCAACCATCGCCACATCGCGACCGTGCAAGGCCGCGACTGCTTCGCCAGCGACGATCTTCTTGAGGTCCATCGGATGCAACGTCTTGTCGTTGATACGGGCTACGGCGGCGTCCACCTCGGCGTCAGTCCACTCAGTCCACGCCTTGAGGTACGGCACCATAAGCCGATCGGGAACCGACATAATCTTGCCGAACATGTCGTCCGGTGTGGCGGTCAGGGGGATGTAATTTCTCTTACTCTTACTCATCTTGATCCCCGTACCATCGGTGCCCTCGATCACCGGAATCCGCAGGTAACGAGAGAGGTACTGAACGGGAACGAAACGTAGCGAAACAGCAGCTCAGACGGCAAAAGCCCTGGTAGAGGATCGGGTTCGATTCCCGGCAGCACCACAGAGGAAAAGCTCGTCAAGGCCAAAAGCCTTGGCCAGCTTTCTTTTTCATCAACCTCTTGTCAACATCGATGGTCAAAGCTCACCTCATGGTGTCGCTTCGGGCTGGCACCAGTAGGGACGGCAGCACTTATGTGCAGGTGCTGTACCGAATCGACGGCAAGCAGTCTTCGACCTCGTTCGAGGACCCGCCTTCAGCCAAGAAGTTCCAGAAGTTAGTTGACTAATTCGGGCCTGCCAAGGCGCTGGCTGCGCTGGGCGCCGATCCGGAGTTCTCGGCCATCACTGTCACGATCGTGATCGTTCCGGCGTACTCGGCGCGGCGCAGCTGCTCAGCCGTGCGCGACGCGGCCAAGCCGCCCCCGACGTGATGATGTCACCACTAGTGGTCACACGGACTTGATGCACGATCTGCGAGACGCTTCGAAGCAGACGGTCAATCGTGATCACTGCGCGAGGACGCCCCCGACAGGGGGCCACAGCGTGACATTCGGAGACTCAGGGCGGAGCCAACGCGAGCAATGGGCCGAGCCAACACGAGCAATGGTTTGTGATTCCGAGGAACTAAGCGCTGTATGGGTTGGCTATTTCGACATAGTGACACGGCAAGCCGAGCGCTTGACTGACGGGGTGACACTTCCGCCCAACGAAGGGACTCAGGATCGGGTGTTCCCAACTCTGGATGGCCGGGTCGCGATAGTGACGGGCGGTGCAAACGGTATCGGGCGGGGAGTGGCTGTTCGTCTCGCGGGTGCGGGCGCGAGCGTGGTGATCGCCGACGTAGATACCGCCTCGGGCACGCAGACCGCGAAAGAGCTCGCGACACGGGGACTCCATGCGCTATTTGTCGAGACGAATGTCAGCCGCAAGGCGGACATCACGGCACTGGTCGACACGACGTGTGATGCTTTCGGCCGACCCACGATTCTGGTCAACAGTGCGATCTGCCTCTCGCCGAATGTCCTCCTCGAAGATAAGACGGACGACGGGCTCGACAAGCTGCTGCATGTCGGGCTTTGGGCGAACTGGTGGGCGATGAAAGCGGTCTTCCCGGGCATGCGCGATGCGGGCGGTGGAAGCATCATCAACTTCCGCTCCATCGACGGTGAGGCCGGGGCTTGGCTGCACTCCGATTACAACATCACTAAGGAGGCGATCGGCGGCCTGACCCGCTCTGCCGCGGCAGAGTGGGGCCGCTTTAACATCCGGGTCAACGCGATCGCACCCGTGGCGAAAGGGACCGTCTTCGCCGAATTGCAGCGGGATCATCCGGAGATCGTCGCGTCTGTGATTCAGCGCACGCCGCTTGGCAGGATCGGCGAGCCAGAGGGCGATATCGGCGGGGTGGTTGCCTTCCTCGCGGGGGACGACTCACGATTCGTCACCGGTGTGACGCTCCCCGTCGACGGCGGCACCCACCTGGCGCGTTATGACTCACGGCCACCCAACCTTGATCCGTCAACCTGAACTCCCAATGAGAACCACGAACAGAGGAATGATGACAACAGACCAGGACATTCGCAGCAAGGACGTGCTGCTTTCCGACGGCACGCTGCTCAGCGAGTTGATCGACACCGCCCGCCACGAGGTTTCGCTGCGGGTGTTGGCCGACCCGGAGATCTACACCCTGGAAATGCAACGGTTGTTCGCCCGCACCTGGATCATGGTCGGCCACGAGTCTGAGATCCCGAATCCGGGTGACTTCGTCACCCGCTACATCGGCGAGGACAGTGTGATCGTGGTCCGGACCGCCGACGGCGGCATCGACATCTTGCTGAACGCCTGTACACACCGCAACATGCAGTTGTGTCGGACCGAGTTCGGCTCGACGACACAGTTCAAATGCCCTTATCACGGCTGGGTGTTCGGACAATCCGGACAGTTCCTGGGAGCGCCGTTTGAAAAGGAGATGTACCTCGAGGGTCTCGATAAGCCGTCGCTCGCTTTGCGTAAGGCGCGGGTGGACACCCTTGGTGGAGTGATCTTCGGCAACTTCAACCCGGAGGCGCCGTCTCTAAGGGAATTCTTCGGCGATTTCACCTGGTATCTGGAGTGCATCCTGTGCCGGACCGACGAGGGACTCGAAGTGGTCGGCGCGCCGCAACGCGCGATGGTGAACGCCAATTGGAAGGGGCCGGCGGAGCAGGGCAGTGTGGACGGCTATCACACTCTTGGCCTGCATCGGTCGATGTTCGAGATCGGGATGTTCGGCTCACTGGAGAACTCTGAGACCGCCGGGATGATCAGTGTCGACGTCAGCGCCAACGGTGGCGGTCTTCGGTGCTTGGACCTAAGTGTCCTCTTCCAGACGAAAGAGGGAACCGGAGCCACGACCACAGAAGAGCGATTGGCGATCATGCCACCCTTCGGACTGAGCCCCGAGATGGTTCCACAGCTGTACAACAATCTGTCCGACGGGCAGATCGAGGTCATCTCGAGCTATCCGCCCTCGGTTGGGCAGGCATTCTGCACATTTGAGTTCCTCCTCATTCCGGCCGCCTTGCCCGACGGCTCGGTGGGACCGTTCCTAACGCTGCACACCTGGGTTCCACGCGGACCTGAATGGTTTGAGATGTACACATGGGTTCTGGTTGAAAAGGGCGCACCCGAGGAGCTCAAGCGCCTCGGCCGCATCGCAGCGGTTCAAAACCTGGGCAGCAGTGGGCAGATCGAGCAGGATGACGGCGAAGCATGGCCCTCGCAGTCAAAGGCCGCACGCGGACATATGGCCCGTCAGGGGACGTACAAGTACCCCGCTCAGCGTGGACACACCCCACCCGAGGGATGGCCCGGACCGGGCGAGGTGAGGTTCGGCTTTACCAGCGACGACGGCCAGTGGCAGTGGTGGCAGCGCTACTTCCGCTTCTTGCTGGGCGAAGAATGACCGTGCCGACTCAACCCGCGAAAGGACTTTCGATGACGGTTACAGCGGACGCGCGTAGCGCCGTTCAAACCCGTGCAGGAAATCGCATTCGAGTGGGGGAGTCGGTGCACAACGATGCGACCGACTTCCTCTATGAAGAAGCACACTTCCTCGAGATGGGGAAGTTCGAGGACTGGCTGCTCATGCTCGATGAAGACATCGAATACGTGGCGCCGGTCCGTCGGACACGTCTGCGCCACGAGGGCAGCGAGTTCGACCCAGCGATGAAGCACTTCGAGGAGACAATCGACACTCTCAAGCAGCGGGTCCGTCGCCTGCAGACGCGGTACGCCTTTGCCGAGGATCCACCGTCGCGGACGCGACGCCTCGTCACCAACATTCGGGTGCACGAAACCGATGTGCCAAATGAGTACGCGGTCGCGAGTTCCCTTCTGGTGCTTAGAAATCGGACTGACGATCCGACCTTCCATCTCCTGGCAGCACTGCGCGAGGACGTCCTGCGACAGCACCCGGAGGGTATGAAGCTACTGCGCCGAACAATTCTGTTGGACTCGGCCGCGTTGCCGACGCACAACCTTGCCATCTTCCTCTAACTTCCGCCTGCTCCGAAGGGTCCATTCATGCTGATCGATCTGCACGCGCACAATCTGCTACCCGACATGTTCGACCACGATCCACATTGGGGCCCTTTCTTCGTGCCCGGCGAGGGAGGGCGATGGAACATCCGGGTCGGCGACTGGGTGCTCGATTTGGTCACCCCGGAAGACCTGGAGAAGGCGCAGTCGGGCCACGCACCCTCGAAGGAGGCCGGTCTCAGTGGCATTCCCAGTGATCCGCTGTTGCGCTTGGAGAAGATGGACACGGCCGGCATCGACCGGATGGTGCTGTCCCTGCCCGCTCACCTGTACATGTATTGGACCGCCCCCGAGGTGAACATCGACTACGCCCGAAAGGTCAACGACGCGAACGCCGCGTACTGTGACACGTCCGACCGTTTGGACTTCTGGGCACACCTGCCGCTGCAGGATCCGACGGCGTCGGTCAGCGAGCTCGAGCGCGCTGTCACCGAGCTCGGTGCCCTTGGGATTGGCATGGGCGGGGCCAACGTTGGCGGTCTAGAAGTGGATGATGAAGCGATGTGGCCGGTGTGGGAGAAGGCCTCCGAGCTCGGGGTTCCCTTATTCGTGCACGGCCACAACCAGTCCTGCTCCTGGGGTGCCCGGGCGGCCACGGAACGCTACGAGCTGACGTCGATCGTCGGAATGCCATACGACGAGACCGCACTGTTCTGGAACTTCATCTGTGGTGGTGTGTTGGACCGGTTCCCGGAGCTCAAGATCTACATCACCCACGGCGGCGGCTACGTTCCCTACCAGCTCGGCCGCCTGGAGGGAACCAACGAAGTGCTTGGTGACCGCAAGAACAAGATGCCCGTGCGCGAATACCTGCCCAACTTCTGGTTCGATCCCCTCGTGCACTCGCTGTCGATGCGTAAGGCGATCGTCGACGTGATCGGAGTCGACCGGCTGGTGTACGGCGACAACTTCGGCGGCAGCGACGGGACGCGCGAGGATCTCACCGACAACCTCGGACTCAGCCCGGAGGATACCGAGAAGATCCGTTCCGGAAATGCTCTGTCACTGATCAGCCGTACCTCAGCGCTCGCTACCCCCTAATTACGGAGAGGCTGGACGTGGACATTCTTGGTCTGGGGTATCTCGGATTGGAGTCGCCGAACGCCAAATCGTGGCGTGAGTACGGACCCGAGGTTCTCGGAATGGGACTCAACGAGGATGGGCCGGACGGCGACGTCGTTCTGCTCACGATGGACGATCGGCATCACAGAATAGCGGTCCGCCAGGGCGACACCGACCGACTCGCCTATCTGGGGTGGGAGACCAGAGACCGATTCGCCTTCGAGGCCGGAGTAGACAAACTGCGCGCGGCAGGCATCGCCGTCACCGTTGGTGACGAGGCGATGGCCGATGAGCGGGCCGTGCATGGGGTGGCGCAATTCGTCAGCCCCGACGGATTCACCCATGAGATCTACTACGGACATTCCTTCATGACACATTCCTATCGGCCGGGTCGGTCGTTCGGGGGATTTGTCGCCGACAGTTCGGGATTGGGGCACGTGGTGTTGATCGTGCCTGAATTGACCGAAGAGATCACGCAATTCAATCGTGACGTTCTTGGGTTCGATTGGTTCGGATACGGGATGTACCGCGGAAGGGCCGAGTTCTATCGCCCGAAGCTGCAGCGACGCACCCACAGCATCGCCTACATCGCCGTGCCCGGTCGGCACGGCATGGACCACATCGGTTTGGAAGTGCGGGAACTCGATGATGTCGGGATCGCCCAGGATCTCGTCCGGGATCGGGGGTTGCCGATCCACATGACCATGGGTAGGCACACCCAAGACCCGTGTATCTCGTTTTACAGTTACACGCCCACCGGCGGGAAGATCGAATACATCTGGGGTGGCGCGGAATATCCACAGGAAGAGTTCTTCGAGACGAAGGCCGCCCGGCTCAGCGTATGGGGCCATCACGTCGAGGAAACGAAGAGTGCTTCAACGGTCGGTCCAGCCGGTTGAACGTCCAGCAGCCAGTTCGGTAGGCCAAACGGTTTGCACTTCGAGATGCAGAACGGTGATACGCAACGTCGACTTGGTCTGCGAGCGGCTCCTACCCCTGTTGGGTGCATCTGCGGCCGTTGGTACTTGATGCGAAACTGCACTGAGCACGGGGGTCGTGCATCCGACGCGGGCTCCATGGCCGGGTCGAACTGCGGATCGTCGCTGATCGGGAAACGCAGCATTGTGCGTAACTCGTCCTCACTCGCCAGGTTGGCAGCACGTGTCTATGCGCGACTCCATGTTCAGCGCCCGCTGCACCAGCTCGCGCAGTATGAACTTTTGAATCTTGCCGCTGGCCGTGCGGGGCAATGCGTCGACCAATTCCACTCGCTCGGGCAGCTTCTGGGCAGCCAGACCGCGAGTGCGTAACCCCGCCACGAGCGACTCGAATGTCGGCGTCTCATCGCCGCCGGGCACGACGAACGCGCACACTCGTTCGCCTAAAATGGGATCCGGCATACCAACCACGGCTACGTCGGCGACTTGGGTCTGCTCGAGCAGAAGATCCTCGATCTCCTTGACACTTAGATTCTCTCCGCCGCGGATGATTATGTCCTTCTTTCGCCCCACGATGGAAATGTAGCCGTCATTGTCAAGGGCTCCGAGATCACCGGTACGGAACCACCCATCGCGGGTGTGGTGGCTACCCGGGGAGTCGCTCACCAGGTAGCCGAGGAACTGTTCGGGGCCACGAACAAGTATCTCTCCCACAGTGTTCGGTGCGACTTCCAGATCGTCTGCATCGACGATCTTGATCTCGGTTGCACCAACGGCACGGCCGTCGGTAGAGGCCCGTTTATCGATGTCGTCGGCGAACCCGCAGGCGGACACGGTCGGGTGCTCGGTTGAGCCGTAGACCCGCACCACGCAGCATTCGAAACGCTGGGTGGCGTCGCGGACCAGTTTGGGGGGAACGTCGGCGCCCCCGCAGGCGAAGGCGCGTGTAGTCAGCCGGCCCCCCGCCGGGTCGGGTTGCTGAATGAGGCCATGCAGAAAAGGAGTGGCACCCACGGTGAAGCTCGCTGAGTGTCGCTGAATTATGTCGGCGGCGGCTGCCGCGTCCCACACATCCTGCAGCACTACCGTCGATCCCAGGAGTATGGGCAGATGGATACCGTAGAGAACACCGGTCACGTGCGTCAACGGCGACGGCATGAACACGGTGTCGTGTTGAACGAGGCCGAATAGCTGCACGACGCTGCGTAGTTCGTGGTCGAGGGTGTTGTGGCTGTGCACCGCGCCTTTCGGGTCGGCGGTGGTGCCGGACGTGTACAGAAGGAGGACTGGATCGTCCGCGGAGCGGACCTTGGAGATCGCCGCTCCCTCACGTGGGTCGATGTTGAGCAGGGCATCGAACTGGACGCAACCATCCACGTCCCCCCGGACGATGACCACGTGTTCGAGGTCGGGTACGTCCAGATCAGCGACCATGCCGGGATAGTCGAAGCCGCGGAAGGACTTTGGGACCACCAGCAGCTTGGTTCGTGCCTGCCGGAGGATGAACGTCACTTCGCGCTGGCGATATATCGGAACGATCGGGTTGCTGACTGCCCCAAGACGGATGATGGCGTGATGGACCACGATCGCCTCGTACCAGTTCGGCAGCATCCACGAAACGACATCGCCCGCGCCGATCCCGAGCCGGCGAAGTCCGGCGGTCATGGACGCCACAGCGGCGCTCAACTCGCTGAAACACACCTCGCGGCCTGCATCGATGACGACCGTATGGTGCGGATGACGCGCCGCAGCATCGTCAAGGTAGGAATCGAGGAGCACACCCCGCCACAGTCCCGTAGCGGTATAGGCCCCCGCCAGCGGCGACTGGAGATGCTCCCAGCGGTGGGCATCTCTCAGAGGTGCGCCGAAAACCATGTGGCCGCTTCTGTGGCCGCCAGCGCCAACCTGGACAGGTCACTGTATAGCGTCATGTGAGACGTATCCCCAACGACCACAAGCTTCTTCTTCACGGTCGGGATGAGGTTGAACACCTCGATCTCCTTGTCCCACTGAGTAATATCGTCGTGGTCGGCGACGATCATCAACGTCGGAGTGTTTTGGATACGGCTGATGTGGGGGTAGATGTTGTAGTTGATGAGGTACTCAACCGAGGCGATGGTGTTCCAATGCTCGTGGGCAGGCGCGGAGGACGCCTTGAGGTCCTCGAATACCGGGCGAACCTCAGGGAACGGCCACGTAGAGAGTCCGTCAGCGGGTGGACCCGACATCGGCATCGTGCCATATTCACCGGTTTGCGCACGCTTACGCCGGTCGTCCAGCAATTGGGCCTGCAGATCTCGAAACATCAAGGCGCCGTGGGATTTCTGCATGGTGGTGTATCCGTCGACAACGGCGATATTGGACACGATGCACTTCACCCGCGGATCGGTCGCGCCGACGGCCAGAACGTGACCACCGCTATACGAGATCCCCCAGATCCCGATCCGCTCGCTGTCGACCTCATCGACGGTCTCCAAGTAGGAGATCGCATTCTTGTAATCCTCTTGCTGGTCCTCGGGCACGAGGTGTTGTCGAGGGAGGCCGGTGCTGCCGCCGCAACGTCGGTAGTCGAAGATCAGACAGGCGTATCCCGCCGCCAGAAAGTATTTGGCGTACTCCGGTTGGATCAGTTCCTTTACGTAGCACCAGCCGCCAGCCATGACGACCGCCGGCAGGGGACCGGGCACGTCGTCGGGGATGAGTAGCAGCGCTTCGACGGTGTCCTGCTCGCTTTTGAACGTCACTGTTCGCTTCAGGGGAAGCTCCTCGGATCGGCTGGTTTTCGCCAGCGGACGGATTCTTTGCTGTCACGTTATCGGCGTCATGACGCAGATCAATCGTGATCAAGCACAACGGCGATCGGCACCGTTTGTGGTTTTGCGAAAAGGGCTACTGCGCGGTGTACCCGCCGTCGACGGGAATGACTGCACCGGTCAGGTACGCGGACTCGTTGGACGCGAGAAACACCGCCAGGCCCGCAATGTCGGCGGCAACACCGAGGCGTCCCATCGGAATTTGTGTGTTGAGCCGTGCTATGGCCTCGGGCGGAACGACATCAACAAAACTCTGCGTCATCGGTGTGTCGACAATGCCCGGCGCGATCGCGTTGACGCGCACGCCTGCAGGTGCGTATTCAACTGCGATCACTCGCGTCAGGGCGATGAGTCCTCCTTTGCTCGCGGCATATGCGGACATACCAGGAACGGCCACCAAGCCCTGCGCGGAGGCCATATTCACGATGGAACCGGATCCCGACGCAATGAGCGCCGGGAGTGCGGCGCGAATGGTGGTGAAGGCCCCCGTCAGGTTGACGGCGAGTACTTCGTCCCAGCTGTCGGACGAGTATTCCCCCGTCGGCACGATCGGTCCGGTAATCCCGGCGACGTTGCACAGGACGTCGAGTCCCCCGAAGCGCTCTAGCGCGCGACCTACCGCGGCCTCCATCGCGGGGCGGTCGGTCACGTCGGCCCGGACCCCGAGCACAGCAGAGCCTACTTCTGGCTCGCGCTTGGCGACGTCCACAGCGACAACGGACGCGCCCTCGGCGACGAACCCATGGGTCACAGCCCGGCCAATGCCCGACGCGGCACCGGTGACAAGTGCAACCCGACCGTGCAGACGCCCACTCATGTCCGGCCCCCTCCTTAGGTTCTGGGCTTCGGATGCTGAACCTACTTCCGGAACAACGTCACTCACTGTTAAACCCGGCCAAGATCAAGGCAGTTTCTTTGTGCAAATCACAACCGCGATGTTTACTGGTCGGGACTTCACCGCTTCACGAGGAAGTAGGCGGCATGGACGACGGAGCGCTGGCCCGTGTGTTGGATGAAGACGTTGAGTCGGTCGACTGGGGGCTCGAACTCGCGTTGGTCACAGGCCGTGCCACCCGGCCGAGTCAGGTCTACGAAGCGTTGGCTTCCCTGGCACGTGATCTTTGTGGACGCGGTAGCACGGCCGTCTTGATCGCGGATCCAGAGCACTTTCTGCGGGTCCGCGGCTGGTCGGGCATAGGCCAGCAGTTGGTCCGTGTGATCAACGATCGGCACCCGATCGCTATGTCCGATGAGGAAGTGGTTGCCCCTTCAGCGCGAGCGCTGCGGAGCAACCGTCCGATCTGGGTCCCCAATGTTCACGATGATCCTGGGTGCGCACCGTGGGCTGCGGCATTCGCGACCGAGGGGGTGCACTCTGTCCTCTCGGTCCCCGTGGGGACAGACGAGCGGCACCTCGGGGCACTCGAGTACTACCTTCCTGTGGGCCAACGACCGTCTGCGCGGAAGGTGGTCGTGCTTGAGCGCCTGGCCAAGGTGGGGGCGGTGGCCATCGACGTCGTCGTACGGCGCTTGCAGACCGAGCAGCTACTGCTCGAGCAGGTGCAGTTGAACCGCAAACTGCAGCTGCAGGTCGAATGGCGCAGACGGGAGCAGATGACCGAGGCGCAACTCATGGAGGTGTTCTTCGAAGCCAAGTCCCTCGATGCTCTGGCGCGTGTTTTAGCGACGAGTCTTGGGTGTACGTCGGTGGTGGAGGAGGTCGGGGTGCTCCACCCCCACACCGCTATAGCAGGTAGCGAATTGGTGCCGGACGCCGCTAGGGCCCTGGAATCGGGAAAGATCAGCTTGCGCGGACGGCGCCCACACCCGGCCGGTCGACCATCAATCATCAGCAGCGACCCCGCCACCGGCATGCCAAGCGGTCTTGCGGCACCGTCGCTGCTCGCGGGTGATCTCACAGGGTGGGTCAGCGCCTATCGGCTTCAGCCCTTCGACAAATTCGAGCGGCGAGTGGTGGCCCGAGCCGCACTGGTGATGGCAGCTCTCGCGCAGCGGCAGCGGGCCGAGCGCGAAGTCGAGTGGCGGCTGTCGCGCGAGTTCTTCGATCAGTTACTCGAGTTGAAGGCCGGTGTCGACGTCACCGCCGTGGTGGAGCGCGGTCTGAATCTCGGCGTGGATCTCCGCCAGCCGAACGTGTTGTTGATTTTCAACATCGCGAACGATCATTCCGACCGATCCGGCGCAGCTGATGATGTCAATGCCCGCACCACTCGCCTCATCGCGTCAGTGCAGCGTGCGGTTGACATTTCAGGCGCGGGTGGGGTGGCAATCGCCAGGGCTGATCATGTGGTCGTCTTGTATCCAGCGCTTTTGGGAAGCGAGCTGGACGAGCTCATCAGTAGGCTTCAAGATGAGATGCGGGCCGTGCGGATACTCGATCGGCTAACCATCGTGGTCTCCACCGTTTCTCGCGAGCCCAGCGATTACGAGCCAAACTATCGTGCGGCGCTCACAGCCCTTTCGCTCAAAAGGACTGGCTCCGAATGCCACAGGGTGGTTAGAGTGCCCGACCTCGGGGTGTACACGCTGCTGCTCAATGCGCGTCGACCCGACGAGCTTGCGGCATTTGCAGCGCAGACGATGGCAAAACTGCGTGAGTACGACGAATGCAACGGCACAGACCTCCTCAACACGTTACGGGTGTATCTCGAGGAGCGCGGAAAACTCGCTGCGACCGCCGACCGGTTGTTCGTCCACAGCAACACCGTGAGTTACCGCTTGGGTCGCATCCGAGACATCACCGGCGGACACCCGAGCGATCTCGACTTCGCCCTGCGCTTCGAGCTTGCCTTCACGATCGAGCAGCTGATGGGAAGCGATTCCGCTTAGCCACGATCGGCCTCTGTCATTCGTCCCAAAGCGGCCTAGCTGCTGTTTGGTTTCTTTCACTAATGGTTGTGCGCTGCTGAGCCATATCGTTGCCCCGTAGTGGCGTGGCTCACTGTCGAGCCCTCAGGGAACGGAGTGATCGTTGCCCTACCAACGGCTCGTACCGGCGATCCAGAAGACGAACACCGCGATCAACGTGCCGATCGTGAACCTCGGTCTGACCAAGCGGGTGCAAGCATGGTGAATTGGGACAAATCCGTCGACCTCTTGATCGTGGGAAGCGGCGGCGGCGGACTGGTCGCAACGCTGGTGGCCATCGACTCCGGCATCGAGCCCCTGGTCGTCGAGAAGCAAGGCTTGATTGGTGGCTCCACCGGAATGTCGGGCGGCATGGTGTGGCTGCCGAACAACCCGCTGATGCAGGCGGAGGGCGTGGCCGACTCGCACGCAGACGGGCTGGCCTACTTCGACGACGTCATCGGCGGCATCGGTCCGGCCTCGTCTCCTGCCCGCCGCGAAGTGTTCCTCAGCGCAGGCGTCGAGATGATCAACTTCCTGCAGCGCTTGGGCGTCCGGATGGAGCGGTGCCCCGGTTATAGTGACTACTACCCAAATAACAAGGGCGGCAACGCAGCCGGGCGTTCGGTCGAGGGCGTCCCCTTCGACGCTGCCGCGCTGGGCGACTGGAGCGATAGAATCCACCCGTCCATGGCCAAGAACTACGGGTTCGTGCTCAAGACCAACGAGCTCCGGTCCGTGCAGTACTTCAACCGTTCCCCGTGCGCCTTTGCCGTGGCGACGCGGGTGTTCCTGCGCACCAGGGCAGCCCGGCTGCGGCGTCGCGAGATCCTCACCAACGGCGCATCCCTCATCGGTCAGATCCTGAAGGTTCTGATTCAGCTCGGCAACGGTGATCCGCGGGTGTGGACGAACGCCGCGATGGACGATCTCATCGTCGAAGACGGCCGGGTCGTCGGCGCTCGCATCACTCGAGACGGTTCGGCACTGAATGTCCAAGCCCGCAAGGGCGTTCTGCTTGCGGCGGGAGGCTTCGGCCACAACGCCGACATGCGGCGTCAGTACAGCGCCGACCAACCCAATGAGGCGAAGTGGTCGATCGCCAACGCGGGGGACACCGGTGAGGTCCTGCAGACGGCGATGCGGCTTGGCGCAAAGACCGACCTGCTGGACGAGGCGTGGTGGTTGCCAATGGTCCTCGTCGCCGACCCGTTCGCGGCCTCGCTCGGCTCCGGACGTCAGCGCCCAGGTGCCATCTACGTCGACGGGACCGGCAGGCGGTTCTGCAACGAGTCGAACTCCTACGTCGAGGTGGGAAAGGCGATGTACGCCAACAAGGCGGTGCCATGCTGGCAGGTCTTCGACCAGGGCTACGTCGGCCGCTATGTCGTGGGCGCCAACCCGTTCAAGAAGCGCCGGGTACCCGAGGCGTTGATTGAGACGGGGGTCGTCAAACGCGCCGAGACACTCGCCGGACTGGCGGCCGAGATCGGCGTCCCCGCGGACGAATTGACGCAGACGGTGAAGCGCTTCAACGAGTTCGCCGCCCAGGGCCTCGACCCCGACTTTGGGCGCGGTCAATCGGCCTACAATGACTGACTCGGAGATCCGGGCCACCGGCCGAACGCCGCGCTCGGGCCCCTCGATCGCGCGCCGTTCTTCGCGACCAGGATCTTCCCCGGCGACGGCGGAACCTGCGGCGGCGTGATCACCAACCAGCACGCGCAGGTTATCGACGAGTACGACCGCGTGATCGAGGGGCTCTATGCGACGGGCAACATCACCGCCACGGTGATGGGTCGCACCTATCTGGGCGCGGGATGCAGCATCGCCAACACAATGGTGTTCGGCTACGTCGCCGCCCGCCACGCCGCCGGCCAGTAACCACGCGAGGGCTTCCTTGGCGGGAAGGGTTGGCGCGAGCAGCAGCCAGTCCATGGTGCGGTGCCGGTTCATGAGCAACCACGGCTCGATCATCGTGTGCCCGCCAGGCTCGCCGAGACTTTGCGCAAGCGGCATCTGGAAGTACGCGCCTCGGACGCCACACAGAAGTCGGTCAGCAGCCCGAGATAGATCCCGCCACCCATGCAGTAGCCGTCGCCAGCGGACACCCGAGCGATCTCGACTTCGTCCTGCGCTTCGAGCTCGCCCTCCCGATCGAGCAGCTGATGGGAAGCGATTCCGCTTAGCCACGATCGGCCTCTGTTGTTC
>NZ_JBAPRN010000144.1:0-3507 GCF_049281135.1 Mycobacterium sp. | reverse complement strand
GAGGTGGACTTGCTGCGACGCGAACGCCTTCGGGCCTGAGGGCCCGGCCGCGTAGGGGCCCATTCGGCACCGAGACTTAAGCCATTGCGAGGCTTTCCGGCATGTCGTGTGGATGGTTTCAGTGTCGGCGAACCGGCCAGGCTTCAGACCATGGCACGACGGCCGGTCAGCGCGCGGCCCAGGGTCAGCTCGTCGGCGAATTCCAAGTCGCCACCCATCGGCAAACCGGATGCGATCCGGCTGACGGTCAGGCCGGGAATGTCGCGCAGCATCCGCACCAGATAGGTGGCCGTCGCCTCGCCTTCGGTGTTGGGGTCGGTGGCGATGATCACCTCGGTGATGTCCACGCCGTCGACCTGCTCGCCAATCCGGTTCAGCAGCTCGCGAATCCGGAGCTGCTCGGGGCCGACGCCGGACAGTGGGTCCAACGCCCCGCCCAAAACGTGGTAGCGCCCACGGAATTCGCGGGTGCGCTCGACGGCCTGCACATCCTTCGGCTCCTCCACGACGCACACCTGCGTGCCGTCGCGGCGCGGATCGGCGCAGATACGGCATCGCTCGTCGTCGGAGACGTTGCCGCACACCGAACAGAACCGCACGCCGTTGCGGACCTTGGCCAGCACCCCAGTCAACCGGTCGATGTCCGGTGGCTCGACGGACAACAAGTGAAAAGCGATGCGCTGCGCGCTTTTAGGCCCGATACCCGGCAGCTTGCCGAGCTCGTCGATCAGATCCTGAACCGGTCCCTCAAACACCCAGAGCGCCGCCGCCCATGCCACCGGCCAGCGGGCCCAGTTGTTCTTGCGCCAAGGCGGCGACCTGCTTGGTGGCGTCACCAAGCGCGCCGACGAGCAGGTCCTGCAACGTCTCGACGTCGTCGGGGTCAACGACCTTCGGGTCGATCTTCACCGCCACAACCTCGCCGCTGCCCTTGACAGTGACCTCGACCAGACCGCCACCGGCTTTGCCTTGGACCTCGGAGTTGATCAGCCGCTGCTGAGCGGCCATCAACGATTGCTGCATCTGCTGAGCCTGGGCGAGCAACCCCGACATGTCGGGCTGGCCTCCGGGTTGCATGACAGTCCCCTTGCGTCTTGGTATCGACTTGGTTTCGCCTGCGTCGTGCGGGCGGGTCAGAGTTCCAAGCGTAGACGGCGCGGGGCTAACGTGGCGCCGTGCGCATACCTCATCGCCTGCGTGTCGGGGCTCCCGCGGCGCTGGCAGCCGTCGGCCTGCTCGCTGCCGTCGCCATCGCACCGACACTGCCGAGTGCCATCGCGGCACCCGGCAGCATCGCCGGCATGATCGTGTTCCTCGATCCCGGCCATAACGGCGCCAACGACGCATCCATCAGCCGCCAGGTGCCGACCGGTCGCGGTGGCACCAAAGACTGCCAGGCCAGCGGGACAACGACCAACGACGGCTATCCGGAACACACCTTCACCTGGGACACCACGCTGCGCATTCGCGCCGCGCTCAACGCGCTCGGGGCACGCACGGCCATGTCTCGCGGCGACGACTCCACGGTCGGCCCGTGCGTCGATCAACGGGCCGCGATGGCCAATGCGCTGCACCCGAACGCGGTCGTCAGCATCCACGCCGACGGCGGTCCCTCAAGCGGGCGGGGTTTTCACGTCAACTATTCAGCGCCGCCGCTCAACCAGGCCCAGGCCGGACCCGCGGTGCAGTTCGCCCGCGTCATGCGCGACCAGATGCAGGCCTCGGGTATCCCACCGGCCAGCTATATCGGCCAGGACGGCCTCTACGGGCGGTCCGACCTGGCCGGGCTGAACCTGGCGCAGTATCCGTCCGTCCTGGTCGAGTGCGGCAACATGAAGAACCCGGTCGACTCGGCGTTGATGGAAAGCCCCGAGGGCCGGCAGAAGTATGCCGACGCCGTGGTCAGGGGTGTCGCCGCCTTCCTAGGTGGTCAAACAGCGGCGCACTGAGCGGTCAGCTCTCGACTTCCCGCTTCAAGTTGGCCAGCACCTCGGCCTGAATCTTCTTCAGGCCCAGCGGCGCGAACGTCTTCTCGAAGAAGCCCTTCACACCACCGGCACCCTTCCAGGTGGTGGTGACGGTGACGCTCGAACCCGGTCCAGCGGGGGCCACCGTCCAATTGGTCACCATGGTCGAGTTGGCATCTTTTTCGATTACGGCGTGCCCGGCGACGTCGACGTTGGCGCGAACGTCGCGAACCCGCGATTCGGTGGCCTGCAGCTTCCAGCTAGCGACCGTTCCCTGCCCCTGCCCGCCTTGCAGCACCTGGTAGTCGTGGTAATGCGAAGTCAGAATTTTGGGCCGCACGTTTTGGTAGTCACCTACGGCGGACAGCACGGCTGCGGGCTCAGCGTTGATCAGGATCGTGCTGGCTGCACTGACGTGTCCCATTTGGCGTAACTCCTCTACACGGGCTGATGTCGCAGACCAGCGTATAGGTGCCCTTCGAGCCCTAGGCGCTGAGGCGGGTTAGTTCGGTGTCGACCTCCGCCCGTCGCGACGACGCGGCCCGTTTATTCAACCCAAGGCGGAATCCTCTGGGCTTCAACGTGATTGATTCGGAAATCTTCAACTGGTAGTCGTTCTCGGCGGTCAGGTCATAACGATGCAGGATGAGCGCGAGCGTCAGCACGGACTCGTGCAACGCGAACTGCCTACCGATGCAGGCCCGTTGCCCCGTACCGAACGGCTTGTACGCGTGCGCACGGCTCTTCATCTGGCCAGGTGAAAACCGGTCGGGATCGAACCGTTCGGGGTCCGGCCATACCCGCGGGTCACGTTGCACGAGTGGCAGCACCACCAGGACCCACTGTCCTCGCTTGATCCGGTACCGCCCGCCAAGCACGGTGTCTTTGCGCGCGACGCGCAGATAACCGGGCGCGGTGGGCCACAGACGCAAGGCCTCGTCGAGCACCGCCCTCACATACCGCAGTTTCGCGACGTCGCCGTAGGCCGGCTTGGGATCGCCAGATGTGCCCCATAACGCGTCCACCTCTGCCTTGGCCCGGGCCAGGACCTCGGGATTCTGAGTGAGGTAGTACAGCGCGAAAGACAAGGCGCCGGAGGTTGTTTCATGGCCGGCGATGATGAACGTGATGACCTGTTGACGGATGTTGACCGGGTCCATGCTGCGTCCGGTGACCGGGTGTGTGCAATTCAGCATCAAGTCCAGCAGGTCTTGTGCCTCCGAACCGGCGCCGTCGCGGCGTGCCTGGATCACGTCGTCAACGATGCGGCCCATTACCGCGCCCGAACGACGGATGGCCGGCCGCAGCAGCCGGGTCAGCAGGGGGAAGGTCGACCAGCTGGCGTATTTCAGCGTGCGATTCATCGCCGAGATGAAGGGATGTGGCCGACGGCGGTCGAAGGAGCCGAACGAATAGCCGAAGCCGGCACGCCCGATGGATTCCAGAGCCAACCGCGTCGTGTCCGCGGTGACGTCGACCTGACGTCCGCCGTCGGCGGCGCCGTCCCACCGATCCAGCAACTCGCCGATCGCCTCCAGCA
>NZ_JBAPRN010000143.1:0-6655 GCF_049281135.1 Mycobacterium sp. | reverse complement strand
CCACCCGATCCCCCACCGGGACCAGGTCCGCCGGGGCCGGGCCCAGGGCCGGGACCCGGTCCTGGACCGGGTGGGGCGTCAGCGATTGGCCCGAAGCCGGTGTAAGTCGGCGCCGGCTTCAGCGGAGCGGCATCGGAAACTCCCGCACCGACTGCCAATCCCGACATGCCAAGGGCTGCCGCGAATGCCGCGCCTGCCACGCGCTTCACATACATACCTGTCAGTCCCTTCCAAGCTTGATGAACAACGACATCTGGCGGCTTCGCCATGCGGGCGACGCCCTTAGGGACAAGTCACGTCAATCTCGAATGGCTTGCTCACCGGCTGCTGCTGATCGGCTGAGGCAATCCCCGTCGCGGTGCCTTTGATCGTGTAGGAATTGCCGCTCTTGGTCGCTTGCGCGTTGGCTTGATTCTGCGCACCGGCCGAGTAACCCAGTGTCACGCCCGTCAGATTGCCCAGTCCGACTGCTTGCACGACTGGCGGGTCAGCGTTGGTTACAACCGCGCCAACGCCGGCGGTCGGATCACCGATCCCGATGCTGAGATTGCCGTTCACCTGAGTGCAGGTGGCCTGGCCGGCGACATTCTGGGTCTGGCCATCGATGATGACCTTGCTACCGCCAGGTGCAGGCGCGCTGGTGCTGCCCGCAGCAGGCGCATTGTTGCTGCTGCTTTCGCTAGTGCCGGACTTGTTGCTCGAACAGCCGGCCAAGCCTGCTACCACGGTGGCCGCGGCCGCGATGCCAACCAAAATCTGTTGCTTTGCCACTGGTCTCCTCTACCTCGTCGCCGACTTTTGCTACCTGCGCGCTCAAGGCAATCGATGCCGTGTCATCCGGGATGCACGGGCAAGGGCTCGTTCCGTTCGCGACCTTACGCGGTTGCCTGCTCTGGATGCAGTAGCCCGCGGCCGGGCATTTGAAACGCAGCGCACAACGGTTTGGAGGAACGAGCAGTGATCGAGGAGCATCCGCGAACGGTGAGCCGCGACGATCCAGAGGTGGTCCCGGCTGGGTTCGAACCAGCGACCTCCCGCGTGTGAGGCGGGCGCTCTTCCGCTGAGCTACGAGACCGGTGCAGCAGGCGAAACGACGTCGAAGATTAGCACGCGCAGCCCCGCCGGCAGAACGTGCTGCCCGAGGTTAAAACAACGGCGCGCGTGTCGTTGCCGAGAAATTTGTGCGGTCCCGCTCGGTTGGACTATTGTCGTGCTTCGCACCGGGCGACGATCTCGTCCGTTGCGCGCGGATGTAGCGCAGTTGGTAGCGCATCACCTTGCCAAGGTGAGGGTCGCGGGTTCGAATCCCGTCATCCGCTCGAAGGTGCGAATGGCATCAACCCCAGCGGTGGAGTGGCCGAGTGGTGAGGCAACGGCCTGCAAAGCCGTGCACACGGGTTCGATTCCCGTCTCCACCTCCAGATTTATTTCCCCGGCGCGATTAGCTCAGCGGGAGAGCGCTTCCCTGACACGGAAGAGGTCACTGGTTCAATCCCAGTATCGCGCACCAAGCTTTACCCAGGTGAAGGTCTAGATCTAGACACCCTCACCAGTGGTCGTGCAACAAATGTGCAATAGCTTTCCCAAGTGGCGTCCTACGCAACGAGGAAGGGCACCACCACCCTGAAAACCACCACTCACCCGTTCGTCGGGGCTCGCCGCGTCACCGAAACCGCCGGAGTCACTGGCGATCTCGCGGTCCAGGGCGTGGGAGACCGGGACAGCGGACGAGCTGTCGGACCTCGGTGCGAGCATCCAGCGATGAAGTTGCTTGTGCTCGGCGTCGTCCTGGTCGCGGCAACCGGGGAATTTTCCCAAGTTGCTAGCGCCGATCCGACACGAGAACCGTCCCCGCCCTACGTAATTCAGTCCCCGGCAGGGCCAACTGTCGGGGGTCTGCGGAGCTTGCCGCCGATCTGCGGCACCGTGCCACGTGCCTGCTCGGGGAACTGGAACCCCGACACCGGGGCATGGGACTTCCCGCTGGGAACCTGAACGCCTCAGCCGACGTCTGAATAAGTGATCTGGCCGTCCCACTCTCCGGGGCGGTCCGATGCACGCGGGGTGGGCCTCCGCGACCCCTTCTTCGGAGCCATCTCGATGTCTGCCAACGCAGCGGCCTCAGTCAGCGCCTCGATTACCTGGCGGGCCTCCGCTGGCGTGATCGGATCACCAGGGACGTCAACAGCGATGCGCCTTTGGATGCGCCCGTCAACATGTTGCTTGCCGATGACGGCGACAGTGATGGGGTAAGGCCGTCCGTTGTGGGTCGTGTGTTCGACTGTCCAGCTGTGCCCGTCGAAAAGTCGTTGGCCGTCTTCCCAAGGGCCGATCCATGTTGCGTCTTCGGGGTTGCGGGTCACGGATGGGGCTCCTCTGTGGTCTGTAGGCCCCCCTGGCGCGAAACAATACGCTACGAAGCGTAACTATTTTACCCGGGTCTACCGGTCTCGGAATCCTTGTCTGATTTGCGGACACTCATTGTCGATGGTTCGGGGTACCACGTCGCCGTGGCCGAACCGCGCGTCGGCGTGATCCCAGCATGATTATCGGTGGCGCAGGCGGCGGGATCGCGGCATTCATTGAGGGCGCGACAGCGAGCGAGCCACCGCAATGCGGGAAGTCACGAAATATGCCAACCAAGTCACAGGAGAATCATAAATCCCAACAGTCACGACCCAGACAGATTCTTAAATATTAATCATCTAAACCACAGCTAACTATGTGTGGTTTATCACCTCTTTCTCAGGTACAGTCGGCGCCACGATGTGACACACGCGTCGAATAGCTGGTGCCTATCAGAAGGAGATCATGGTCATGCAACAAGCACTTCGCCCCCATGCCATCGCTGCAGTCGCCCTGGCATTGGGCGCCAGCCTGATCGCGCTCACTCCAGCGACAGCACCGTCACCCGCCATACCTCACGTTCACCTGCCCGACGTCCAGCTTGCTGCCGGCCCCACCATCGTGCTCCCCGATCCACTGTCAGGCATAGAAAATGTCCTGACCAGTGACTTTTCCACGCTGGAAAGCGATGTGACCCATGGTTTCTCAACTCTGGAAAGCGATCTGACCAATGACCTTTCAGGTCTGGGTACTCTCTCCGGTCTCGATAGCAATCTCGTCAGTGGCTTTTCCACGCTTGAAAGCGATCTGACCAGTGGCTTTACCACCCTAACTGAGGCCCTTATCGGTTACCCCAACGATCTCCCGGGCACTAACTCCCTAGAGGACTGGCTTGAACGGCTCCACACCGACATAGATGGCAGTGCAACTGACAGCTCATTCGTTACCACCCTTCAAAACATTGATACCCTCCTCAGCAATGGGGTCGGCCAGCTCGTAAATATTGACTACATACTGTTTATCGAGTGTGGTGTGGCCTGCGCTGACTTCGCACCGTAGGCCAGATCGCCGAGGCGATCCTCTTCGCTGCGTGTTGAATTTGTCCAAATTCTCACTTGCCTGGCGAGCGGATCGGAACGAACGCACCTGAGAACGAGGCCGGCCACGCTTACACCGATCCCGGCTGGTCGGTTTCTGCGGTCTGGTGCTCATGCCGCGATCGTCATATGCAATGGCGATGCTGGTATGGGAAGGCCCTTTACGCGCCGCAGCCGGGACAGCATTGCCGACTTCGCGACCGCGGACCTGTCTCCCCTGCTTGGTGTAGGCCCCAGAGTCGATTAAAAATTACGCCGCTCTTGGCCCGATATGCGGCGAAAACCGTGATTCCATAAACACCACTACCGAGCCGTTCGTCGGTACTCACGGCGTCGCCGAAACCGCCTCGCCCACAACCGATATGACTGTCCAGGCAGCGCCGCCGCTACCACATCACGGGGCGACCGGTGAAGCCGTCAAGCGGGCTGACACTTGAAGAGCTGTCACGTTGGGTGTGTGCAGCGGCGAGTTCGAGGTTAAGCCTGCGGTTGTCGGCACGGAGCTGGTGGAGTTCGATGATGAGGGAGTCCAGCGCATCGTATGCGGCGGCCATGGCGGTCACGCGACGCTCTTCCCGACAGGCCGGAGGACGCGGCTCGCCTCGCGGCATCTCCACAACATTTCCCATCTTCTTCACCCCTTAAACCGTTTGAATGACCCCTCGGAGCGGGGCCAATGGCTCACCCTTCTATGGTGCGCCGATGCGGTGCGACTGTCGTCCGTAGTCCGCTACTTATGTTTTTCCGACGTCGTACGTGCTGAACGGTTGACCGCCCCGCCCCGCTCTCCTCGCGGCGGCCCGTTTCAAGGTGCCTGGCGAACCAACCGGTGCGACAATCCCGCGGTGGGGGAACGAGATGCCGCACAGGCCGCGCAACTGATCCGGGCTTTGTGCGAAGTACGGGACAAGATGATCAGCCAGATGACCTGGCTCGAAAAACACGACCGGCAGTCAGACGCCGCAGCGTTGCGGCGAGACGTCAATGAAACGCAGGCCCACATCACTCGTCTGCACCGCTGCTATCTGGGCGGAGATGTGCAGGCATCTCAACCCGTTCGCCGGGCCCGGTAATACATCTTGAACGGCTGCATCAATTGTGGCGAAGATCCTCTTGTCCCACAACGAATCCCGTCTACGTCTGCTGCCGCACCCCTGCCACTGGACCAAGGCTCAAGAAGCCCACGTCGTCGCTTATATACGGATCGGTCAGATGGCTTGGGCAGTAGACTTGCGCCGACACGGCGATGAATCTGATCGCGGTTCTATGAACCCGAGCGGACTCTTGGCGCAAAGCCGGGTTGTCCTCGAATATGCCGTTCATCTCTTCGTCTACCACCTTATAGACCGAGGCGCCGCCATTGAGTTCGGCACAAATTTGATGGGCTCTGGCGACGAGAGCAGGCAAGTTATCAATGAGGGGAACCTGATCTTGTTCGAGCAGCGCCACAAACTGGTCCTGCTGATCCTGCTGGCTTGGGTCGGCGCGTGCTGCGCCGGCGCAAATAATTGCGGCGGTCAGCACCACCGAGGCGCTAACCAGAGCGTCTGCAAGGCTGGTGATGCCGGTGCGCACGGCAGGATTTCCATTTCTTCGGTGCCATCTGCTCGGTATTAATTCAACCCTCGCGACGACAGGACGTCCATAGGTACGGAATGAGCACGGCGTGTATAGCCTGCCGCGCTGATGTAACGCCACGGGTCTGATGGTCGATAGGTCAGCAACGCCCTGGTCGTCCGGAAGGGAAGCGACTTATGGACTGGTCCAAGCTCTCCACTGTCGCGGCGGCGGCGGCGGTGTTGATCGCCGTGCCTGCGACGATCGCCGTCCCCGTCGCGGTCGCCAACGTCCCGGGTTGTTTGCCCCTCAACGGAACACAACTCACCGCCAGTAGCCATGAAGACACCAACTATCTCGGCATCATCTACGACAGCAACGTGACGTACTGGTACCAGGATGGTGCGGTCAACTGGCACAGAACCGTCGATGGTGGCGAGTTCAACCTCACCCACACCAACACCTCCGGCACCGTGCCCGCCGCGCCAGGAAGCACCGCAACCATTCCCGGCACCGACAGCGGCAGGCGAGGCAGCGCCGCCGGCGGAAGCCCTATAGTCGTGACCGTTTGCAACCAATAGGGCGCTTCCCTTGCATGCACCATCGGCTCAAGCAGTTGTGGGCGACGCAAGTATTTGCGTGCCGTAGCTGACAGCATTCGCAAATGAAAGTTTGCCTGTGCAGGCACCTGGTCACCGGACGTGGGGACCTGGGATTTCCCGGGAACGCCCTAGCCGACGTCTGAGTAAGTGATCGGGCCGCCCCATTCTTTCCGCTCTCCGGGGCGGCCCGATATCGGCGGGGTGTGCCTCCGCGACCTTTTCTGGAGTGTCGCCTCGGTGTCTGCCATCGCGACGGCCTCAGTCAGCGCCTCGATCACCTGACGGGCCTCCGCTGGCGTGATCGGGTCACCAGGGACGTCAACAACCATGCGCCTCTGGACGCGACCGTCGTCGTATTGCGTGCCGATGACGGCGACGGTGATCGGGTGAGGCCGTCCGTTATGGGTGGTGTGCTCGACTGTCCAGCTGCGCCCGTCAAAGAGTCGTCGGCCGTCTTCCCAGGGTCCGATCCATGTTGCGTCTTCGGGTTTGCTGGTCACCGGTGAGGCTCCATCTCTCGCCCCCTGGACGCGAAGAATACCCTACGCAGATTGGGCCGTTCGCGGATAACGCGCAGATCTACCGGTCTTCGGAATCCTTATCTGATTTGCGGACGATGTCGAGAAATGCTTGACCCAGGGCCGCGCCGCCACCGCGGCGCCGGGGTGCGTGACCCGCCCGTCCAGCCACAATGGCCGCTTGTCGGCGATTCGCGGCACGCGCCGATCAGGCATCGGTGTCGGTGGACGCGCGTAGCGTCCCGACCCACCGGAGAGAGGCCAGATCATGTTGATGCGTTTATTCTTTGCCGCTACCACGGCGGCACTCACGCTCGGTGGCATCGTCAGCTCCGCGCCGGCCGGCGCCGAGCCTCGCTGCCTGTTCCAAGGCGACTGGAACTGCCAGGGGCCGCCGCGATACAACGGGCCGCTGCAAAACACCTGGGACGTGCCGGGCACTTACGGCGGCTGGACGCAACTGCCGCTGCTCTGCCCCGGCGGCGCCGACCTTCGACCTTGCCAGCAATACGTCCCGCAGCCGTGAGGTGGAAGC
>NZ_JBAPRN010000142.1:0-1549 GCF_049281135.1 Mycobacterium sp. | reverse complement strand
GGGTCAAACACATCCGGGTGTTCATAGACAGCGGGGTCCCGATTGGCCGCTGCAAAGCATAGGCGCACCGTGGCATCGTCTGGAATGGTGACTTCGTCGATCCGCACGCCAGCGGTCGTCGTGCGGTTGAATGCATGGAACGGCGTGCCCCAACGTACGGTCTCTTCAATTGCACTAGTGAGCAATTTGTCGTCGGAAAGCATGCGCTGCTTCAGGTCCGGCCGTGAAAGTGCATGGAATAGCAGGGTTCCCAGGGCTGAGGTGGTCGTTTCGTGCCCGGCGACAAGGAAACCGATCATGAACCGCATGATCTCCAGCTCGCCCATCCGCTGTCCATCGATTTCGACATGGGCCACTCGGGTGAGGTAGTCATCGCGGGGTTGCGTCCTACGCGCTAAGACTTCGTCCAACACGAGCGCGCCGATCTCCAAGTTGAGCGCGGCGCGTCGCTCGGGATCGGTGACGCTCCGGGTCATTTGGTAGGACAAGTCGCGTATTCGGGCAACCGGAGCGCCGCTAATGCCGACCACCTCGCACATGCCGAGCACCGGCAGTGGTGCGGCGAAGGCATCCATCAGATCGCACTCGCCGGTGCTTGAGAACTCGTCGATGACTTCGTTCGCGATGGCCTGGAGCCGAGGCTCGACGGCCCTGAGCTTCTCCGGCGTTAAAGGCTCCACATAGAGCTTCCGCCAAGCCGCATGCTCGGGAGGATCCTGCTCGATGGCCGGCATCCGCGGCGCGGACGGGTCGGGAGGTAGCAGTACACCCTTGCGTGCCGAAGAGAAATTCTCCCAATCCTGAGCCGCAGCGCGGACGTCGTCGTAGCGAGTCAACCAGTAGAAGCCGCCGAGTGCATTGCTGTGCTGCACGGGGCATGAGCGCAGTTCATCATAGAAGTCATAGACCTCTGGCACGCTCATCTTGTAGGGGTTTTGGTCTACGCGGTCGCTCGGCTGCACCGGTTCCTCGCTTGATCTCACTTGCATTGCATACGCTTTCGACCACGTTAGGAGTGTTGGCCCAAACCCGACAGCCAACTTCGGCTGTATCCAGTCCACTTCTCGCGGTTGGTTGAGCCCGTTTGTAGCGAGTCCG
Organism: Mycobacterium sp.; assembly: GCF_049281135.1. Lineage (GTDB taxonomy): Bacteria > Actinomycetota > Actinomycetes > Mycobacteriales > Mycobacteriaceae > Mycobacterium. The sequence continues at coordinate 451 of NZ_JBAPRN010000142.1, read as the reverse complement.
CTGAGCGTGATGTCCCCGCATCGGATGGGTTGGCGGCTGAATCGTCAAACTTCCTGTCGCTCAGCTGATTACCGCTCAACCGTCCGAGGCCTGAGCCGACAGACATGGTTCGGAAATTTTCTGCTTCGCAGAGCACTGGGCGCCGGCCGAGGTTGTCCGGGCGATCCAATCCTGCACCTGATGCAAGCATCACGGTTCAACCTGACATAATTCTATATTATCGGTAGTTGAACTAAGTAGCTAAACGCCGGAGAAGCGTCGCCGGTTCAAGGCGATGAAGCGATCTCACGTCGCGCACCGGCTATTGGGCGCACGGAAGGCTCGCACTCCACGTTGGCTATCCCACCCACGCACCTAGCTCGCACGTACTACGGAATCCGGGCAATTAAAGGCGCTCTCAGGGCGGCCATAAGAATGGCGGGCTCGGCGTCGCGGGCCTGCTGTCCATGGG
>NZ_JBAPRN010000141.1:0-3798 GCF_049281135.1 Mycobacterium sp. | reverse complement strand
ACCGCCGCCGGGCTGGCCACCTTGCTACGGGCCATGCATTCGCCGGTATCGATCAGCGAGCTGCAACGCCATTCTGACGTGAGCGCCGGTGAGCTGGACGACCTGCTAACGCAGCTTGTCAGGGCCGGCGTCGCCACTCGCGGTGCCCGCCAGCGGGCTACTCGGTCGGCGTCGATCCGGGTGCACGGCCGTGGCCCGCTGTCAGAACTGCTGGCCGAGGGGCTGCGGTGTTCGGGCGCCAGGATCAAGCAAAGCAACCAGCCGCACGCCGCGGTGACCGCCGCCGACGCCGACTTGGTGGTGCTGTCCGACAACCTCGTCGCCGACCCGCGCATGCTGCGCGACCTGCACAGTCAGGGGGTCGCGCATCTCGCGGTGCGGGTGCGCGACGGCACCGGCCTGGTCGGCCCGCTGGTCGTCCCCGGCGTGACCAGCTGCCTGGGGTGCGCCGATTTGCACCGTCGGGACCGCGATGCGGCGTGGCCCGCCGTTGCCGCACAGCTGCGCGACACCGTCGGAGTCGCTGACCGTGCGACCCTGCTGGCCACCGCGGCCCTGGCGCTCAGCCAGGTCAATCGCGTGATCGGGGCCGTCCGCGGGGCTGAGTCCGAGCCGCCGACGTCGTTGAACGCCACCCTCGAATTCGACGTCCACGCCGGGTCGATTGTGGTGCGACAATGGCCGAAACATCCACTGTGTTCCTGCTGACAACGGCCGTCGTCTGATTGATGGGGAAAGCACAGCCTCGTCATGGATGATGGACAGGTGTCAGAGATCAAACGTAAGGGCGCCTCGCGCAACGCGAAGCTGGCCGGCCTGTCGGTCGGCTTGGCCGGCCGCACAGCGCTCGGGTTCGGCAAACGGCTGGCCGGCAAATCGCAGGATGAGGTCAACGCCGAGCTGATGGAGAAGGCCGCCCACCAACTTTTCACCGTGCTGGGCGAGCTCAAGGGCGGCGCGATGAAGGTCGGCCAGGCGTTGTCGGTGATGGAAGCCGCGATCCCCGAGGAGTTCGGCGAGCCCTACCGCGAAGCTCTGACCAAGCTGCAAAAGGATGCGCCGCCGCTACCCGCGGACAAGGTGCACCGAGTGCTCGACGCGCAGTTGGGTACCAAATGGCGTCAACGGTTTTCCGAGTTCAACGACACCGCGGTGGCCTCGGCCAGCATCGGCCAAGTGCACAAAGGGGTGTGGTCGGACGGCCGGGAAGTTGCCGTCAAGATCCAGTACCCCGGCGCTGACGAGGCGTTGCGGGCCGATTTGAAGACCTTGCGGCGCATGGTCGGCGTGGTCAAACAACTCGCGGCGGGCGTGGACGTTGAAGGTATTGTCGACGAGCTGATCGAGCGCACTGAGATGGAGCTCGACTACCGGCTGGAAGCCGAACATCAACGCGCGTTCGCCAAGGCCTACGACGGCGACCCGCACTTCGTGGTCCCGCGCATCGTTGCCAGCGCCCCCAAAGTCGTGATCCAGGAGTGGATCGAAGGCATTCCGATGTCGGACATCATCCGCAGCGGCACCGTCGAACAGCGCGACCTGCTGGGAACTCGGCTGGCCGCCTTCATCTTCGATTCACCACGCCGGATCGAGATGATGCATGGCGATGCCCACCCGGGCAACTTCATGCTGATGCCCGACGGAAAGATGGGCGTCATCGACTTCGGTGCCGTCGCCCCGCTTCCCGGTGGATTCCCGGTCGAGCTCGGGGCGACGATCCGGTTGGCCCGTGACAAGAACTACGACCTGGTGCTGCCGACGATGGAAAAAGCCGGCTTCATCCAGAAGGGCCAGCAGGTGTCGGTGCGCGACATCGACGAAATGCTGCGCCAATACGTCGAACCGGTCGAGGTCGAGGTCTTCCATTACACGCGTAAGTGGTTGCAACGCATGACATATCGTCAAATAAACCAGGGTGTGGCCCAGATCAAGACCGCACGACAGATGGATTTGCCACCCAAGCTGGCGCTCCCGATGCGGGTGCTCGCCTCGTCCATGGCGATCCTGTGTCAGCTCGATGCACACGTGCCGACCCAGAAGCTGTCCGAGGAGCTGGTTCCCGGCTTCGCCGAGCCCGACGCGGCTGCCGTCTAAAGGCCCACTGCTTCAACACCTTGCGGTGTTCTAGGCGGCGATCGAGTCCTTGCGGGGACGTCCACGTGGCCGTTTGCGGTTCACGACGCAGCCGCGATCGAGAATCTCGCCGCCCCACACTCCCCACGGTTCGGCCCGTTCCAGCGCCTCGGCCAGGCAAGCCCGGCGAATCGGGCAATCAGCGCACAACGCCTTGGCGCGCTCCAACTCTGACGGGCTGTCAGCGAACCACAGGTCGGGATCGCTGACGTGACAGGGCAACTCCGGCAGCTGCTCGTCGGGGACTGTCGAGGTCGACATGTCCTGTTCACCTGCTTCCTGGTCTGGCGGCGATATTGCGGGGATCGAAGACCAGTGGCGGGCTGTCGTGGAAAAAACTTTGGCCACGGATCCTGGTGACTTCGGGTCCGTGGCCATTTGGCGAATGAGTGGGCTGCTTACCTGGGTAGAGCCCCAATCCACGGACGCTCGGTCGCGGCGGCGATGCGCTTGTGCGACGCCGCCGATGCGGCGGCGGCATGGGCAGCATGGCGGGAGCCAGCGTCGCCGACCTGGCGTACACCGAATACGTTGATGCTGATCATCGTGGCTCCCTCCTCTCGTCTAGAAGCTGCCGCAAAGCGTGGACCTTGCGTCTCGAGGCTAGATCGTAGCAGCTCGACGAGGCAAGCGATTTTCTGACCTGCAGTTTTAGTGGCGACCCGTCCCCCGCAAGCGGGAGGTACCCCCAACGCGCGGCCACGCCGCGCTGGCGATCGCCATGCGGTTTTAGCTCCGGCTGCGGACAAGGTCCAACACATCCGGGCCGAACTGCTCGAGCTTGCGAGCGCCGATACCCGGGATGGCGACCAGCGCGGCATCGTCGGTGGGCAGCAGCTCGGCGATCGCGATCAGCGTGTTGTCGGTGAACACGACGTAGGCCGGGACATTCATCTCCTTGGCCGTGCGCAGCCGCCAGTCCTTCAGCTGCAGCAGCAGCTCGTCGTCGATGTCGGCCGCGCACGTCTCGCAGCGGCGAAGCATGATCGCCGCCGGAGTGGTCAGCGAGTTGTTGCAGATCCGGCAGCGCGACGCGGGCCCGCGATTGCGCCGCGGCCGGTTCGGGGTGGGGTCGGCTTGGGTCTGCGGTGACAGGCCGTTGAGAAAACGCGACGACTTGCGGCTCTGCCGGCCGCCCGGGTTGCGCGACAGCGCCCAGCTGAGCGCTAAATGCATTCGGGCCCTGGTTATTCCGACGTAGAGCAGTCGACGCTCCTCCTCGACGGCTTCGCTCTCGGGCCCGTGCGCCAGCGCATGCGAGATCGGCAGCGTGCCGTCGGTCAATCCGACCAGGAACACCGCATCCCACTCCAGCCCCTTGGCGGCGTGCAGCGAAGCCAGCGTGACTCCCTGCACCACCGGCGGATGACGCGAGTCGGCGCGGGTCCGCAACTCGGCGATCAACTCGGGCAAGTCCAGCGTCGGCCGGTGCGCCACCTCTTCGTCGACCAATTCGCCCAGCGCTACCAACGCTTCCCACCGTTCCCGGGCCCGCGTTCCGGTCGGCGGTTCGGCCGTGAGACCCAGTGGTTCGAGCAGCCCCCGCACTCTCTCGGGTAGCGCGACGTCGCCGTCGGCATCGCGGTTGGCCGCCCGCTGCAACGCCAGCAGGGCTTGGCGGATCTCCTGGCGGCTGAAGAAGCCTTCGCCGCCGCGGACCTGATA
>NZ_JBAPRN010000140.1:0-6102 GCF_049281135.1 Mycobacterium sp. | reverse complement strand
CCCGCCGCCGGTGAGGCCATCCTGGCGGGCTGGCGGATGCTGCTCGACGACGGGCAACTGCAGGACGGCGAGCCACACCTGGCCGGTACCGCACGCACGCCCGTGGTGCGGTTGTCGGCAGCGACAGCGACCGCCATCGGCGCCGCCGACGGGGACAACGTCACCGTCAGCACCGCACGCGGGGCGATCACCCTGCCGCTGACGATCACCGAGCTGCCCGACCATGTGGCGTGGGTGCCGCTGAACTCACCGGGCTCGGCGGTACACCGGCAACTGGGCGTCACGCCCGGCGCCGTCGTGAAGATTCGCGCCGGCGACGATGCAGAGCACAGCGATGCTGAGGAGCGGCGCAAATGATTGGAGCTTCCAAGTGACCGGCTTCGGACACGACACCTGGTGGCTGATCCTGGCTAAATCGCTTCTTGTCTTCGTATTCCTGGTCCTGACCGTGCTAGTCGCGATCCTGGCCGAACGCAAGATTCTCGGCAGGATGCAGATGCGCTGGGGACCCAACCGGGTTGGCCCGCGTGGTTACCTGCAGAGCCTGGCCGATGGCATCAAGCTGGCGCTCAAGGAGCCGCTCGTCCCGTTCGGCGTCGAGAAGCCGATTTTCCTGCTGGCACCGGCTATTTCCACGATTCCGGCGATCACGGCGTTTGCGTTCATCCCGTTCGGGCCGCAGGTTTCGGTGTTCGGCCACTGGACCCCGCTGCAGGTGACCGACCTGCCGGTGGCGGTGCTGTTCATCCTGGCGTTGTCCTCGATCGGGGTCTACGGCATCGTGCTGGCCGGGTGGTCCTCGGGATCGACCTATCCGCTGCTGGGCGGCGTGCGCTCCACCGCCCAGGTGATCTCCTACGAGGTCGCGATGGGCCTGTCGTTCGCGACGGTTTTCCTCTTCGCCGGAACGATGTCCACGTCGCAGATCGTGTCGGCCCAGGACCGGGTCTGGTACGTCTTCTTGCTGCTGCCGTCGTTCTGCACGTACCTGGTGTCCATGGTCGGCGAGACCAACCGGGCGCCGTTCGACTTGCCCGAGGCCGAAGGCGAATTGGTCGCCGGTTTCCACACCGAGTACTCGTCGCTGTGCTTCGCGTTGTTCTTCCTCGCTGAGTACATCAACATGACGACGGTGTCGGCGCTGGCCGCCACGCTGTTCATGGGCGGCTGGCACGCGCCGTGGCCACTGAACATGTGGGCCGGCGCCAACAGTGGTTGGTGGCCGGTGCTCTGGTTCATCGCCAAGGTGTGGCTGTTCCTGTTCCTCTACATCTGGCTGCGGGGCGTACTGCCTCGGCTGCGGTACGACCAGTTCATGGCGCTCGGGTGGAAGATCCTGATCCCGGTGTCGCTGGTCTGGGCGCTGATCGCGGCCGCGATCCGCACTGCGCGCGACCAGGGTTACCCGCATTGGACGCCGCTGCTGGTCGGCGCCAGCATCGCCGTCACCGTCGTACTGCTGTATCTGCTGCAAAGACCGTTCAGCAACAGCCAGCTTCGCAGGAGACGTCGTCGCACGGAGTCGGAGGCATTGTCCGCACGCACGGCGTCCTTCGAGCCGGCGTTCCCCACGCCAGCGTTGCCCGGTAAGCCGCTGGCGCCGGCGACCAAGGAGGCAGCCAATGGCTAAGTTCCTCAGTTCCCTCGCCGGATTCGGCGTCACGTTCGGCGCGATGTTCAAGCGCCCGATCACCGAGAGCTATCCGGAGAACCCCGGGCCGGTGCAACCGCGCTACCACGGCCGCCATCAGCTCAACCGCTACGCCGACGGCCTGGAGAAGTGTATCGGGTGCGAACTGTGCGCGTGGTCGTGTCCGGCCGACGCGATCTACGTCGAAGGCGCCGACAACACCGACGAGGCACGCTTTTCGCCGGGCGAGCGCTATGGCCGCGTCTACCAGATCAACTACCTGCGCTGTATCGGCTGCGGGCTGTGCGTCGAGGCCTGCCCGACGCGCGCGCTGACGATGACCAACCACTACGAGATGGCCGACGACAACCGGGCCGACCTGATCTACGAGAAGCAGAACCTGCTGGCGCCGATGCTCGAGGGCATGACCCCGGCGCCGCACCCCAGGGCCGAAGGCGCCACCGACGCCGACTACTACCGCGGCAACATCACCGCAAACGGCCTGCGCAACATCCCGATCACGGACGTCACGAAGTGATCACTCACCTGGCTGCGGACACCGTCGCCCGCACCTCCACCGGCGAAGCGGTGACGTTCTGGTTGCTGGCCGCGCTGGCGCTGATCGGGGCGTTGGGCGTGGTGATGGCCGCCAACGCGGTCTACTGCGCGATGTCGCTGGCGCTGACGATGATCGTGTTGGCGGTGATCTACATGATCCAGGACGCCTTGTTCCTCGGCGTGGTGCAGATCGTGGTCTACACCGGCGCGGTGATGATGCTGTTCCTGTTCGTCCTGATGCTGATCGGCGTGGACTCGGCGGAGTCCCTGGTGGAAACGCTGCACGGGCAGCGGGTTGCCGCCGTGCTGGCCGGTCTGGGCTTGGGCATCGTGCTGATCGCCGGGATCGGCAACGTCGCCACCAACCGTTTTGGGACAAACGGCCTCTCGACAGACATTGCTCCCGAAGGCAACGTGCAGGGGCTCGCGGCGCTGATCTTCTCCCAGTACCTGTGGGCATTCGAGCTGACCAGCGCGCTGCTGATCACCGCAGCCATCGGCGCGATGATCCTGGCGCATCGGGAGCGCTTCGAGCGCCGCAAGACACAGCGCGAGATGTCCATCGAGCGATTCCAGCCCGGCGGTCACCCCACCCCGCTGCCCGGTCCCGGCGTGTTCGCCCGGCACAACGCCGTCGACACTCCGGCACGGCTGCCCGACGGCTCGCCGTCCCGGTTGTCAGTGCCCTTGGTCCTCGAATTGCGGCCGGTCGGAGAGCGAGACCTGCCAGTTGCCAAGGATTCCAACGGTTTTGACGCCATCACCAGAGGGGGTGCGTCATGAATCCGGAGAATTACCTGTACCTGTCCGCGCTGCTGTTCACCATCGGCGCTGCCGGTGTCCTGTTGCGGCGCAACGCGATTGTGATGTTCATGTGCGTCGAGTTGATGCTCAACGCGGTCAACCTGGCCTTCGTCACGTTCGCCCGGCTGAACGGTCACCTCGACGGCCAGATGGTGGCCTTCTTCACAATGGTCGTCGCCGCCTGCGAAGTGGTGATCGGACTGGCCATCATCATGACGATTTTCCGTGCCCGCAAATCGGCTTCGGTCGACGACGCCAACCTGCTCAAAGGTTAGAGGCCCGTGACATCACTGACACATCTGATCTGGCTGCTCGTCGCGTTGCCCGCGGCCGGCGCCGCGATATTGCTGGTCGGCGGCCGGCGCACCGATGCGTGGGGACACTGGCTGGGATGCGCCACGGCACTGGCGTCGTTCGGCGTCGGCGTGACGCTGCTGTCCGACCTGCTCAGCCGGCACGGCGACGCCCGGACCATCATCCAGAACCTGTTCACCTGGATTCCGGTGGGCAGCCTGCAGGTCGACTTCGGACTGCAAATCGACCAGCTGTCAATCTGTTTCGTGCTGTTGATCACCGGCGTCGGATCGCTGATCCATATCTACTCGGTGGCTTACATGGCCGAGGATCCCGATCGCCGAAGGTTTTTCGCCTACCTCAACCTGTTCCTCGCAGCGATGCTGCTGCTGGTGGTGGCCGATAACTTCGTGGGCCTCTACGCCGGCTGGGAAGGCGTGGGCCTGGCGTCCTACCTGCTGATCGGATTCTGGTACCACAAGCCGACCGCGGCCACCGCGGCCAAGAAGGCCTTCGTGATGAACCGGGTCGGCGACGCCGGGCTGGCACTGGCGATCTTCGTGATATTCGCCAACTTCGGCACGCTGGCCTACTCCGGCGTGTTCGGCCAGGCAGCGGGCGCCAGCCACAGCGCCCTGACCTGGATCGGGCTACTGCTACTGGCGGGCGCCTGCGCCAAGTCCGCGCAGGTTCCACTGCAGGCCTGGCTCGGTGACGCAATGGAAGGCCCCACCCCGGTGTCGGCGTTGATTCACGCCGCGACGATGGTGACCGCCGGCGTGTATCTGATCGTGCGATGCAACCCGCTGTACAGCCTGTCCCCCGGCGCCCGCCTCGGCGTGATCATCGTCGGAGCGGTCACGCTGATGTTCGGGGCGATCATCGGCTGCGCCAAGGACGACATCAAACGCGCACTCGCGGCGTCCACGATGAGCCAGATCGGCTACATGGTGCTGGCCGCGGGCCTCGGGCCGGCGGGCTACGCGTTCGCGATCCTGCACCTGCTCACCCACGGCTTCTTCAAAGCCGGCCTGTTCCTCGGCTCCGGCGCGGTGATCCACGCGATGCACGAGGAACAAGACATGCGCCACTACGGCGGTCTGCGTAGCGCACTGCCTGTGACCTTCGCCACCTTCGGCCTTGGCTACCTGGCGATCATCGGGGTGCCGCCCTTCGCGGGCTTCTTCTCCAAAGACGCCATCATCGAAGCCGCATTGGGAGCGGGTGGAGCCGGCGGCTGGATCCTGGGCGGGGCTGCCCTGCTGGGCGCCGGAATCACCGCGTTCTACATGACCCGGGTGATGCTGCTGACCTTCTTTGGCGAAAAGCGTTGGGCGCCAGACGCACATCCGCATGAGGCGCCGGCGTTGATGACCTGGCCGATGATCCTGCTCGCGGTCGGATCGGTGTTCTCCGGCGGGCTGCTGGGCTGGGGCGGCACGTTGCGGCACTGGCTGGAACCGGTGACCACCTTCGAGGAGAGCTCGCCTGTCACGCCGTCATGGGTGATCAGCGCGGTGGCCGTCGGTGTCGTCGCCGTGGGCTTCCTGATCGCTTTGTGGCGTTACCTCGGCCGCCCGGTGCCCGAAACGGCACCCGCCGACGTGTCGGTGCTGACCGTCGCCGCCCGCAGAGATCTGTACGGCGACGCCTTCAACGAGGAGGTCTTCATGCGACCGGGTGCGCAGCTCACGCACGCGCTGGTCGAGTTCGACGACCAGGGTGTGGACGGCTCGGTCAACGCGTTGGGCCACTTGGTGGCCCGCACCTCCGAGTGGCTGCGCGGATTCCAGACCGGATTCGCCCGCAACTACGCGTTGTCGATGTTGGCCGGAGCGGCGCTGGTCGCCGCCGCGATCCTGGCGGTGCAACTGTGGTGACTACGTTCCCTTGGCTGTCTGTGCTGTGGCTGCTGCCGTTGGTCGGTGCCGTGGTCATCATTCTGGTGCCGGCCGGTGGGCGGCAGTTCGCCAAATGGCTCGGCGTGGCGGTGTCGGTGGCCGTGCTGGCGCTGTCGATAGCGCTCGCGGTGGAATTCAAGGCCGGCGGCCCGACCTACCAGTTCGTCGAATCTCACCCGTGGATACCGGCATTCGGCGCGGGATACACCCTTGGCATCGACGGCATCGCGTTGGTACTGGTCCTGCTGACCACCGTATTGGTGCCGTTCCTGCTGGTGGCCGGCTGGAACGACGGCGGTGAGCGATCACGCGGGACCCAGGCCTACGTTGCTCTGACACTGACCATCGAATCGATGGTGCTCGTCTCGGTGGTCTCACTGGATGTACTGCTGTTCTACGTGTTCTTCGAAGCCATGCTCATTCCGATGTATTTCCTCATCGGCGGTTTCGGTGGCGGCGCACACCGCTCCCGCGCCGCCGTGAAATTCTTGCTGTACAACCTGTTCGGCGGTCTGATCATGCTGGCCGCCGTGATCGGCCTGTACGTGGTGACCACTCAGAACGGCCCGGGCACGTTCGACTTCCGTCAGATCGTCGCCGCCGTCACCTCGGGTTCGCTGGGGGCGTCTTCGGCTGTGACCAAGGCACTGTTCTTGGGATTCATGTTCGCCTTCGCGATCAAGGCGCCGCTGTGGCCGTTCCACCGCTGGCTGCCCGACGCCGCGGTGGAATCGACACCGGCGACCGCCGTTCTGATCACCGCGGTGATGGACAAGGTCGGCACGTTCGGCATGCTGCGGTACTGCCTGCAGTTGTTCCCTGACGCGTCAACGTATTTCCGCCCGGTCATCGTCACGCTGGCAGTGATCGGCGTCATCTACGGCGCCATCGTGGCGATCGGGCAGACCGACATCA
>NZ_JBAPRN010000139.1:0-3099 GCF_049281135.1 Mycobacterium sp. | reverse complement strand
CCCTGAGAGAGGGGGTTTGCTGGGTCGGGCCGCGCCGATGCCGGGGTGTGGTGTTATTCACTTTTCTCTCGGAGACCCTGTTCAGTCGCCCCAGTACGCCGGCCTGATATATCGCACAGATCTCAGGTTGGCTACGTTGTCCAAGTTACCGGTAGATGCGTCCAATTTGTTAGCCCAATAAACGCTTTCGGCACGTAAAGAGATCTTGATTTGCCGATTTCGATTTGCGTCGGCCATTTTGACAACAATCGATTTATTAACCGACCGGTTAACCTCTACATGAGGACAAGATCTTCGGCTCGATCTCGCCCACTAGCTCGGCGATGTGGTCGGTCAGATAGAAATGGTGGCCGGGAAAAACTTTCAGGCTGAACTCAGATGTTGTGCGCTCCGACCAAGGCAACACCTTCTCGTAGGTGGCCACCTCATCGTCGCCACCCAGGAACGCAGAGATCGGGCACGACAACTTCTCGTCGGGCGGGCAATCGTATTTCGAGATCGCCTTGAGCCCGCGCAGCGTCGGTAGGATACTGGCGGCGAATTCCTCGTTCTCTAGAAACTCCGGATTGACACCCGTCATCTCGCTCACTGCGTTGAGCAACCCTTGGTCCGACTCCGGTACGTGCTCGTAGCCGACTCGACCGGGCGCGGCGACGGCCGAGACGAACAGCGCGGCGATCGGGCCGCCGGCCGCCTCGAACCGCCGAGCGACCTCGAACGCCAGCAACCCACCCATGCTGTGGCCGAAGAACGCCACCTTTTCGTCAGGATTGTCGGGCGGCTTGATCATCTGGCAAACCTTGTCGGCAAGATCGGAAATGGTGGTAAAGGACCCGAGGTCGTGATTACCACCGCGCCCCGGATAGCGAACGGCGACACGTTTGATATCGCTGGCAAAGGCTTTGGCGAACGGAACGTAAAACTCGGCCGATCCCCCGGCGTGCGGAAAGATGTAGAGCTTCGGTGGCTGCCCAGTCACGCGGCAACGATACAGTCCCCGACGTGCCCGCCCGGGCAGGGCGCGGCGCGGCGCCCGGCCGGGCGATGACTTAACGACGTTCAGGTGAACATTCGAAAACCTGTGAGAAAGCCAAGAAGTTTCTGTGCCGTTTTCCGGCCGATACGTTTCGTGATTCGTCTATCGCAGAACGCGAAAAAAGCTTACGATTTCTCCGCCATCAAGCGTGGCAATCGCTCTAGGGGAGGTCCATCCAAACGCCCAGCTTCAAGTACTGTTTGAAGGCAGTGTGGCCGGGCCGTGTGAAAGGGTTTGAAGATGTTCGTAACTACTCAGCCAGACGTGTTGCAGGGGGCTGCGGGGACGCTGTCCGGCATCGGGGACGCGATGGCAGCGCGCAACTCGGCGGCGGCGGCGCCGACGACGGGTTTGGCCCCAGCGGCTTCGGACCTGGTGTCGGCGATGACGGCGGTTCAGTTCGGCCAGCACGGCGCGACGTACCAGCAGATCGCCGCCCAGGCCGCCGAGGTCCACGAGCAGTTGGTGGCCGCACTACGCTCCGGCGCCGGCGCCTACGCGCTCACCGAGGCGACCAACGCCGCGGCAGGATCGATCGGGTTCTAAGCGGATGAGCTTCTCGCTGATACCTCCGGAGATCAACTCCGCCCTGATGTACCAGGGCGCGGGCTCTGGTCCGTTGTTGGAGGCCGCGACGGCGTGGGATGGACTGGCTGCCGACTTAGAGGCGACCGCCACCCAGTACCAGACCGCGATCACCAACCTGACCACCGGCGCGTGGCTGGGTCCGTCGTCGGCACACATGGCCGCTGCGGCCGAGCCGTACATCGGCTGGCTGCAGACCACCGCGGCCGAGGCAGCCCAGACCGGGGCCCAGGCCAAGGCCGCTGCCGGCGCGTACCAGACGGCGTATGCCTCAATGGTTCCGCCGCCGGTGATCACGGCCAACCGGGCGGAGTTGACTACGCTGGTGTCCAACAACTTCCTCGGCCAGAACACCGGCGCGATCGCCCAGAACGAAGCCGAGTACCTGGACATGTGGATCCAGGACGCGCTGGGCATGGACACCTACAACCTGAACTCGACGGGTGCGTCGGCCGCACTGCCGGCACAGACAGCCGCACCGCTGGTGACCAGCGGCGCGCAGGCTGCGGCAGCCGCTCCGGCGGGCTCCGAAACCGACGTGCTCATCGAGCAGCTGATTTACGCATTTGCCGAGCTATTCGGCTACGTGGGAAATGCGCCGACGAGCTTGGGCGCCACTGACTTGGCGACCTATCTCTCGACCGTGGTCGGTGGGGTGGTCGCCAACCCAACAGCCGCGCTGCTGCCGGTACAGGCCACGTACTACATGGGCATGCTGGGCAGCACGCCCGCTCGTATGTTCATGAGCTCGGGCGGCGGCGGCGCCAGCGGCGCCGGTGCCGGCGCGCTGGACGGCATGCGGGACTCGCTGCTGGCAAACGTCTCCAAACTGGTCGACGGCAAGGCCGAAACCGTGCTGACCGGGGTGGGCGGTCAGCTGTCCAAGTGGGGGGCCGGGATCCAGGCCGGTATCCAGGCGCAGATGGCCAATGCGATGCACGCGGGCGGGCTGTCGGTGCCGCACGGTTGGCACACCGGTGTCCCGGACGTCAGTCGCGCTGCCCCGTTGCTGCCGACCAACGCCGTCGCCTCACCGAGCATGACGACCGGCCTGCCCACCAGCCCGTTCTCGCAGGGGCTGATGGGTGCACTGGCCGGACGCGGTATGAGCGCCATGGGTTCGCGGGTTGCCGCCAAGGTGATGCCACGTTCGCCTGCCGGCGGTTAATTCCCTTACCCCACAACGTATTGCCTCTTAAACGCCCACGAATAAGGAGAGAGATATGCCTTCACGTTTTATGACTGACCCGCACGAGATGCGGTCGATGGCGGGCCGTTTCGATGTGCACGCCCAGACCGTTGAGGACGAGGCCCGCAAGATGTGGGCATCGAGCCAGAACATTGCCGGGGCCGGCTGGAGTGGCAGCGCGCAGGCCACCTCCTACGACACCATGGGCCAGATGAACACCGCGTTCCGCAACATCGTCAACATGCTGCACGGGGTGCGCGACGGTCTGATCCGCGACGCCAACCACTAC
>NZ_JBAPRN010000138.1:0-11509 GCF_049281135.1 Mycobacterium sp. | reverse complement strand
GGGTGGTGGCGGTGGGGCAGGTTCAGGAGGTGGCGGCTGATCGTTCGGATCATCCATCTGCCAGACCAGGGGCGTGAGGCCGGATTCGGCCTGGGCGCTACCCGAGGCCAGCCCCAGGCCGCCGATCGCGACGCCGCCCGTCAGCAGCGCGCCGGCAATCATCCGATTCAGGGTGCGGTTGGTGTGCATGTTGTGATGCCCCTTTGTTCGTCGCAGCCCTGCGTGACCGCCTGACGCAAATTGTTCGCCTCGTGCGGCCCGAATACATGGGGCAGTTGACCTATTTGGCGCCGGTGCCGGGAGGTGTGAAGGAAAATCTGGTTAGCTTCGTCCCTACTGCGGGAGGCCATCATGTCCGACACCCTCGACGCCCTCGTCCTCGATCTCCTCGAATGGATCGGTCGACGCCCACGTCCCTACGGTGAAGTCCTCGACGCTTGGCGGACGTCGTGTCCGCGCTTGCCGGTTTGGGAGACCGCGGAGGAGCGTGGTTTCATCGCCCGCCGACCTGCACCGGAAGGCGGCGCCGGAGTTGCGGTTTCCGCCGCCGGGGCGGAGCACCTGCGCCAGCATCGCCGCACCCTTCCCGACCGCGATACTTAAACCGTTGCGGACGCGGAATAGCTCTGTGCGGTGCACGGGTTGCGCCAGTAATGAACACATCTGGCACCGCCACCCCCGACCTCGGCCGGTTCGGCTTCATCGGACTTGGCGCCACCCCCGATCAGGCTCAGGAAATTGAGCGGCTGGGCTACGGCACGATTTGGATCGGTGGTTCGCCGCCAGCCGAATTATCGTTCGTCGAGCCACTTTTGGAGTCGACTACCGCGATCAAGGTGGCTACCGGAATCGTCAACATCTGCACGGCCGCCGCCAAGCCGGTCGCCGACTCGTTCCATCGCATCAACGCCGCCCACCCCGGCCGTTTCGTACTCGGCATCGGGGCAGGCCATCCCGAAGTGCAGGGGCAATCCGGCAAGCCGTACGAAGCGCTGGTGTCGTACCTCGACGAACTCGACGAATACGGCGTACCGGCCAACCAACGCGTGCTCGCCGCGCTAGGGCCGCGGGTGCTGAAGCTGTCGGCCGAACGCACGGCCGGAGCGCACCCGGCCAACGCGACACCCGAACACACCGCGCAGGCCCGCGAGGTCATCGGGCCGAATGCACTCCTTGCGCCTATACACAACGTGGTGCTGTCTGCCGATGCCGAGGAAGCACGGGCCATCGCGCGCAAGGGGCTGGACCATTACTTCAGCCTGTCGAACTACGTAAGTAATTGGAAACGGCTAGGTTTCACCGACGCCGACGTAACGCGGCCCGGCAGCGACAAGTTCATCGACGCCGTGGTCGCCCACGGGACGCCTGAACAAATCGCCAACCGTCTCGGCGAGTATCACCAGGCCGGCGCCAATCATGTCGCGATCCTGGCGGGGAGCGTGTATGACACCGCATTGGCATTGCCGATATTGGCCGAGCTCGCCGGGCCACTTGGCCTGTCGCGTTAAGGTCAGGCCCAACGAGTACGGGGCCGACGAGGGGTGACCGAGCGTGAACGTGGCTAGTCTGTTTGAGCTGCACGGCAAGAAGGCGCTCGTGACCGGCGCCTCCAGCGGTATCGGCAAGCAAGTGGCGCTGGCGTACGCGCAAGCCGGGGCCGCAGTGGCGATAGCCGCCCGACATCCTGCGCCGCTGCAGGAGTTGGCCGCCGAGATCGCTGCCGGCGGCGGAACGGCGGTGCCGATCGTCTGCGACGTCACCGAGCCCGAACTGGTGTCCACCATGTTGAACCGGGTCGACGATGAGTTGGGCGGGATCGACATCGCAGTGTGCAACGCCGGGATCATCGCCCTCAACAGCCTGCTGGACATGCCGCTGGAGGATTTCCAGAGCATCCAGAATACGAACGTCAACGGTGTCTTCCTGACCGCGCAGGCGGCGGCACACGCCATGGTCGTCGGGAATCGCGGTGGAACGATCATCACTACGGCATCGATGTCGGGCCACATCATCAACACGCCGCAGCAGGTGGGCCACTACTGCGCGTCGAAGGCAGCTGTCATACATCTGACCAAGGCAATGGCGATGGAGTTCGCACCACACAACATCAGGGTCAACAGCGTCAGCCCGGGCTACATCCTTACCGAACTGGTCGAGCCGCTAGGCGAGTACCACGCGCTGTGGGAACCGAAGATCCCGCTCGGACGCTTGGGCCGGCCCGAGGAACTCGTCGGCATATACCTTTATCTGGCGAGCGACGCGTCGAGCTATATGACCGGATCCGACATCGTGATCGACGGGGGCTACACCTGCTGGTGAGGGGACCGTGATCGTCCGCCTGCTCGGCGGGCTTGTCGACAAGGGCCATCTCGGTAGTTTGCCGATCACAGCCATGGCGCCGCCAGGGGCGCGGAGCGGTCGGCAGAAGTTGCTCCAGCAGCAGAACATCCGCGGGATGCGATAGATTCTGCGACGGTCGAATCCACACGCGCGGCGGCCGCGAGTTCGCGAAGATCAGCAGCCGCGCCACAAGAGGGGGTCTGTGAGCGCCGAACCGCCGCTGCTGCTGGCGCTTGACCTGACCGGGACTTTCGTCTTCGGCCTGAACGGAGCTTTGACAGCGGTGCGGGTTGCACGGCTCGACATCGTGGGTGTCGTGGCGCTGGGCATGGCTACGGCGTTGGGCGGCGGAGTGATTCGAGATGTTCTCATCGGTTCCATACCGCCTGCGACCTTTCGTGATTGGCGCTTCTTTGCGCTGGCGGTCGCCGGTGGACTAATCGCGTTCGTCCTCAGCAAGCACCTCCATCGATTGGAGACGTCGATCACGGTTCTTGACGCGATCGGGCTCAGCGTTTTCGCGGTAATCGGCACCAACAAGGCTGTTTCATTCGGACTGGGGGTAGGGCCCGCGCTTCTGTTGGGCGCCGTCACCGCGGTGGGCGGCGGCACGATTCGGGACACACTCATCGGAAAGATTCCAACTGTGCTTCGCAGCGAGCTATATGCGATCCCCACGCTGGTCGCCGCAGCGATCACCGTCGCCGCTATGCGGATGGGTCTTTACGGACTGCCGACCGCCCTGGGAGCCGCCGCGGTCTGCTTCGCTATCCGGATGCTCGGCGTCCGCTTCGACCTGAACGCACCGACCCCGCGTGGAACTGCCGGCGACAAAGCAGAGTCGCCTGATTCGGATCCGCCGCATTCCCCTCCAGACGAGCAATGATCGACCTGGCCAGCCCGCCGACCACGGTTGGCGCGCGTTAACAATTCAGCCGAGGCGATGTTCAGAGGTCGCAGTGGGGTCGAGACCAAAGACTTCCACTTCGGCTGACTTACCTTTCAGCGCATGGGATCCGCGCTCGGTGAGCCTGGGCGGTCGAGCCCTGAGAGCGTCGACGGTCTGGCGGGTGAGAAGGATCGCGTCGGCGGTGGTCTTAGTGAGCTGCTCGACGCGGGCCGCAACGTTGACGGTGTCGCCGATCAAGGTGAACTCCAGCTTGCCTCCCCCACCGATGGTGCCCGCGATCACCACACCGGTGTTGATCCCAATGCCAATGCGAAGCGCGTCATCAAATCGCTCGGCGACGAGGCGCTGAATCATCACCGCGGCGTTAACTGCGGCATCGGCGTGATCGGTGAGATCGTTCGGAACGCCGAACACGGCGAGCGCACCGTCGCCGAGGAACTTGTTGACATGCCCGCCGGCCTCAACCACCGCCGGCACAACGATTTCGAACAGCGCGTTGAGGTGAGCGACGGTGTCCTCGGCGGTGTTCGCCTCGGCGAACGGAGTGAAGTCGCGAACGTCGACGAACATCACCGTCACTTCACGGCGCTCGCCGGTGAAGACATCGTCACCCTGCTCCAGCAGCCGCGCCGCTAGGGCGGGGTCCACGTAGGTGCCGAACGCCGACTGAAGTCGTTGCCGCTCAGCCAAACCCGCCTGCATGCGGTTGAACGACGCTGCCAATGCACCAAGGTCGTCGTCTTGAACCACTGGGAGTCGCTGGGTGTAATCGCCGGCCGCGACACGTTCGGTTCCTTCGGCGAGATCGCGGATGGGTCGCAGGGACGGTGCGAAGATGGCACCGACGGTGAGCGGGGTGAAGCCAATCACCAACACGCACGCGATCACGATGGCCAGCACTGGGGCGTCGACGGCCGAAGCGAACGCAGCCGCCAGCATCGTAGCGGAGATGGCGTTGGTGAACGCGACCGCGAGCATGGACAGGTTCGACCACGCGGCAAATGTCGGTCGAGAGCGCGGCATGGCGTCGCCGATCCCGGTATCACCGGCGATCGACACCCGGGCCGGCCGCAGCGCTCCTTCTACGTAGCTATGCACAGCCATCAGCTGGCCGATTCCTCCCGCGACGGCGCCCAGAATCGCGTATTCAGCTAGCCGTGACCCGCTTGCCCCGGCGATTGCGCCGACACCCGCGAAGAGTAGCGCGGCCCACACAGCGGTGACAGACACAGCACGGGCAGCCGCCCCGCGCGCGTAAACGTAGGTGGAGTCCAATGCGCGCGCCGGATCGACCTCCTGACCGGCTGCCCACCGCTCAACAATGCGAAGACTGCCCAGGCCCGGAAGAACGATTAGGTACTGCAGCAGCACCGCGACGGCAACAGTGACGACGGCCGCCTCGACGTATCGATCGGACTTCTGCAGGGCGACAATGACAAACGACCAAACAAGTAAGGTAGGCGCCCCTAGGACGACGGTGATGGCAAAGGCCGCCCACGAGTACCTCGCCCCGTACCGATCCCACGCCCACTGCCAGATGCGGTCCATGTCGGGAGACTAAGTGTTCGCGAGTGCTGAGCTACGAAAACACCTCGGGCCGGTTCGTCGCCACACCGGCGATTGGGTCAGCTCGCGCCCGTCGCAATCACCTCGTCCACCTCGAGGGCCCGGTCGGCCATCTCGGCATGTGCCTTGTCGAGCGCGTCGGCCTGATCCTCATCGGCCTTCATCAGCGCCTCGATGTCGAAGCCGCCCATGTCGAGCACACCCATGTCCGCGAAGGCCTTCTGCACCTTGTCGCCCCACAACCCGATGTCCTTGACGATCGGCACGATGCGGCTGAACAAGTGCGAGCGGAACTGGATCATCAGCGGCGACGTGTCGACCCACTCAGCACAGGCTTGGACGTCCATGCCGAGGGTCTCGAAGACCTCTTCGCCTCGGAACCGGTCGCGCATCAGGTAACACGCGTCCACGACGAACTCTTCACGCTCGCCACGCTCGGCCTCGGTCAGCGCGGAGTAGTAGTCCTTCAGCGAGATTCGGCCGAAGGCGACGTGCCGGGCCTCGTCCTGCATGACGTAGGCCAGCACCGCCTTGGCCAGCGAGTCCTGCGCCGACATGTCCCGCAACACCCCGAAGGCGGCGAGTGCGAGCCCTTCGATGAGGACCTGCATGCCGAGATAGGGCATGTCCCAGCGCGAGTCGCGCAGGGTGTCGTCCAGCAGCGCGGTCAGGTGCTTGCTGATCGGGTAGACCAGGTCGACCTTCTCCTGCAGGAACCGCGAGAACGCCTCGACGTGCCGGGCCTCATCCATGGTCTGGGTGGCCGCGTAGAACTTCGCGTCCAGGTCCGGGACGACCTCGACGATCTTGGCCGCGCACACCATCGCACCCTGCTCGCCGTGCAAGAACTGCGAGAGCTGCCAAGCCTGGAAGTGCTGGCGCATCTCGGCGCGACGAGCGTCGTCTGCGGCGTCCCACATCGGGCTGCCGAACAGTGGATGGAACTCGTCGGGCAGCCCGATCGGGTTCATCGGGTCGACGTCTTGGGCCCAGTTGATGCGTGACTGGGCATCCCACTGCTTGTCCTTTCCCTTTTGATACAGGGAAAGAAGGCGGGCGCGACCTTCGTCGTACTCCCACGTGAAGCGCGCGTCGCCGGCACTGGGGACCTCCCACGAGTAGGGCGCGGGCACTTCCGTGTACTTGTCCTTCGTGCTCATGAGCTGCTGCCTTTCTGCCCGCGTGACCAGCGGTCATGTGACGGGTATCACATTGCACCGCGTGTGGCAGCCGCGTCAACCCTGACGGGCGGGCCGCCCCAGCAATCGTCACCCGGGTGCGATAGGACTCTCGCAGTAGCGCACTACTGAACTTTCGCCGTTTCAAACCGCCAAGGAGACCGGCATGACGACAGAGCAGACTGGCCACCACGCGGTGTCGTCCGAGGGCGTGGTGACCGTGACCGAGACAGGTTCGGGGACGTATACGCAGCAGATTGACGCCGGGCACCACCGGCTCGTCGCCGACGAGCCACAGCCGATTGGCAACGACACCGGGCCGACGCCCTACGATCTGCTCCTGGCCGCGCTCGGGACATGTACCTCGATGACCGTCCGGATGTACGCCAACCGCAAAGGCTGGCCGCTCGAGCGAGTTCGAGTGACGTTGCGGCACTCACGCATTCACGCGGAAGACTGCGCCGACTGCGAAACCCGCAGCGGCTGGATCGATCACATTGATCGCGACATCGAGCTGGTCGGCGACCTCGACGACGCGCAACGGCAACGGCTATTGCTCATCGCCGAACGTTGCCCCGTTCATCAGACCTTGACGTCAGAGGTCGCCGTCGCCACGTCCTTGCTGTGACAGCCGGCACCCCGGCCCGGTGATCACCCGTCGCCGTCAATCACTGCGGTGACTTGAATCTCGACTCGCATTGTTGGATTTGCGAGAGCTGCGACGCCGACGCACGTCCACAGTGGAGCACGTTCACCCATACGGCGGCGAAACTGATCCGCCATCGTGGCTAGGTGATCTTGTCCGATCGTGCCATCAGCGTTCGGCAAGTGGTACGAGTGAACGCTGATCACGTGTCGCCACGATGCTCCCGCGGTCGCCAGTGTCCGCTCAACATTGTCGAAGGCCTGAATCACTTCGTCTCGGACCGACTCCGGAAAACACCAACTGTCATCCCAACCACCCTGGCCGGAGGTCTCGACCCGGTTGCCGTGCCGAACCGCCTGCGAATAGTGGAAGTTCTGCCTTTGGCGATCGCCATATCCGGGAGTGACGAAGAATGATGCGCTGTTCATGTGTGCCATTTTCCGGGTGTGCTCGCGACCGACGATAAACAGACCTTGAACAAGGAAACGCCCCCGGCCGATCGACCGGCGGGACACTCGATCCTTACGACATCATGCCTGTCTCCTCACGGCCCGAAGGGATCCGAAGGGATAGTTTCAGGAGATCAGGCTCGTCAGAATCCCACCCATATCCGGGATCGCGCTGGTGCTCAGTACTGTGCCGATGTCGGCTAGTGCGGCGGGATCGAACGCTGTGCCGATGTCGGCTAACGGGTTGAGGTCCATGGCCGACGTCAAGGCGCTGGGGTCCAACGCCTCGGTCGCAGCCGCTGTCAAGGCGCTTGCCGGCTGGATGCCCAGAGCAGTCAAAATTTCCTCCCAGATTTCCTGAAGACCCCCGATGAAACCTGCTAAAAGGAGGGCACCGAGAAAAACAAGGCTGCCGAAGTAAGCTTCCACTTGGCCCCAGAAGTCGGTGCTGTCCGCTGCGTCGGCGAGCGTCCCGCTGAGATCACCCATGCTCGGCAGCACGCCGCTGAGTTCGCTGCTCAGCGCTCCACCTTCGGGCGCGAGGGCGTCAGTGACCGAGTCCCACAGCGACCCGCCGACGCCACCGAGACTGCTGGCCACTGCATCGAAGGGGGCGATCAGATCGCTGAGGGTCTCGGTGGCGGCAAGCTCAACCGTGCGCTGCTCGATATGGGGTGCAGCCACTGGGGTGACATAGATCAGGCCGGCGCCAACCACGACAACGCTGGCGGTCGCGTAGGGACGAAGTGCGAGTTGCATAATCATCTCCTTCGATGACGGCCAACGGTTCCTTGCCGTTGGCTACCTCCGATAGGAATCGTTACTCGGGTGCGGTGAGACGAGCGCAGTGGCGCGCTACTGCAGATTCGCGCGCTGCCGGCACGGCACTACCGAGTCGCGGTCTTGAGCGGAAGCGCCATCCACTGGCCATCGGTGCTGAGAACCAGATCACCGACCTCGCGACCGAACGCGGGTAACCGCTGGGTCTAAGCCGAAGACCTTTGTGGGGGCTGACTTTCCCTTAACAGCGTGCGCTCCCCGGTCAACGAGTCCGGGCGGTCGAGAAACCAGGGCGTCGACGGTTTGGTCAGTGAGAAGGATGGCGTCACCGGTGGTCTTGGTGAGCTGCTCGACGCGGGCAGCCACGTTCGTCGTGTCGCCGATCAGGCCGAACTCAAGATGAGCTCCGCCGCCTATGGTGCCGGCGATCACCACACCGGTGTTGATCCCGATGCCGATCCGGAGGTCACCGCCGAATCGCTGGGCGACGAGGCGGTGAATCCGCACAGCGGCGGTCACCGCGGCGTCGGCGTGATCCGCGAGATCGTTTGGTGCCCCGAAGACGGCCATCGCGCCGTCGCCGAGGAACTTGTTGACGTGCCCTCCGGCGTCGACGACGGCTGGCACCACGATCTCGAATAGCGCGTTGAGCCGGGCGACGGTGTCCTCGGCGGTGTGCGCTTCGGCGAACGGGGTGAAGTCGCGGATGTCGACGAACATCACCGTTACCTCGCGGCGCTCACCAGTGAACACGTCATCACCCTGGGCAAGTAGCCGCGCCGCAAGCGCTGGATCGACGTAGGTGCCAAACGCCGCCTGAAGTCGTTGCCGCTCAGCCAATCCCGCCTGCATGCGGTTGAACGACGCCGCCAGCGCGCCCAAGTCGTCGTCCTGAACCACCGGCAGGCGTTGGCTGAAGTCACCGACGGCAACACGTTCTGTTCCTTTGGCGAGGTCGCGGATCGGTTGCAAGAACGGTGAGGTCGTCACGACAGTTAGCTGCCCGGAGATAAGCGTTAACGCACACCCAATCACGACGGCGACGACGGGATCCTCGCGGGAGCGGTCGATCAGGGACGCCAGCATCGCGCCCGCGGTGGCGAACGCGAACGCAACCGCGAGCGTGTAAATCTTGGACCACGCGGCAAAAGTCGGGCGAGAGCGCGGTAGGGAGTCACCAATTCCTGTGTCACCGGCGATGGCGGCCCTCGCCGGCCGCAGCGCTCCTTCCACGAAACTGTGCCCACTGATCACCCCGACGGCCCCGCCGTACGCGGCACCGACAATCCCGTACTGGACCAGCCGCCACCCGGTCCCCCCGGCGATCCCACCGACAACAACCCCAAGCAGAGCGGCCCCAACCACATCGGTCGCGAGCAGTCGGCCAATCAACCTGCGCGTATAGGTGAAGGTGGCGCCCAGCGCCGTCATCGGATCGATCTCGTGGCCCGCTGCCCACCCTTCAAACGGGCGCACCTCTTTCGAGCCGGGAAGAACCAGCAGGTAAACCCGCACCAGCATGGCGACAGCGGTGACGACGGCGGCGGCGATGTAGCGACCAGATCCCTCGAACGCGATAATGATCAACGAGTAGCTGAGATAGACCCACAGCCCCGGTGGGTATACGAGGGCACAGATCGCCCACGAATACCTTGGTCCATATCGATCCCACACCCACTGAAAGATCCGGTCCATGCCGCGAGACTAAACGTCCGTAGCGATTAAGCTGCGGCTATTAGTGGGGCTCCCGCCGTTCGCCGTTTGCCGTCAGAAACGAAGCACCCCCGGCCGTATGACCGGGGGTGCTCCTTTCAACTATCTAGTGAGCGTGGCCGTGGTGGTGACCGGCGTGCTCGGCCTCCTCAGCGGGCTTCTCGACGATCGCGGTCTCGGTGGTCAGCACCATGCGTGCCACCGATGCGGCGTTGAGCACCGCGGACCGGGTGACCTTGACCGGGTCGATGACCCCGTCGGCGGCCAGGTCGCCGTACTTCAGCGTCGCTGCGTTCAGCCCGTGGCCGACCGGCAGCTCGCCGACTTTGCTGACCGCCACCGCGCCGTCGAGCCCGGCGTTGGTCGCGATCCAATACAGCGGGGCGCTGAGCGCGTTGGAGAACACCTCGACTCCGCTGGCCTCATCGCCGGACAGCGATTTCTGCAGCTTCTTGAGTGCCTTGCGGGCGTGCACCAGCGCGGATCCGCCACCGGGGACGATGCCTTCTTCGACCGCGGCCTTGGCGGCGGCGACGGCGTCCTCGACGGCTTCCTTGCGCTTCTTGAGTGCGGTCTCGGTCGCGGCGCCGACCTTGATCACGGCAACGCCGCCAGACAGCTTGGCCAGCCGCTCCTGCAGCTTTTCGCGATCCCAGTCGGAGTCGGTGGACTCGATCTCGGCCCGCAGCTGCTTGGCGCGGTTGTCGATGGCCTCGGCACCGCCGCCACCCTCGACGATCACGGTGTCGTCCTTGCTGACCACCACGCGGCGAGCCGAACCGAGCACGTCGAGACCCACCTCGCGCAGCGACAGGCCGACGTCGGGATTGACCACCTGACCGCCGGTGACGATGGCCAGGTCCTCCAGGAACGCCTTGCGACGGTCGCCGAAGAACGGCGCCTTGACCGCGACGGCCTTCAGCGTCTTGCGGATGGCGTTGACCACCAGCGTCGACAGCGGCTCGCCCTCGACATCCTCGGCGATCACCAGCAGCGGCTTACCGGCCTCAGCGACCTTCTCGAGCAACGGCAGCAAGTCAGGCAGCGAGCTGATCTTGTCGCGGTGCAACAGGATCAGGGCGTCCTCGAGCACGGCCTGCTGAGCGTCGAAGTCGGTGACGAAGTAGGCCGACAGGAAGCCCTTGTCGAAGCCGACGCCCTCGGTGAACTCGAGCTCGGTGTTCAGCGTCGACGACTCCTCGACGCTCACCACGCCGTCGTGGCCGACCTTGGTCATCGCCTCGCCGACCAGCTCACCGATTTGCTCGTCACGCGACGAGACGGTGGCCACCTGCGCGATACCGGTCTGGCCGGACACCGGGGTGGCCGATTTCAGCAGCGCCTCGGACACCGCATCGGCGGCCTTGCCGATACCCAGACCGAGCGCGATCGGGTTGGCGCCCGCCGCGACGTTGCGCAGTCCGTGCTTGATGATGGCCTGCGCCAGCACGGTCGCGGTGGTGGTGCCGTCGCCGGCGATGTCGTTGGTCTTGGTGGCCACCGACTTGACCAGCTGGGCGCCCAAGTTCTCGAACGGGTCTTCCAGGTCGATGTCGCGGGCGACGGTGACGCCGTCGTTGGTCACCGAGGGCCCGCCAAAGGCTTTGGCCAGCACCACATGCCGGCCGCGCGGGCCCAGCGTCACGCGGACCGCGTTGGCGAGCTTGTCCACGCCGGCTTCCATCGCCCGGCGCGCGGTTTCGTTGAACTCAATCTGCTTGCTCATAGGTCCTTACTTGTCCCGTCTCATAAGCGATCCGCCCCGGAAATCACCCACGCGTTGACGCAGGTGTTCGCCGGGGCGGAACACGCTTCTAGCTACTTGTCGACGACGGCCAGCACGTCGCGGGCCGACAGGATCAGGTACTCCTCGCCGTTGTACTTGATCTCGGTGCCGCCGTACTTGCTGTAGATGACGGTGTCACCC
>NZ_JBAPRN010000137.1:0-8376 GCF_049281135.1 Mycobacterium sp. | reverse complement strand
GAATGCGTTGATGATGGGCGGCTCGGGCATGCCGACACCGAGCGAGTTCTGGCAAGGCAACATCATCACCGACTACATCGATCGCGCCACCGGCGCCGACTACACGCCAGTGCTGGTACCCACGCCGGAATCGTTCGCCAGCACCTCGGGCCCGATCGGTCTGGCGGATCTGCAGGCCGCGATGGCCCATCAGCAGTTGATCGAACCCGGCGATCCCTATCTGGTCGAAGGTTATTCGCAGAGCGCGTCGATCGCGGTCGACGAAAAAATCGAGCTCTTGCAGGCCCGGCAGCACCCGGATGTCACCTTCCTGCTGTTGGGCGACCCCAATCGGCCCGACGGCGGCATGGTGGAGCGGTTCGTCGGCTTGAACATCCCTGGATTCGGTGACTTCAACGGAGCCGATCCGACCGACGCCGGTATCCCCACCATCGACATCGCCAACCAATACGACGCCGTCGCCGATTTCCGCCGCTGGGAGGACTTTTCACCAGCTGAACCAATTCGCCCGATCGGGCGGGCCGGGATCATGCCGGGGCTTTAATTGGGTCATGGAACTGATGAGTCCACTGGACTCGGTATTTTTGATGACCGAATCGCGCGAGCACCCGATGCACGTCGGGGGTTTGCAGCTGTTCCAGCCGCCGGAGGGCGCCGGGCCGGACTACGTCCGGGAAGCCCATGACGCCCTGGTCGCCAACCGCGACTTCCAGCCCACCTTCCGCAAGCACCCCGCCTGGACGTTCGGCGGACTGCCCAACGTCGCGTGGACCTACGACGACCCGGAAGACGTCGAGATCGAATATCACGTGCGCCGCTCGGCGCTGCCGACGCCCGGACGTGTCCGCGAGCTGCTCGAGCTGACCTCGCGGTGGCACAGCGGCCTGCTCGACCGGCACCGCCCACTGTGGGAAGCGCACTTCGTCGAGGGTTTGAACGACGGCCGATTCGCGCTCTACAGCAAGTTCCACCACTCGTTGATCGACGGAGTTTCCGCGCTGCGGCTCATGCAGCGGACGTTGTCGGCTGATCCCGACGACACTGACATGCAGGCCATTTGGGACCTTCCCCGTCGCAAGCGCGAATCCGAGAAGTCGAAGCGGCCCGGTCTGTCTCAACTGGCGGGATCTATTGCGGCATATGGCCCTTCGACGTGGTCGCTGGCCCGCGCCGCGCTGCTCGAGCAGCAGCTGACCTTGCCGTTCGGCGCGCCGCGCACCATGTTCAACGTGCCGATCGGTGGTGCGCGACGGGTTGCCGCGCAGTCGTGGGGGATCGACCGGCTCAAGAGCATCAAGGTTGCCGCGGGAGTGACCTTCAACGACGTCATCCTCGGGATGTGTGCCGGCGCGTTGCGCTACTACCTGCTGGACGAGCAGGCGCTACCCGACAACCCGCTGATCGCGATGGTTCCGGTGAGCATGCGTTCGGAGGCCGACGCCGACGCCGGTGGCAACCAGGTCGGTGCTCTGTTGTGCAACCTGGCCACTGACGTCGACGATGCGGCGAAGCGGCTGGAGACGATCAGCGCATCGATGCGCGGCAACAAGAAGGTGTTCGCCGAATTGCCTCGGCTGCAGGCCTATGCGTTGTCCGCGTCTCTCATCGCGCCGCTGGGACTGGCCGCGCTTCCGGGCTTCGTCTCGACGGCACCGCCACCCTTCAACATCGTCATCTCCAACGTGCCCGGGCCGACCAAGCCGATGTACTGGGGCGGCGCCCGACTCGACGGCAACTATCCACTGTCGATCGCCTTGGACGGCCAGGCGCTGAACATCACCATGGTCAACAACGCGGACAACGTCGACTTCGGTCTGGTCGGTTGCCGGCGAAGTGTGCCGCACCTGCAGCGGCTGCTCGGCCACCTGGAAACCTCACTGAGGGATCTGGAGCGCGCGGTCGGAGTGTGACGACGTGCCCAAGCTGAGCGCGGGCCTGTTGCTGTACCGGGTACGCGACGGAGTCGTCGAGGTCCTGATCGCGCATCCGGGCGGACCGTTCTGGGCCGGCAAGGACGATGGCGCCTGGTCGATTCCGAAGGGCGAGTACGCGCAGGGGCAAGACCCGTGGGCGGCCGCGCAGCGAGAGTTCGAAGAAGAGGTCGGCTCGGCGCCACCCGCGGGCCCACGCATCGATCTGGCTCCAGTCAAGCAGTCTGGCGGCAAGGTCGTCACCGCGTTCGCGGTCCCGGGTGACCTCGACCCGGCCAACGCACACAGCAACACTTTCGAACTCGAATGGCCAAGGGGCTCAGGGCAAATGCGCGCCTTTCCTGAGGTCGACCGGGTGGAGTGGTTCCCGGTGGCCCAGACCAGGGTCAAGCTACTGAAAGGCCAGCTCGCTCTGCTCGATCAATTGATGGCGGATCCGCGCATGGCCGGTTTGCGGGAGGGCTGACGGGCCTGGCGTATCTTCACACTAATGCAGACACTGCGCACACCAGAGGACCGCTTCACGGATCTACCCGAATTCCCTTATCCCGCAAACTATTGCGATGTTTCCGACGGCGACGGCGGGACGCTGCGGATGGCCTGGGTGCAAGACGGGCCCGCCGACGCCGACCCGGTGCTGATGTTGCACGGCGAACCGTCGTGGTCTTTCCTCTACCGCAAGATGATCCCGGTGCTGGCCGCGGCCGGGCATCGCGTCGTCTGCCCCGACCTGGTCGGCTTCGGTCGCTCAGACAAGCCGACCCGGATCGAGGACCACAGCTATGCACGCCACGTCGAATGGGTACGGGAGCTCGCTTTCGGCGCGCTGGACCTGCAGCGGGTGACCCTGGTCGGACAGGACTGGGGTGGCTTGATCGGGCTGCGGCTGGCCGCCGAGCATCCGGAGCGTTTCAGCAAGCTCGTCGTCGCCAACACCGGTCTGCCCACCGGCGACATACCGATGCCGGAAATCTGGTGGCGGTTCCGCCAGGCGATCCAGACTGCCCCGACGATCGACGTCGGCCGGTTCGTGCAAGGGGGTTGTCGGCGGCCGATGAGCGACGAGATTCGCGCGGCCTATGACGCGCCGTTTCCCGACGACACCTATTGCGCGGCGCCGCGGGCCATGCCCGGCCTCGTCCCGACCTCGCCCGATGACCCCGCCGCGCCGGCCAACCGATCCGCGTGGGCGACCCTGACCGCGAGCTCGACGCCGATGCTGGTCGCATTCAGCGACAGCGATCCGATCACCGGCGGCATGGCGCCGATCTTCCAACGCAAAATGGCGGGCGCGCAGGGCATCGACCACCCGGTCGTAGGGAACGCGGGCCATTTCCTCCAAGAGGACGCCGGTGAGGAGCTCGCCGGGTACATCGTGGACTTTCTCGGCGGCTAGGCCGTCAGCACGACACCTTGATGCTGAACGTCTCGGCCTTCAACCGCGTGGGTTCCGATTTGTTGAAACCCAGTGCGGCGCCGGTGATGTGGTAGGTGGGTCCGGTCATCGTGACCGTGGCCTCGCCCTGCAGCGCGTGTTCGTACGAACCGGTGAACCCGTCGAGATCCAGCAACCGAACGAACTCGGCCTTCAGCTTGTTGGCGTTGGACAACATCGCGCTCACGCCAGAAGCGTGCAGGTCGGTGTGAATCCTGGTCATCCAGTCGATCGACTCGCAGCGCACCGAATACGTTTTGCCCACGTCTTTGCCGTCGATGGAGAGCACGGCGGTGCCCGGCGGCAGCACCCCGGGCCTGGCCGGCGCGGCCCTGTCGGAGCAGCCGCTGATCAGCAGCACCGCGGCGGCGACGGTACAAACGCCCTTATTCACATGAGGAACCTAACTCCGTGGCCGCGCGAATGTGCTGTCGTCTCCGCGGGACCGTAGCTACCTGCAACTTCTTTCCGACCTGCACAATGCAAATATGTCTGCCACGTCGAGTGTTGCCGGGCCGCAGGAACTCCTGCTGCAACTCCTGGATCCGGCAAACCGGGCCAACCCGTATGCGGTGTACGAGCAGTTCCGGGACCGCGGGCCGATGCGGTTGCCGGACAGCAACCTCACCGTCTTCTCGTCCTACCGTGACTGCGACGAGGCGTTACGGCATCCATCGTCGTCGGTCGACCGGCTCAAGTCGACGATGGCCAAACGGATGTTCGCCGAGGGCGCGACGGCGCGACCGCAGGGGCCGCCGATGTTCCTGTTTCTCGATCCTCCCGATCACACCCGGCTACGCAAACTGGTCAGCAAGGCATTCGTGCCCAAGGTGGTCAACGAGTTGACGCCGCATATCACCGAACTGGTCGACGGGCTGCTGGACCGCGTCGCCGAGCAAGGCCGCTTCGATGCGGTCAGCGGTCTGGCCTACCCGCTTCCGGTGACGGTCATCTGCCGGCTGCTGGGGGTTCCGCTGCAGGACGAGGCGGAGTTCAGCCGCGCCTCGGCGTTGCTGGCGCAGGCGCTCGATCCATTCTTCATGGTCACCGGACAACCGGCCGGCGGCATGGACGAACGCATCCGAGCCGGGCAGTGGCTGCGGGGATACCTGCACGACCTGATCGCTCAGCGCCGGGTGCAACCCGGCGACGATCTGATGTCGCGGCTGATTGCGGTCGAAGAGTCCGGCGACCAGCTGGCCGAAGACGAGATCGTGTCGACCTGCATGCTGTTGCTGATCGCCGGCCACGAGACCACCGTGAACCTGATCTCCAACGGGATGCTGGCAATGCTGCGCGACCGGTCGCAGTGGACGGCCCTGGGAGCCGACGCCGAACGGGCGCCGGCGGTCGTCGAGGAAACGTTGCGCTACGACCCGCCGGTGCAGTTGGTGGCCCGAATTGCCGCTGACGACTTGACGATTGGCGACACCCACGTCGTCAAGGGCGACACGATGGTGCTGCTGCTGGCCGCGGCTCAGCACGACGTGAGCGAGTTCGACCAACCGGCGACCTTCGATCCCGATCGAAAAGCTTTCCGGCACTTGTCCTTCGGGCGTGGATTGCATTTTTGCCTAGGTGCGCCGCTGGCCCGGCTGGAGGCCGCCATCGCCTTGTCGGCGGTGACGGTGCGCTTCCCCGATGCGCGCCTGGACGGTGAACCGGTCTACAAGCCCAACGTCACGCTGCGCGGGCTGGCGTCGCTCGAGGTCGCGGTCTGAACTGTCGTCGGGTCAGTTGCGCGGCGTCGCCGGGCCGGTCGGCGTCAGTGCGACGACCGGAATGACCCGCGACGTCTTGCTTTCGTAGTCGGCGAATCCCGGATACTCCTGCGCCTGCTGCGCGTACTTCTCGTCGCGCTCGGCGCCCTCCAACTCGGTGGCATGCACGTCGACGATGTCGTCGCCAACCTCGATCCGAGCGTCCGGGTTGGCTTTCAAATTCCAGTACCAGGCGGGGTTGTTGTCTGCACCGGCGTACGAGGCAAAGATCAAATATCGCTCGCCGTCAGGCCGATACATCATGATGTTGGTCCGCGGCTGCCCGCTGCGAGCACCAACGGTGTGCAGGACGACCAGCGGAGCACCCTCGAAGTTGCCGCCTACCCGACCATGATTCTCCCGGAACTCGGCGATATTGCGTTCGTTGAAGTCATTGCCGTCAGTCATGCCGGACAGTCTTCCCGGTTGAGCCGAGGCCCGAAACAATATCGCCGAGGCTGAACCTGATGGGACTGTCGAGTTGGGCGTAGTTGCACGACTCCGGCTCTCGGTCGGGACGCCAGCGATTGAACTGGGCGGTGTGGCGGAACCGCTCACCTTCCATGTGGTCGTAGCGCACCTCGACGACGAGGTCGGGCCGCAGCGGCACGAACGACAGGTCCTTGCCCGCGTTCCAGCGGGAGAACTCGTTCTTGCGCGGTGTGCGTTCGCCCGCCTCGTGGGCCGCCCAGTTCCACGGGTGTTCGTCGAAACTCGTCACCAGTGGCTGCAGTTCGGCGAACAGTCGCCGGCGTTCGGCCATCGGAAATGCCCCGATCACGCCGACCGACGCCAACGTCCCGTCGTCCTTGTACAGCCCGAGCAGCAGCGAGCCGATCGCGTCGCCGCCGGATTTGTGCACGCGATAACCGGCGACCACGCAGTCTGCGGTGCGCTCGTGCTTGATCTTGAACATGATGCGCTTGTCGGGCTGATAGGTGATCGTCAACGGTTTGGCGATGACGCCGTCGAGACCTGCCCCCTCGAATTCGTCGAACCAGCGTTGCGCGGTGGCCAGCTTCGTCGTGGCGGGCGTCACGTGAAACGAGGGGCCCGACCCGGCGAGCGCATCGACGAGCGCCGCGCGCCGATCCGAAAACTGCCGGGCGGTGTAGTCGTCGTTGTCGAGGGCGAGCAGATCGAACGCGATGAACGATGCGGGCGTCTTCTCGGCCAGCATCCGGACCCGCGAATCGGCCGGATGGATGCGCTGCTGCAGCGCCTCGAAGTCCAGGCCGTGGTCGGTGGCGATGACGATCTCGCCGTCGATCACGCAGCGCTCCGGCAACTCGGCGATGGCCGCGGCAACCAACTCGGGGAAGTACCGGGTCATCGGTTTCTCGTTGCGGCTGCCGACCTCGACCTGATCGCCGTCGCGAAAAAGAATCGACCTGAACCCGTCCCATTTGGGCTCATACGACGCGTCTGGTGGGATCGCTTTCACCGATTTGGCCAGCATCGGCGAAACCGGCGGCATCACAGGCAAGTCCATGTGCACATTGTGCTGGAACCCTGTGCTGGAATCGGGAGATGGCATCGCCAGCGGAGGAAATCGACGTCGACGGGATCGCGGTTCGGCTGACCAACCCGGACAAGGTGTACTTCCCGAAGCTGGGCTCAGAAGGCACCAAGCGACGGCTCGTCGAGTACTACCGCGCCGTCGCGGCAGGACCGATGCTGGCCTCGTTGCGAGACCGGCCGACGCATCTGCAGCGCTTCCCCGACGGCATCGACGGCGAGGAGATCTACCAGAAGCGCATTCCGCAACACCATCCCGACTACCTGGAGACCTGCCGGATCACGTTCCCGTCGGGACGGACCGCCGATGCGCTGCGGGTGACCCACCCCGCCGCGATCGTGTGGGCCGCGCAGATGGGCACGATCACGCTGCACCCGTGGCAGGTCCGCTGCCCCGATGCCGAGCACCCCGACGAATTGCGTGTCGACTTGGACCCGCAGCCCGGTACCGGTTTCGCCGAAGCACGATCCGTCGCCGTCGATGTGCTGCGGCCGCTGCTCGACGAGCTCGGGCTGGTGGGTTATCCGAAGACGTCCGGCGGTCGCGGCGTCCACGTGTTCCTGCGGACCAAAACCGACTGGGATTTCATTGAGGTGCGTAGCGCCGGCATCGCGCTGGCCCGCGAGGTGGAGCGTCGTGCGCCGGATGCGGTGACGACGTCGTGGTGGAAGGAAGAACGCGGCAAGCGCATCTTCATCGACTTCAACCAGAACGCCCGCGACCGCACCTTCGCGTCGGCGTATTCGGTGCGGCGCACCGCAATTGCGACGGTGTCGATGCCGCTCACCTGGGACGAGCTGGCAACTGCGAACCCCGATGACTATACGATCGCGACCGCGGCCGAGCTGGTGGCCAACCGCGACGACCCGTGGGCCGGTATCGACTCGGTCCGGCAGTCGATTGAACCGCTACTGGAGATGGTCGCCGCCGACGAAGAGCGCGGGCTGGGCGATCTGCCCTATCCGCCCAACTATCCGAAGATGCCGGGCGAGCCGAAACGTGTGCAACCATCGCGTGATACCGACCTCACCAGTAAAAACAAGCCAAAGTGATGCGGTGCGCCACCTAGCGTCACCGCTCTTGGCCCGGTATGTACCTGGCGGGCACTCGTCGTAGGGACCGGAGGAGATCGGCAATCCGCCGACGGCCAAACCCGTTCCGAACCCAACGCCCGCGCACGCCGCAGACAGGACAATATCCGCCGCCCCGACCGGCGCCGCGATCAGAGTTGCAACTCGGACAAACATGGGCCGACCTCCTCCTTGACCTGCCGCAGCCGGTCTCAGCCGGGCGAGCCGGGCGTGCCGGGTGTGCCATCGGGGCCGCCCTTGCCGCCCGCGGTTCCGCTAACGCCCGTAGCGTTCTCGTGGCCGTCCGACTGGCCCATGCCGCCGTCGCCGCCGTTGCCGCCGGTGCCGGGGTTGGCGGTATCGACATAGGTACCGCCGTCTCCACCGGCACCGCCGTTGCCGCCCGCAGCGGTGATGCCGGTGGAGACGGTGCCGCCGGAGGGGACGAGCCGACCAGGGTCACCGTTACCACCGTCACCGCCAACCGCAACGTTCGTACCGTCGAGGCCACCGTTACCGCCGTTGCCGCCGATCGAGGTGCCGTTGACAATCGCAGTGCCTTGGGGGCTGCTGTCGCTATTGACGGTGGTCCAGGCGTAACCGCCGTCACCGCCGTTACCGCCGTCGCCGGCGCCACCGGTGCCGCCGGTCGCGGTGCCAG
>NZ_JBAPRN010000136.1:0-3391 GCF_049281135.1 Mycobacterium sp. | reverse complement strand
CGCCTGGCCGCATTGCCGACCGGAATGATATAACTATATCTCGGATTACAGGTTTGAATCTACCCGGCCGCTGGTCGGTGACGAAAGAGGCGGTACGACGAAATTGATTTCGCTCGGCACGTACCTGCCACCGTGGCAGCTGGGCGACCGGAGGGTTAAAGGGCCCGACGAGGACGCCCTAACCATGGCGGTAGGCGTAGGCCTTGGTCAGATCGAGCGCGCGGCGGGCGGCGGGCAGGGCATAACGGGCCACCCCGACCCGCTCGCTGGGAAGGTTCGAGACCAGGTGGTAGAAGCCGCGGTTGAGCCCACCGACCAGGTTGTTCTTGGCACCTTGACGTCGGAGAAGAACAACTCGGCGGTGTTAGCGGAGAACTGGCCGATCTTGTCGAGCTTGCGTCCGCGGGTGAAGCCCTCCATGCCGTCCTCGATCATCAGTAGGCTGATGCCCTTGTGCCGTGCCTGATTACTCGCCGATTTCGTCAAGCGCGGCGGTGTGGCGGGGACGCAACCGGGCCGGGAGTGCGACACAACCGCGGCAAAGGGGCGACCCAGTCGACGTCGTTGACGCGCACAAGGGTCGGCCCCGGGCGCACGCTGCTCATTTTCGGTTTCTCCAGTCCATGTCAGCACCCGGGGTGACCCAGGCATCGGTGCGGCAAGAATTGGCTCTACTCGTCGCGAATCGTCGTGGTGAACTGGTCCCTAAAGATCCTGCGCTTCTCGTAGGACCCTCGCACCATCGATCGACGGTGGACACAACATGCCCGTGAATAGTCCGGGAGGGCAGTCAATCGTAGGACCGAAAAGCTAACTCACAAATGGGAATCCATCGTCCCGACCGGCGGGGACGGTCGGATGCGCCGATACACGATTTAGGCGCGAGTCCGCTAGGAAAGGACCTCAAACACTTCGTCGAGGTCAATGGTGTTAGCCATCAGATCTTCTTCGTCGTAGATGTGCTTACGCCAAAGGGCAGACGCTCCCGCAGCATCTTTCGCGTCGATGAGGTCTACTAACTTTGCATGGGTATGGCGCGCGCCCTCATGGAGCCGACGATGCTCCGCCGGATCGCCGCCGGCCGCATGAGCGAGTTGATGGCGCACGCCGTTCTCGAATATTGTGTTCGCCATCCGGGTGAATAACGCGAGCGTGTCGTTTCCGGCGAGCTCTGCCACGAGTGTGTGAAACTCGGCGTAGGACCGCGCAGCTTGTTCGACATCTGCTGGGCGCGGATCAGCAAGACTGGCTCGCAGCGCCTGTAATTGGCCGTCGGTCCTGTGCTCTGCGAGCAACGCCACGCAATGCGCCTCGAGAATCGCACGGGCCTCGGTGATGTCGTGGTATGTCGTCCCACTGTGTTGGAGGACGAAACCTGCGTATCGTGCCGCGATCTCAACGCTGGGCAATCGGATCCGCGGGCCGCCTTTCATTCCGCGCTGCACCGTGATGAGGCCCTCGGCTTCGAGTATGCGCATCGCTTCGCGCATTGTCGGGCGGGAGATCTGGAAGGCCTCGATCAGCTCGCTCTCCGGTGGAAGGGCCTCTCCTTCGGTCAGTTCCCCGCGAATCACCATCCGTCGAAGCTGTGCTGCAACGAGTTCACTAGACCTCGTCACCTGCACAGGTGCCAGGCGCCGGGAGGACCGCGCCGGGGGTGACATCGAAAGGGGTAACTCTTCAGGAACGCGCTCTGTCTTATCCACCAAAAGCATTAAACCATTCATCGCATTTGCCAGCGTCAAGCTGACCTCAGGGCGAGGTCGCGCTGTTCGACGCTTGCCAGCAAGCCGTTAAATCCGCTAACGTATTTGGTATGATGCTATATCGTCGCTCCACTTCACCGGAGTTAGTGCAGCCGCTCCGGGCCTCCTCGGTGGTGCCAGGCGCGGTCTGACACCGCACCTCGAGGCGCATTCGCGGGCCCGGCATCAGCCCGATTGAGCAGCGACGTGATCGTTTGTTGTGACGAGAGAGCAGTGGGGATATGGCCGACATTAGTGCCACGGATCGGTAGAGATGATGACCACTGAAGCGGCCTTCATCGCAGGTGCTTACGAGCATCCGGGCAGAGATCTGCCGGACACGTCAATGACGCAGATCCACGCCGAAGTCGCGATCGGTGCGCTTGCTGACGCCGGCCTGACACTCGCCGACGTCGACGGTTACATCTGTGGCACTAATGCGCCCGGGTTCGGAGCCTTGTCGATGACGGATTATCTCGGCTTGCACCCGTCGTATGTGGACACCACCGAGGCCGGGGGAGCGTCCTACATGGTCTATGTCGGCCATGCGGCATCTGCCATCGCCGCCGGAAAATGCCAGGTGGTGCTCATTACGTTGGCTGGGCGCCCGAGACAGGAGCTGGGCGGCGGCTTCCGTCTCTGGCCCGATGCGCCCGAATACTCCTTCGAAGACCTCTACGGGATCTCCACTCCGACCACCTACGCACTGGCAGCCCAGCGGCACATGTATGAGTTCGGTACCACCAGTGAGCAGCTCGCGATGGTCAAGGTCACCGCGTCCCAACACGCGCAATACAACCCAAACGCGTTCTTGCGCAAGCCCACGACGGTGGAGCAGGTGCTCGCTTCACCGATGATCAGCGATCCCCTGCATCGGGACGACTGCTGCGTGATCACCGACGGTGGCGGAGCCTTGGTCGTCGTCTCGAGCGACGTGGCCAGAAGTCTCGAGCGACACTGCGTCAAGATCATGGGTCAGGGGGAAGCGATCAAGCACCCCGAAGCTGGCGGCATCGACCTCACGTATACGGGCGCAGTGTGGTCAGGTCCACGCGCCTTCGCCGAAGCCGGCGTCACCGTGGGCGATATCGATTACGCCTCGATCTACGACTCTTTCACCATCACCGTCGTGGAAACCATTGAGGACTTGGGTTTTTGCAAGAAAGGTGACGGTGGCCCCTTCGTCGCATCCCAGGCTCTTTCTGCCCCTGACGGCATCATTCCGTTCAACACCGACGGCGGCGGTCTCTGCAACAACCACCCGGGTAACCGGGGCGGCATGACCAAAGTGATCGAAGCAGTACGTCAGCTGCGCGGCGAAGCCAATCCCGAAGTGCAGGTCCCCGATTGCGAAATCGCGCTCGCACATGGCACCGGCGGCTCATTGGGAACTCGAATGGGCAGCTCGACCTTGATTCTTGGTCGGCAGGACGCGTGATTTACCCAGTTTTGCCCAACCTAGCACCGACCGTCACACCGGAAACGCAAGCCATGTGGGAAGCCGCTGACGAAGGTCGACTGTTGGTAACCAAATGCGGTCATTGTCAGGCGCTCTCGTGGTACCCGCGGTCCATCTGCGTTGCTTGCTCAAGGTTAAATACTGGCTGGCTGGAGGTCAGTGGACACGCAACGGTGTATAGCTATAC
>NZ_JBAPRN010000135.1:0-13565 GCF_049281135.1 Mycobacterium sp. | reverse complement strand
AGCCAAAACCGGTCGACGTCTCGTTGTGCGTAGCCGCCGCGGACCAGGCGCTCGAAGGTGGGTTCGAGGACTTCGTAAGGAATCCCGAACTGCTCTGCGATGTCGGTGATCCGGGCGATCCCCAATGCCCGCTGATGCCGATTGATACGCAACAACGCCCACAACTCGGCGACGTCGAGCCGGCAGTCGGGCCGCATGGCGATGCTGCGCAACCGCATACCGGGTTCGCCACGCATCAGGCGCCCGATCGCGGTTTCCAACATGTCCTCGGAAGTCTGCGTGGTCGGCATCGCGAATCCGTCACCCAGGTCGGTGGCGTTGGTGCCGATATCCCGCAGCGGAACCTCGCGGAGAAACAGCGCCAGGGTGAATCCGACGAGCGCGACCGGGACCGCCCACAAGAACACCTGGGTGAGCGACTCCGCGTAGGCGTTGACGATCGGCGCGGCGACCGCGCGTGGCAGCCGGTGCAGCGCCTCAGGTGAATTCGCCGCTGCCGGTGATGCGCCGCTCGCCGCCAACGCCGCGCCGATCCGGCTGTGCAGGAAATTGGTGAACAGTGAGCCGAAAATCGCCGCACCGAATGAACTGCCGATCGTGCGAAAGAACGTCACCCCCGACGTGGCGACGCCGAGGTCTTCGAAACTCGACGTGTTCTGCACGATCAGCACCAGCACCTGCATGCACGACCCGATGCCGGCGCCGAGGATGAACAGGTAAACCGATTGCAGCAGTGCCGATGTGGACGGGTCCATTCGGGACATCAGAAAAAAAGCAAGGGCCATCACCGCCGTTCCGGCGACGGGGAAGATCTTGTATCGCCCGGTTCGGCCGACCAGGACACCGCTGCCGATCGACGTCGAGAGCATCCCGGCGACCATCGGCAGCGTGCGCAGGCCCGATGTCGTCGCCGAGACCCCGTCGACGAACTGCATGTACGTCGGCAAGAAGGTCAGCGCGCCCAGCATCGCGAAGCCGACCACGAACGACAGCACGCAGCACACCGTGAAGACCGGGTTGGCGAATAGCCGCGTCGGGAGGATCGGCGCGAATTCCGGCCCAGATGACCGGCTTTCGACCCAGACGAAGATGCCCAGCGCCGCCGCGGAGGCGGCGAACAGACCGATGATCGTCGGCGAGTTCCACGGATAGGTGGTGCCACCCCAGCTCGTGGCCAGCGTCAGCCCGGTCGCGCCCAGGCCGACGAACAGGATTCCGGCGTAGTCGATGACCGGCTTCCCGCGCGTGGCCAGCGACGGGATCGCCGCGGCCGCAACGAAGAAGACGACGATCGAGACCGGCACGTTGACCCAGAACGCCCACCGCCAGGTCAGGTGGTCGGTGAAATAGCCACCCAGCAGCGGGCCGATCACCGTGGTCACCCCAAACACCGCACCCAGCGCGCCCTGATAGCGGCCGCGGTCCCGTAGTGGAATGACCTCACCGATCAGCGCAGTGGCCGTCACCGTGATGGCACCGCCGCCGATCCCCTGCAGCGCCCGCGCGCCGACCAGCATCGCCATCGACTGCGAGAGCCCGCACAACACCGATCCGGCGACAAAGAACGTCACGGCCGCCTGGAATATCGTTTTGCGGCCGAACAGATCTCCGAGCCGGCCGACCAATGCGGTGATGATCGTCGAGGCGAG
Organism: Mycobacterium sp.; assembly: GCF_049281135.1. Taxonomy (GTDB): domain Bacteria; phylum Actinomycetota; class Actinomycetes; order Mycobacteriales; family Mycobacteriaceae; genus Mycobacterium. The sequence continues at coordinate 11,916 of NZ_JBAPRN010000135.1, read as the reverse complement.
CAGGTAGCTGGTGACGACCCACGACTGATGGCCCGCCCCACCCAGATCGGCGACGATCGTGGGCAACGCGGTGGCGACGATGGTCTGGTCCAACGCCGCCAGCAGCATGCCCAGCACGATCGCCAGGAAGACGAAATTACGGCGCTGCGGGCTGACCAGTGCGCCGCTGGTGTCGGGGTCTGAGGTCGTCTGCGCTTTGGTCATACGCAGTTGCTATACCCGCTCAGTCGCCGGCTTGACCCGTCGTCGGTGGACGCGAAACACACTGCGCCGAGTACAGCTCTTCACCGAGTTTGTCCATCAGCTGCAGCTGGGTCTCCAGGTAGTCAACGTGGTTTTCCTCGTCGGCGATGATGCCTTCCAGCAGGAAGGCGCTGGTCGAGTCCTGCTTCTCGCGGCACATGATGACACCGGGCTTGAGGCGGTTCAGCACGTCGTATTCGATCGCCAGGTCGGCCTCGAACTGCTCACGCAGCGTCTGACCGATGCGCAACGAGAACAGCCGCTGATAGTTCGGCAGCCCGTCCAGCAGCAGAATGCGGTCGGTGATCGCCTCGGCGTGCCGCATCTCATCGAACGATTCGGCGCGGGTGTGACCCGCCAATTCCGTGAAACCCCAGTTCTCCTGCATCTTGGAGTGCAGAAAGTACTGATTGATTGCGGTGAGTTCGCTAGTCAGTTGTTCGTTCAGAAGGCGTAAAACATCGGGATCACCTTGCATGATCGCTCCTCAATTCTCCCTGGCACGGTTTCGACTCGCGGCGATTGACGATGAGGTTGGGCTGGAACGCCACCGCCTGCCGAGATCAAACCTAGTCCAGATTGCAGACATCGGCGTGCTGATTTCAGCGGCGATTTCACTAAAAGTGCTGGTCAAAGCCTTACCTAAGTAAGGATAGCCTTCGCGAATGAAGTTAGGTTAGACTTGCCTACATGCGGGCTGAGCAGTCATCAACAACCCTGAATTCAGGGGTTCGCTGATGTACGTGTGCCTGTGCGAGGGAGTCACCAGTCAGACCGTCTCGGATGCGGTCGCCGGCGGGGCATCGACGTCCAAAGAGGTCGCCGCGAGATGCGGAGCGGGCTTGGACTGCGGCCGTTGCCGGCGCACGGTGCGCGCGATCATCGAGGCCGCCGCGCAGTTGCAGCCCACCGGTTCCTGAGTAATCAGTTACCCCGCTTGGCGGTGAAATCCGCCAGGGCCGCCGCATTGGCCTGCCCGCCCAAAAGTTCTGCGAAATGCGCATTTTCACGTACGGTCGCCGCGGCGATGTCGGGACGCGTGGGTTCGACGATGGATTGTTTCACCGCGATCAGGCTCGGAATCGGCCGGGAGGCCAGGATTTCGGCGTGCCTGCGGGCCTCCGCGAGCAGGTCCTCGGGTTCGCACACCTTCCAGACCATGCCCATCGCCAGCGCTTCGTGCGCGCTCACCCACTCAGAGGACAGCAGCAGCCAGGCGGCGTTTTGGCGGCCGATCAACTGCGGCAGCAGATACGACGATGCTGCCTCCGGTGCCACACCCAAGCTGGTGAATGGGCACTTCAGCCGCGCGGTCGTGGACATGAACGCCAGGTCCGCGTAACCCAGGATGGTGGTGCCGATCCCGACGCCGACGCCGTTCACGGCGCAGATCAGCGGTTTGGGGAACCGGGTCAGCGCGTCGATCATCGTGGTGAAATGCGATCCCTGATTGGCCATTTCGGGGTCGGTGATGCGCGCTTGCATCTCGTTGAGGTCATTGCCGGCGCTGAAGGCGCGTCCGGCACCGGTTAACAGCACGACAGCGACTTCGGGGTCTTCGGCTGCCGCCCGCAATGCTTCGGCGGTGGCTTGGTAGAGCGCTTCGTTGAACGCGTTGAGCGAATCGGGCCGGTTCAGGGTGAGCGTGCGTACCCGGTTCTGATCGTCGACCTGGAGTATCACGGGTGTCTCCTCAGCTGTGGAAGGGCGTTTTCAGCACATAGCGACTGGTCGGCACGGTGTCGATGTTCTCGTTGGCGCCGAATGCCGATGTGCTGGCCACCATTCGGGACAATCGGTGCTGCAGGTCGGCGTCGTCGGCCGCGCCGAAGAACGCCTTCAGGTCGGTGATCGCCTCGGTCGGGAACAGCTCTTCGACGATGCCTGCCAGCGCCAGCGCATTCGGAGTCAGCGCACGCACCACGGCGTTCTGGGTGTAACCGAAGGTGGACTGAGTCTCGATCGCCACCGGAGTGTGGTCGTGCTGCCACCGCTGCAGCCAACTGGCCTGGTCAAGTTCGGCCGGTCGGCGCAGCAACGCCACGTTAGCCAAACCTGTTGTACGGCTGCCCAGTTCGAGGGGTGCCTGTAGCGGGATCGACTCGGTCACCAGATAGGCCGCGAGTTGGTCGCACTCATCCGCCAGCAGCTGCAGCGCCGCCGCGGCCTGGTCGCCGTAGCACTGTTGGGTCCAGATGCTCACCACGGCGGCCGCGGGTGGGTCGAGCGTGGTCAGTGTCATCAGCGAATGAGTCACCGCCGCATCGCGGACATTCACGGTCAGCCCGGCGACGCCGAGCGTGAGGATCGCGTCCGCGACGGATCCCCGCTGCCGTTGACACCACTCCTCGTCACGATCCGCGGCCATGAGTACCGCGACTATCTTTTCCATTACCGAAACCTATTCCGAGCCGTCGCGCGCCCAGCGCGGTTGGATGAATACACCCTCGGCCTCCACGGTGATTCCCTCGTCGTCGGCGAGGTGGCCGACGGCATAGGTCTTGACGCCCTCCGTGTGGGTGGTCGTGGCTTCGGCATGCAGCCGGCCCAGGCGGGTGGCCCGCACGTAGCGGAAGCTGATCGTCCCGGTCAGGCGTGGATTGATGCCATCGCTGGCCGCCTCCCCCAGCAGGTGGTCGAGCACGAGTGCAGCCACACCGCCATGGACGTGGCCGGGGGGACCCTCGTACGCGGCACCCAGATCGAAGTCGCACGTGGATTTACCGGTGCCGTCGCGACGGATCTTCACCGGCGGCGCAATCGGGTTGCGCAGCCCGACGACGGCGTTTCCCCACGCCATCCGCTCGCCGCTGGCGAGATAGCGCACGCCGAAGCTGCCATCGGTCTGCTTTTGGCGCAAACGCGCCGTGGCCGAGTCGATCTCGGCCTTGGCCGTCGCGACCGCATCGGCGTCCATCTCGGTTCTGACCGTCGCGTCGATCAACTCCCGGACGGATTCAGCCAAGGGGCCATAGACAGCCCGTAGCCGTTCGACCTCCTCGGAGCTGATGTTCTCCAACGTGAAGTCCAGCATCAGCCGAAACTAGAACACGTTCACTTCGGCCGCGGTGTTGGGGTGGCCGTCGCTACCCCGCCGGGCGTACTTGCTGGTCGCCAACGAGTAGCTCGCCGATCAGCCCGGCGAGTTGTCGATACGGCCCTTCGCGCCCGCTGGACGACCGGAACACCAACCCGATGCGTCGTCCGGGTCGAGGTGCGGCGAAGTAGGCCAGTTCCAGGCGGCTACGCGCAGTTTCCACCGGCACCGCGATCTGCGGGATCAACGTCACGCCCAGCCCGCCGGCCACGCATTGGACCGCCGTGGCCAGCGACGCCGCCCGGGTATTGGCGAGTTCGGCGCGCACACCCGCCTTGCGGCAGACGTCGAGTGCCTGGTCGCGCAGGCAGTGGCCCTCGTCGAGAAGCAGCAGCGGCAGCTCGGCCAGCGCGGTCGGCAGCACTCGACGCTTGCCGGCCAACGGATGCCCCGGCGGCAGAGCGAGCACGAAATCTTCGTCGTAGATCGGGATTTCGGTGATGCCGCTGGCTTCGGCCGGCAGGGCGATAAGTGCCGCGTCCACCGAACCTTCACGCAGCCCGGTCAATAGCCGTTCGGTCTGATCCTCGATCACCCGCAAGGCGAGCCCGGGCAGCCGATCGGCCAGCCCGGCCAGCAGCGTGGGCAGGATGTAGGGTGCCACCGTCGGGATCAGGCCCAGCCGCATGATGCCCAGCAGCGGGTCTGAGGAACCGGCGGCCGCGGCGGTGAAGGCCGTCGCTGCCTCGATCACGGCCTGGGCTTGCGGTAGCAGTGCCCTCCCCTCGCTCGTCAGGAAAACTCGCCGCGTCGACCGCTCGACGAGTTGAACCCCGAGACCCGTCTCCAGCGCCGACAACGCTTGCGAAAGCGTCGACTGGCTGACGCCGAGAGTTGTTGCGGCGCTGCCGAAGTGCTGCTTCTCGGCGACGGCGACGAAGGCTCGGAGTCCGGCGATCGTCGGCTGATAACTCTTATCGGTCATGCCGATCAGTGTAGTGGGAAAGATCACCTTTCATTCAAAGTGCTGTTCCGGCAGGATGGTGGCAGCAGCATTCTGGACTAAATCCAATTTGAGCGGAGGAGCGACATGGCATTGCTGACTATTGGCGACCAGTTCCCGGCCTACCGGCTGACGGCGTTGATCGGTGGCGACCTTTCCAAGGTCGACGCGCAACAGCCGGAGGATTACTTCACCACGATCTCCAGTGGCGATTTCGACGGCAAGTGGCGGATCATTTTCTTCTGGCCGAAGGACTTCACCTTCGTGTGCCCGACCGAAATCGCCGCGTTTGGCAAGCTGAATGACGAATTCATCGACCGCGACACCCAGGTGCTCGGCGCCTCGGTCGACAACGAGTTCGTGCACTTTCAGTGGCGTGCACAGCATGACGACCTGAAGAAGCTGCCGTTCCCGATGCTTTCGGACCTCAAGCGCGAACTGGCGGAAGCCACCGGAGCGCTGAACAACGACGGTGTGGCCGACCGTGTCACATTCATCGTCGACCCCAACAACGAAATCCAATTCGTCTCGGTGACCGCCGGTTCGGTGGGTCGCAACGTCGACGAGGTGCTTCGCGTGCTCGACGCCTTGCAGTCCGACGAGTTGTGCGCATGCAACTGGCGCAAGGGTGACCCCACGATCGACGCCGGTGAAGAGTTGAGGAAGTCAGCCTGATGAGCGTCGACAACCTGAAAGACACACTGCCCGACTACGCCAAGGACCTCAAGCTCAATCTGGGTTCGATCAGTCGCAGCACGGTGTTGAACGAAGAACAGCTGTGGGGCACCTTGCTGGCCAGTGCCGCGGCGACGCGGAATACCCAGGTGCTGGCCGAAATTGGCGCCGAGGCGGCCGACGTCCTGTCGTCCGAGGCCTACCAGGCGGCGCTGGGCGCCGCGTCGATCATGGGTATGAACAACGTGTTCTACCGTGGCCGGGGCTTCCTGGACGGCAAGTACGACGACCTTCGTCCCGGTCTACGGATGAACATCATCGGTAACCCGGGCGTGGACAAAGCGAATTTCGAGTTGTGGTCGTTCGCGGTGTCCTCGATCAACGGGTGTTCGCACTGTGTGACCGCCCACGAGCACACCTTGCGCGAGGCCGGCGTCGACCGCGAAGCGATCCTGGAGGCGTTGAAGGTCGCCGCGATCGTCACCGGGGTCGCGCAGGCGATCACCACCGCCCGAACGTTGGCGACCGCCGGGTAGCTCCCCTCCGTAGACTTCGGGGCTGTGGTCTCCCACGACGTCGACCTCCAGCACCTGCGGCGCTGCAGCGAGCTTGCCGGCATCGCGCTGAAAGCCAGACATGGTCCTTTCGGTGCGATGTTGGTCGGCGCCGACGGGCAGACACTGTACGAGGACCACAACCGCGTCACCGACGACGATCAGACACTGCACGCCGAGTTGGGCGTGATCCGCTGGGCCGTCGCGAATCTAGCTCCGGTGCAACGTATTCGGACCACTCTGTACACGTCATGTGAGCCTTGTCCAATGTGTGCGGCCACGCACGCGTGGGCGGGGCTGGGACGCATTGTGTACGCGACGTCGAACTCGCAGCTGACCGACTGGCTGATCAGTTGGGACGTGCCGGCACCGCCGGTCGTCATGCTGCCGGTCCGCGCCGTGGCGCCCAGAGCCGTGATCGATGGTCCTGCGCCCGAACTCGAGGAGGAGATCAAAGCGCTCTACGAGGTCAGGTACCGACGGTGACCGCCCCGGCCTGGGTCGAACATGTGATCTGGTGGCACGTCTACCCGCTGGGATTCGTCGGCGCGTTTCCCGCGAGCGTTCCGCCCGATCCTCATGAGCACCGGCTCCGGCGCGTCGCCGAGTGGTTCGATCATGCGATCACGCTCGGCGCGTCCGGGATCGCGCTCGGGCCGATCTTCGCCTCGCGCACCCACGGCTACGACACCACCGACCACTACCGCATCGATCCGCGCCTCGGTGACGACGACGATTTCGACTATCTGATCGCTGAAGCGCGGCGGCGTGGTCTGCGGATGCTACTGGACGGGGTGTTCAATCACGTTGGCGTCGACTTTCCGCGTTATCGGGAAGCGATGAACGACGACGCGGCGGCCCGCTGGTTTCGCGGCCGGCCGGGCAGCTTCCATACCTTCGAAGGCCATGACGGCCTGCTCACGCTGAACCACGACAATCCCGAGGTGGTCGACCACACCGCCGGCGTCATGGCGCACTGGTTGGGCCGCGGGGCTGACGGTTGGCGGCTGGACGCGGCTTACGCTGTGCCGCAGCAGTTCTGGGCTGCCGTTCTGCCCAAGGTTCGTCAGCAGCATCCGGACGCATGGTTCGTCGGTGAGCTGATTCACGGTGACTATGCCGCGGTGGTCCGCGAAACCGGATTCGACTCGGCCACCCAGTACGAGCTGTGGAAGGCGATCTGGAGCGGCCTCAACGACGGCAACTTCTTCGAACTGGACCATGCACTGCGGCGACACACCGAGTTTGTGGAAAGCTTTGCCCCGCTGACCTTCATCGGCAACCACGATGTCACGCGTATCGCCAGCCAGCTGCAGCGTCCCGAACACCTGGCCCACGCCCTGGTCATCCTGATGACCGTCGGCGGCGTTCCCAGTATCTACGCCGGTGACGAGTTCGGCTACCAAGGCATCAAGGAGGAGCGGTTCGGCGGCGACGACGCGGTACGGCCCGAATTCGGCGCTCCCCCAGCGCAGCTGGACGCCCGCGGGGTTGAGGTGTGGTCGCTGCACCAATACCTGATCGGGTTGCGCCGTCGGCACCCGTGGCTGCAGGCCGCGTCGACGTCGGCGCTGCGGCTGGACAATCGGCACTACGTGTACCGGACCCGACATGGTGAGCGGGCATTGATCGTCGCGCTCAACATCGACGATGCCCCGCTACGGGTGCGACTGGATTCCGGCCCTGCCGAGGTGATCGCCGGTAGCGGGGCGCCGCCGCAAGAGGTCGTCGATGCGATCTCTGTCGAGCCGCATGGCTGGCGGATTCTGCGGCAGGCCTAGGTCAGACGCTGCAGTGTCAACGGATCCTCGTCGCCGTCGTAGTAGCGGGTCAGCAACTCGACGAAATCGCCGTTGTCCTCGGTCGCGTGGGCGAACAACGTCATCGACGACCGCACCTTCATGTCGTCGGGCGCTCCGAAGATCTCGCCGATCGAGCGGTCCTGCACGGTGTTGACCAGCCCCGCGCATTCGTGCAGTCGCGGCCCGAGAACGTCGTGGCGGAGGTACGCGCGGGCCTCGTCGAGTGACGAGATCGCGTACCTGGCCGCGGTGGCGCTGCTGCCCAGGCCGGCGATCTGCGGGAACACAAACCAAATCCAGTGGCTGCGCTTGCGGCCGGCGCGCAGCTCCTCGAGCACAGTCGGGTACACCCGTTCCTGCGCGTCAACGAAACGCCGCAGATCAAAGCGGTCGCTTGCGGATTGCATAAGACCTACCGTGACACAGTGGTCAAACGACGGATACCGAAGCCGCGCGACCTCGCGCCGCTGATCCGCCTCCGCACGCCCCGGTTCGACCGTGTTCAGCGCCGGCTCGACGATGCGCAGACCATCCATGACCTGCGGCGCATCGCCAAACGACGGACGCCGAGGGCGGCTTTCGATTACACCGACGGCGCGGCCGAGGATGAGATCTCTCTGGAGCGCGCGCGACAAGCCTTTCGCGACATCGAGTTTCACCCGACGATCTTGCGAGACGTCAGCACTGCCCGCACCGATCAGCAGGTGCTGGGCGGGCACGTCGCGATGCCGTTCGCGATAGCGCCGACGGGCTTCACCCGGCTGATGCATACTGACGGCGAGATCGCCGGCGCCCGAGTTGCCGCAGCGGCCGGCATCCCGTTTTCGCTGTCGACTTTGGGAACCGCTTCGATCGAGGACGTAGCCACCGCTGCGCCGCAGGGCCGCAAGTGGTTTCAGTTGTATATGTGGCGCGATCGAGAGCGCTCGATGGCACTGGTGCGGCGGGCGGCCGAGGCAGGTTTCGACACCCTGCTGGCCACCGTCGACGTCCCGGTTGCCGGCGCGCGACTCCGCGATGTCCGCAACGGGATGTCGATTCCGCCGGCGTTGACGCTGCGGACGGTCGTCGACGCGGCGCAGCGACCGCATTGGTGGTTCGACCTGATGACCACCGAGCCGCTGTCGTTCGCGTCGTTGGATCGCTGGTCGGGCACCGTCGGCCAATACCTGGACACGATGTTCGACCCCAGCCTGACCTTCGACGACCTGGCGTGGATCAAATCGCAGTGGCCGGGCACGCTCGTCGTCAAAGGCATCCAGACCCTCGATGACGCGCGCGCAGTGGTGGATCTCGGCGTCGACGGCATCGTGTTGTCCAATCATGGTGGCCGCCAACTGGATCGGGCGCCTGTGCCGTTCCATCTGTTGCCTGTCGTCGCGCGTGAACTCGGCGCCCACACCGAGATACTCGTCGACACCGGCATCATGTCCGGCGCCGACATCGTCGCCGCGGTCGCTCTGGGTGCGCGTTGCACCCTCGTCGGCCGGGCCTACCTGTACGGGTTGATGGCCGGTGGCGAAGCCGGCGTCCGCCGGGCCGTAGAAATCCTGTCCGGCCAGCTGACCCGCACCATGAAACTGCTCGGCGTCGCCTGCCTCGAGGAGCTCTCGCCGAAGCACGTGACTCAACTGCGACGGCTGCTGCCGGTGACCCCGCCGGACTGAGGTGCGTGTCGGACCACTCTGGCATGATCGAACGTATGTTCGGGTCGGGCGCGGGTGCGGCGTCGTCGGCGGAGGTGATCGCCCGGTTTGATGAGCTGTTCGAGCGGCGCTATCCCAGCCGCACGACGGAGTCGGCCGTGTTGCTGGATCGTATCGGTGCGTCGTGGCGCGCGCAGAATCGCGGTGCTGCGTCGGCTCTGGCGGCTATCGGCGAGCTGTTCGCGTACCGGTTGACGCGTTGCTCAGACACCGAGGACTGGGCGGTTGACACTGAGGCGGCGGTGAGTGCGGAGGTGGCTGCGGCGCTGCGCATGAGTCAGGGCCTGGCGGCCAGCCAGTTGCGTTATGCCCGCGCGATGCGTGAGCGGCTGCCGAAGCTGGCTGACGTCTTCCAAGCCGGTGACATCGACCAGCGGACATTCGCCACGATCGTCTATCGCACCGATCTGATCAGCGATCGCGAGGTGCTCGCGATCGTCGACGCGCAGCTGGCCCTGGGCGTGGTCCGCTGGCCGTCGATGACGCGGAGCCGGCTGGCGGGACACATCGACAAGATCGTCGCCAAGGCGGACGCCGATGCGGTGCGCCGTCGCACGGAGCGGCGCGCTGAACGCGAGGTCTGGTTCGCCGATCTCGGGGATGGCTTGTCGGAAATTCACGGCAGCTTGTTGAGTCCCGATGCGCATGCCCTGGACAAGCGGCTCACCATCTTGGCCGGCACGGTCTGCGAGCGCGACCCCCGCACTCGCGAGCAACGCCGCGCTGACGCGCTGGCTGCGCTCGCGGCGGGTGCCGATCGACTGCGCTGTCGTTGTGGACTCCGCGAGTGCACCGCTGGAAAACAGCCCGCCGCCACACCTGTGGTGATTCATGTGATCGCCGACCAAGCCACCGTCGACGGCCGCAGCGGCGCAACGGCATCCGAGGCATGCGCCGATGGACTCATCGCACCCGAACTCGTTGCCGAGTTGGCCGCCCAGGCCAAGCTGGCGCCCCTGATCCACCCGATCGATGCCGCGCCCGAGCCGGGATACGTGCCGTCGAAAAAGCTCGCCGATTTCGTGCGCTGCCGAGATCTCACCTGCCGGTGGCCCGGCTGCGATCGGCCCGCATTCGATTGCGACATCGACCACACCGTCCCCTATGCCGACGGCGGGCCCACGCATGCCTCGAACCTCAAGTGCTACTGCCGCACTCATCACCTCGTGAAGACATTCTGGGGGTGGCGTGATCAGCAGTTGCCCGACGGCACAATCATTCTCACTTCTCCGTCGAGAAAGACCTACGTCACCACACCAGGCAGCGCGCTGCTCTTCCCCAGCCTGTGCGTACCTACCGGTGACCTACCGGCGCCGCGATCCGGCCCGCCGATCAACCACTGCGGTGACCGGACGGCCATGATGCCCAAGCGACGCCGCACCCGTACACAAGACCGCAACAACCGCATCGCCGCGGAACGCCGACAAAACCACCGCGCCCGCACCACCCGCCAGGCCCGCCACGTCAGCCACCTCGGGCCCGCCCCACCTGACACAGACGACGATCCGCCGCCGTTCTGAGCGACCGCAAAGACAGTCGTTGCCACCTGACGTCTGCGGCTTTCTTCTTGAAACCCTACGATTCGGCTAGCGCAATCGGCGGCGGCGATGTGTCGTGGTCTCCCAGAGATAGAGGAATCCCAACATGAAGACGAGAGTATTGACGGCCACGATCGGTGGCGCAGCGGCCGCCTTGGCCGCCGGTGTTATGTGGACCGCACCAACTGCCTCGGCTGGTAGCGACTTCTGCAATTCGCTTCCCCCCGCGCAAGTTCACGATTGCAGCTGCGGCGCTGACAACGTCCCAGGTACTCCGGAATATCAGCAGTGCCTACATGGAACTGCGGCTACCCCCGGACCTGCCAGCTCACCGGCACCCGCGCCACCCGCGCCGGACGCGCCAGCCGCGCCACCCGCGCCGTGACCGAAACACAATGACGCCAGGCGATGTCGGACTCGTCGGCATCATCGCGCCGACCGCGTCTCCGTGGAAGCCCACCATTACGTAGAGGCGACGGCGAAGAGGCGCCATTCGCCGGGGACGCCTTTGAGTGCGTGAGTGCCCCGCTCCTCGAATTCGATGCCTGACCCGATCACGAGGTCGCGCAGCGTGCTGGATACGAGCACGTCGTTGGTTGCCGCCAGTGCGCTTACTCGCGCTCCGATATGCACGGCGATCCCGCCGATGTCGTCGCCGCGGACCTCGCACTCGCCGGTGTGCAGCCCGGCGCGCACCTCAATTCCGAGCGATTGCACCGCGTCGCGAATTGCCATGGCGCAGCGGATCGCTCGTTGCGGACCGTCGAACATCGCGAGAAAGCTGTCTCCCGATGTGTTCACCTCACGGCCGCGAAAGCGGTTGAGTTGCACGCGGACGATGCCGTCGTGTGCATCGAGCAAGGCATGCCAGTCACGATCGCCCATGTCGGCGGCCCGCTGTGTCGAGTCGACAATGTCGGTGAACAGGACTGTGGCGAGCACCCGATCGTCGGCCACGTCTGCCTGGTGGCCGGTGAGGAACTCGGCGATTTCCTGGAAGGACGGGCGCCATGGTTCGACGAAGTGGTACATGTTGCGCCCTGGCAGCTCAACGTATTTCGCGCCCGGTATGTGGTCAGCGATGTACTTGCCCTTCGCGGGCGGCACGATCAAGTCGTCGGAGTGCTGGACGGCGAGGGTTGGCACGCGAATTGCCGGAAGCACTGCCCGTACGTCCATTTCGGCCACCACAGGCAGCACGAGAGCAACAGTGCCTGGGCTCGCGGCTAGGCGTTCCATCCGACCCCACGCTGCCCGGATCTCCTCGTTCCACGGCATCTCCGGATTCAAGACATGCTGGAACTCCCCCGTGCCCCACATGGTGACCATCGCAGCGAGGGCTTCTTCGAGATCGAAGA
>NZ_JBAPRN010000134.1:0-3563 GCF_049281135.1 Mycobacterium sp. | reverse complement strand
GAGCCGGTGTGGCCGACTTCACGGCGGCCGGGGCGTCGACCGTCGGCTCGGGGTTGTAGTCGACCAAGAACTCATGCCAGCTCGCATCGACCGAGGAGGGGTCTTCGCGAAACTTGCGGTACATCTCCTCGACCAGCCATTCGTTCTGCCCGAATGGTGAACTCGTACTGCTCACGGCAGCTGCTCGCCTCGATTCCTTCGCCCGGAAGCGCGATGCCGCGCTTGCCACGTCTCACCTGCGGCGGCTCCGACATGCCGCCCCATAAAGGCTAACCCTTCGACAGCGATCCGCCATGTGAGTTCTGACGGCTTCTCACGCTCAACCGGCGTCGGAAACCGGCGGCAAGAGGAGCAGGTTGACCGGCCACCGCGCCGGCGGCTTACCGAAGGCATTGCGGGCGTTACGCACGATCTTCTTGCCCGCCAGTCTGTTGCCGACGGCGCCGATGACGGCGCCAATCCCGACCGGCAGGATCTTGCCGAACAGCAGTGCACTGCGCCGCAGAGTGAACCGCCGGACAGCCCGCTTGAGCAACCGCGAATTCAGCTGTGACAAGGACGACATCGGCAGCGATGCCACTCCTTCCGACAGCCACGCCCCACTGGTGCGGCCCCCGCCGATCAGTTCGGACATCGCCTGCTTGCTGTCGTCGCCGACCAATACCGAGAGCACCAGGGCCCGTCGCCGCTCCCGGTCGTCGGTGAGAACGCCATACACCGATGCGACCGCCAGCGCGTAGAACGCGGTGGCCTCCAGAAACACCGCCGTCTCACCGGCGGCTGCAGACAACGCGGCCACTGTGCCCAGCCCTGGCAGTACGGCGGTCGACCCAACCGCTGCGCCGCTGGCCGTCACGGCGGCCACGTATCGCTTCTCCAGCTTCAAGACGATCGTGGCGGGGCCGGCGCCAGGATCGGCGCGGCGCAGCCTGTCCACGTACGCGGTCGCGAGGGGGCCCTGAATGCGGGAACTGCGCTCGATGATGCTGGCTAGTGCCCGTGCCGACCTCTTGGGCTTCCCCTCGGGGGTGGCGGGCAGCGAGTCGGCCGATGATCGGGTCCGTCGCGCGCTCATGAATGCCTCCGGTCTAATTGCCCGGCTCGGGTGCGGGCAGTGACGTGCTTTCAGGCTAGCGCCGGTGCCGGCAAAGGTGGGGGCAGGCGTCGCGGCTAATAGTCCATTAGGAATAATCCGACACAGACACGTGGACGACGATGCGGGGTCACGCCCGGCCCAACGACGAGCCAGGGCGGCCCGCCAAGCTAGACGGACAGTCGATGGCCTACCAGCTCACCTCTTTGGGTATCTCAGTGCTCGGGCTGCTACGAGGGCACCCGATGCACGGATACGAGATGTTTCAGACCCTGGTCGAACTGCACGCGGACCGCATCGTCAAGGTGCGGCCGGGCTCGCTGTATCACGTCGTCGACCGGCTGACGGAGGAGAAACTGATCCGCCGGGCGGCGACGTCGCGGGACGGTAAGCGGCCGGAGCGGGCCATCTACGAGATCACCGACGCCGGCGCTGAGGCGCTCGCCGATCGGGTGGGCCAGCTGATCGCCGTGCCGGCTTATGAGTTTCCACAGTTCGCGGTCGCACTCGCTCAGATCGATACTCTGGGTGGAGACGCCGCGACGGACGCAGTTGACGACCGTGTCGGGGCGCTGGAGGCCCGGGCCGCCGAGATCATGGCGCTTCGGGATGCCAGCATCACGCCCGTCGGACATCTGCTGGCATTCGAGTACTTGCTGGCGACGACGCAGGCCGAGCTGACCTGGTTGCGAAGCTTTGCCGACTCGATGCGATCCGGCGGTCCGCAGCGGCGGCTGACGGTGTCCGGCAACACGGTGCGGAGCCAGGACGAGGTAGGGATATGACCAGGGCGACTGTTCGCGGGCGACCCGGTGGCGGCAGCCGCAGGGGCGCGGCGGCACAGCGCGCCGACAATGTGAATCCCTGGAACGCGTTGTGGGCGACGATGGTCGGCTTTTTCATGATCTTGCTCGACTCGACGATCGTCGCGGTCGCCAATCCCAGCATCATGGTGAAGCTCGGTACCAGTTACGACACCGTCATCTGGGTGACCAGCGCCTACCTTCTCGCGTACGCGGTTCCGTTGCTGGTGTCCGGTCGACTCGGCGACCGGTTCGGTCCGAAGAACCTCTATGTGCTCGGCCTGGCGGTATTCACCGCCGCGTCGCTGTGGTGTGGCCTGTCCGGCACCATCGGGATGCTCATCGCCGCCCGGGTGGTGCAGGGGCTCGGCGCCGCAGTGATGAGTCCTCAGACGCTGTCGTTGATCACCCGCATCTTCCCGCCCGATCGGCGCGGGGTGGCGATGAGCGTGTGGGGTGCCACCGCTGGCGTGGCCACGCTGGTCGGACCGCTGGCCGGCGGGGTGCTGGTCGACGCGCTGGGCTGGGCCTGGATCTTCTTCGTCAACGTGCCGATCGGGCTGATCGGTCTGGGGCTGGCGGTGTGGCTGATCCCCGATCTGCCCACCCGCCGCCACCGCTTCGACCTGGTCGGGGTGGGGTTGTCCGGCGTGGGGATGTTCTTGATCGTCTTCTCCCTGCAGGAAGGGCAGTCCAGCCATTGGGCGCCGTGGATCTGGGCGGTGCTGGTCGCGGGCATCGGCTTCATGACGGCGTTCGTCTACTGGCAGTCGGTCAGCACCCAAGAGCCGCTGATTCCGCTGGATATCTTCCGCGACCGCGACTTCAGCTTGTGCAATGTGGCGGCGGTGGTCATCGCTTTTGCCGCCACCGCGATGATCTTGCCGTTGATGTTCTATGCGCAAGCGGTGTGCGGATTGTCGCCGACCCGCTCGGCCCTGTTGACCGCACCGATGGCGATCACCAGCGGTGTGCTTGCGCCGTTCGTCGGCAGGATGGTCGACCGGGCCCATCCGCAGCCCGTCGTCGGATTCGGCTTCTCGGCACTGGCGATCGGCCTCACCTGGCTCTCGATCGTGATGACGCCGTCCACCGCGATCTGGGAATTGGTTCTGCCGTTCTTCGTCTTGGGTGTGGCGATGGCGTTCATCTGGGCGCCGTTGACGGCTACCGCGACCCGAAACCTGGCGCCGCAGTTCGCCGGCGCGGGCTCTGGCGTGTTCAACGCGACCCGTCAGGTCGGGGCCGTGTTGGGCAGTGCCGGCATGGCCTCGTTCATGACATCGCGCATCACCTCGGAGTTGCCGCTGATGCCCGACGGTGCCTCGGGTCCGCCGGGCGGTGGCGGCATGGCCTTGCAGATGCCGGCGTTCTTACGCGAGCCGTTCGCCGCGGCGATGTCGCAGTCGATGTTGCTTCCGGCGTTCATCGCGCTGTTCGGGATCGGGGCGGCACTTTTCCTGATCGGCGGACCGTCCAGACCCGGGACGCCCACGGCTGACGAGGCGGGATCCGACAGCCCAGACGTGCCGACCCCGCGGGTGCGGGTAAGGCCCAGTGCCGCAGACGGTTTCGCCAGCGACTTCGACGGCTTCCGGGACGGCTTCGACGATGACGACGACTACGTCGAGTACACCCTGGCGCCGGCGCGCAGCGCACCGCCGTCG
>NZ_JBAPRN010000133.1:0-3296 GCF_049281135.1 Mycobacterium sp. | reverse complement strand
GTCCGGGGTGAGGCAATCAACATGAAGCACAGACGACTAGCCGCTGCCATCAGTTTGCTGGCCGCCGGCTCCACAGTGCTGTCGGGATGCGAAGTTCCGCATACCAGCATGGCCTATGCAAGCGTGGTGGTGAACTGCGGCGGTAAGTCGGAGATATCGGCCAGCGGCTCCACCGCGCAAGCCAACGCGATGAAGCGGTTCATCAGCGCCTACAGCAAGTCCTGCCCCGGGCACAGCCTGAACTACACCGCGAACGGCTCGGGTGCCGGAATCACCGATTTCCTAGCCGGCACGAGCGATTTCGCCGGATCGGACACCCCACTCAGCGATGACAAATACGCCGCCGCCAAGCAGCGCTGCGGCGGGGCCGACGCCTGGAACCTGCCGGTGGTCTTCGGCCCGCTGGCCATCACCTACAACCTCCCTGTCGACTTCCTGGTGCTCGACGCGCAAACGCTGGCTGGGATCTTCAACGGCAGCATCACTCGCTGGGACGACCCGTCGATCACGGCGCTCAACGCGTCGATGCCGTCCGAAGAGATCCACGTCGTGCACCGCAGCGACAACTCTGGCAGCACCGCCAACTTCCAGGCTTATCTGCAGGCCGCAGCGGGTGGGGTGTGGACCCAGGGCACCGGCAAGGAGTTCAAGGGGGGCGTCGGCACCGGCGCCAAAGGGAACGACGGCACCTCGGCGATGGTGAAGAACACCGAGGGTGCGATCACCTACAACGAGTTGTCCTTCGCGATGGAGCAAGGATTGTTCGCCGCGGAGATCAAGACCCCGGCCAGTCGCAAGACGAGGCGGCCGGTGCGGATCGGCACCGACTCCGTTGGTAAGACCATCGCCGGGGCCAAGATCATCGGTAAGGGGAACGACCTCGTGCTCGACCTCTCGTCGTTCTACAACCCCACCCAGGACGACGTCTATCCGATCGTGATGGCGACCTACGAGATCGTCTGCTCGAAGTACCCCGACCCGCAGACCGGTATGGCTGTCAAAGCCGCCCTGCAGGCCACACTCGGGCCCGGCCAGATCGACCTGGACAAGAACGGCTACATCCCGCTGCCTCCCGACTTCCAGGCGAAGGTCTCAGGCGCGGCCGACGCGATCAGCTGATTCGGCGGGCGGATCGCCCACACACCGGAACCCGAGGTGGGTGGTCGCGGTGTCCTGCGACTGCGGCGAGCGCGCGGCCGGGCGATACCGGTGGCAGTACTCAGGGGCACACAGGTGCGAGCCACCCTTGAGGGTCTGCGCGATGGTCGGGTCGGCGGGCCCCGTTGGCGCACAACAGGATTTGGGCGGCGCGTCCAGCCGATGGTGGGCGGAGAATTCGGTGGCCGTCCATTCCCAGACGTTGCCGATCATGTCGAAGAGACCGAATCCGTTCGGGGGGAACTCGGCCACCGGTGAGGTGCCGACCCAGCCAAGTGCCCCCTCGTTGCGATAGGGAAAGCTGCCCTGCCAGGTGTTGGCCATCGGCTTGCCGTCGGGCTTCTCGTCGTCGCCCCACGCATAGGTGGTCCCGGCCCCGCCGCGCGCGGCGTATTCCCATTCGGCTTCGGTCGGCAACCGCCGGCCGGCCCACCGCGCGTACGCCGCGGCATCGGGATACGCCACTTGCACCACCGGATGATCGGGCCGGTCGGCAACGTCGCTGTCCGGCCCGAACGGATGCCGCCAACTGGCACCCGGCACCCAGATCCACCATTGCCGCCAGTTCCGCAAGTCGACCGGACCCGGCGTGGGGCGAAAAACCATTGCCCCAGAATGCATTTCGGCCGGATCGGCGTCGGGGTAGAGCGCCGGGTCGAGGGGCTGCTCGGCTACCGTCACATACCCTGTGGCGGTGATGAACTCGGCGAATTGGGCGTTGGTCACCGGATGCCGCTCGATCGCGAAAGCGTCGACGCTCGCGGTGTGGATCGGCGCTTCCTCGGGATAGAAGCTCGTCGATCCCATGCGGAATGACCCCGCTGGCAGGTCGACGAGCTCGGTGGGCATGGGTTCAGGGTATGACGACGGCGAAGTCTTGCATCAGCGCGGCTTTCGCGGCACCGAACCCCGCGGCATCCTGTGGCCCTTCCAAGTGAATGGCGACCAGATATTGACTCGTGTTGGTCCAGATGTGGGTGATGCGGTCGGCGAACTCACATGTGCCCTGGGGTCCGAGGAATGTTCCGGTGAGCTTCTGGCTGCTGTACCCGCAGAACTCGACGCCTACCGTGTCGACCTGGATGTCGGGCTTCGAACGCGCCAGCGTGGCAACGTAATCGGCGAAGGCCGAGGCCGGGTCGCGCGCCGTCACGGTGATGGTCACGGTGCCGGTCATGCCATCCGGCCCGTTGAGGGACAACGCCACATCTCCTTGCCCCGGGTCACTGGCCCAGGCTTCAGGGACCGTCAGCGTGATCCTCGGCGCAGCAGGATCGGACACCTGAGCGACGGTGCCGATGCCGATCCCGGGCGGCCCCGGGAAGCAGACGAATGCATTGGGCGGAATGTGCTCCGGCAATGTCGTCTCGATCCCGGGAACAGGCGCGCGGCTGCCCTTTGTGGGGCGTTGCGACCCGGTCGCGGACTGCGCGGACCCCCCAGTCCAGGCAGCGACCCCGTCGATGGTCCGCTCGCAACCCGGCAGCACGGCGATCGTCGCCAGAGCGGCCATTGCCGGCAACGCCCGACGAGATCTCGGCCGCGGCTCAGTCACGCGAAAAAGCCAGCGCCAATTCTTTTTCCACGTCCTGATATGGCCGGCCAGACAGATCGACGGTCACCTGCGCGATGGTGCCGCCGCTGAACACGAACGGCGCCTTGTATCGGCTGGACACCGCTGAACCACCGTTGCGTCCGACGGTGATGCCGGCACCGGCTAATCCGAAGGTCCCCGGATGCGACTGCACGTCGGCAAGCGTGCCGACCGTCGCGTCGTCGATGAACAGCGTGACGTCGCCGAGCGGCGTGTGGCTGTTCTGCACCGTGCCGGTGCGGGTGTACGTGACGCCGAGCAGATGACGGCCCAGCGGTACCGCCTGCGACGAGGACACCTCCTGCAAGCGCTCACCGAGGAAGTTGTAGACGTAGTGCAGCCGTCCGTCCTGAATGAACAGCACGTGCCCGCCGTGCGCGCCGCCGTGCTTGAACAGCACTCCTTCGGCGCCGGCGCTGTCGACGGTGACATCGGCGAGTACTGCAAACGAGCGGCCGCGGATCTCGGGCGCGGCGCCGGTGGCCACTTCGGCGCAGTCGGGGTAGTAGACGTAGCTCTCCCGTTCACTCGCCAGGTATGGCCG
>NZ_JBAPRN010000132.1:0-1865 GCF_049281135.1 Mycobacterium sp. | reverse complement strand
ACGTGGGCCTGCTCGGCTTCGGTGGCGGCTCGTTCGCGGTCGGCAAGCTCCGCACGGGCGGCGTCAAGCCGGTTGCGGGTGGCAGCCAGCTCGCCGAGCAGCTGCTGCTCGGCGGCGGCCACGTTGGCGGCCTCGGCCTCTAATTCGTCGGGGTCGGGGCCACCGGTCGACGTGGTCTCGACATCCAGATGCTGCGCACGCTCGCTGGCAATGCGCACGGTCGCTCCGACCCGTTCGGCCAAGGCGGACAACTGAAACCAGATCTGCTGCGCGGATTCCGCGCGCTCGGACAATGCCGTCAACGCCGTCTCGTGGGCGGCCAGTTCCCCGGATGCCACCGTCATCCGGGCTGAGGCTTCGTCGTGCTCGCGACGCAGCGTCGCCTCGGCCTGGTTGGTGTTGTTGAGCTCGCCCTGGCGAGTGACCACGTCGTCGGCGGCCAGCCGCAGCCGGGCATCACGCAGGTCGGCCTGGATGGTCTGGGCCCGCCGGGCCACTTCAGCTTGGCGGCCAAGCGGCTTGAGCTGGCGACGCAGCTCGGTGGTCAGGTCGGTCAACCGGGCCAGGTTCGCCGACATCGACTCGAGTTTGCGGACGGCTTTTTCTTTGCGCTTGCGGTGTTTGAGCACACCGGCGGCTTCCTCGATGAACGCCCGACGATCTTCGGGCCGGGATTCCAGGATTTCGCTGAGCTTGCCCTGCCCTACGATCACATGCATTTCGCGGCCGATGCCGGAGTCGCTCAGAAGCTCCTGAACGTCCATCAAACGGCAAGTGCTGCCGTTGATTTCGTACTCGCTGGCTCCGTCGCGGAACATCCGCCGGGTGATCGACACCTCGGAGTATTCGATCGGCAACGCGTTGTCGGAGTTGTCGATGGTGACGGTGACCTCGGCGCGCCCCAGTGGAGCCCGAGACGAGGTGCCCGCGAAGATGACGTCCTCCATCTTCCCGCCGCGCAGGGTCTTGGCGCCCTGCTCCCCCATCACCCAGGCCAGCGCATCGACGACGTTGGACTTGCCCGACCCGTTAGGGCCGACCACTGCGGTGATGCCGGGCTCAAACCGCAGAGTCGTCGGCGAGGCGAAGGACTTGAAGCCCTTCAGCGTCAGACTCTTGAGGTACACGGCGAGCCAGACTACCGCTCGGCGAAGCCGCTGATGGCTTCGCCGCGCGGCGACCAGTCGACCACAACTGTGTCGACATGGCCTGGTGTTTTTCCGCCCTGCAACTCCAGTAACAGCCGTTCACAGGCGTCACGCGAACCCTGCGCGACGACCATCACCCGGCCGTCGGGACGGTTGGCGGCGTAGCCGGTCAGGCCCAACTCCAGCGCCCGCGAGCGGGTCCACCATCGGAAGCCGACGCCTTGCACCCGGCCATGCACCCATGCGGTGAGCCGGACGGCCTCAATGTCCGACATCGACGACCTGGAAGCTGACTTTCGTTCCCGATTTCAGCGTTCGCCCGACCGTGCACACCTGGTCGATGGCGCGCTCGACCACGGTGAGCACCCGCGCCTTCTCGGCATCATCCAAACCCGACAGGTCGACTTCGAGCGCCTCCTCGAGCAGCGGGTAGACCTCTTGCTCACGATCGGCGTCGCCGGACACCCGAACGGTCGCCTGGTAGTCGTCGCCGAGCCGGCGGGCCAACGGCGAGTCACTGGACATCCCGCTGCAGGCGGCGAGCGCGATCTTCATCAGCTCGCCCGGCGTGAAGACCCCATCGATGTCTTCGGAGCCGACGTGCACCTCCGCGCCCCGCGAGCTATGGCCGGTGTAACGGCGCACCCCGGTGCGCTCCACCCACAGTTCCGTCATGAGTTCTTTCTACCGGGTCGCAACATGAAGGTGGCCGGGCGC
>NZ_JBAPRN010000131.1:0-5544 GCF_049281135.1 Mycobacterium sp. | reverse complement strand
GGCCCGTTCCACGACCCTGGAGTGACTATGGCAGCGCCCAAGTACGGACCCGAAACCACAGCAGCCGAGATCGTTACGCAGCTCGATCTACACGGGCGGCGCGCGGTCGTTACCGGCGCGAGTTCAGGCATCGGTACGGAGACCGCTCGCGCGCTGGCGTCGATTGGCGCCGACGTGACCTTGGCGGTGCGCAATGTCGAAGCCGGCCACAAAGTAGCCGACCAGATCGCCGGAACCCTCCCCGGCGGCGGCGGAACGGTGAACGTGGCGGCGCTGGACTTATCCGACCCTGCCTCGGTCGCAGCCTTTGTGCGCGCCTGGACGGGTCCGCTGCACATCCTGGTCAACAACGCTGGCGTGATGGCCTTGCCCCAGTTGACGCGGACCACATCGGGCTACGAAATGCAGTTTGCCACCAACCATCTCGGCCACTTCGCCCTTGCCACGGGCCTGCACGGGTCAATGGCCGCAGCCGGGAATGCCCGCGTGGTGTCGGTGGCCTCGATCGGGCATCTGTTCTCGCCGGTGGTTTTTGACGATTTGCACTATCGGTTCCGTCCATACGACCAGTGGACGTCCTATGGCCAGTCGAAGTGCGCCAACATCCTGTTCGCGGTCGGCGCCGCGCCTCGCTGGGCCGGCGATGGCATTGCGGTCAACTCTGTGATGCCAGGCAATGTCGCGACCACGGCGCTCGCCCGGCACATGAGACCCGAGGACTTGGCCGCCTTTGGTGAGACGACAGACCTTGCACTGCCGCCGGTCAAGACGATCCAGCAAGGCGCCGCAACGTCGGTGCTGTTAGCGGCCAGTCCCGACGTCGAGGGTGTCACCGGGCGCTACTACGAAGACTGCGCCGAGGCTGCGACCGTAAGCGAGCGCGCCAACCACACCGGCGGTGTCGCACCGTATGCCCTCGATCACGACAACGCCGAAAGGCTCTGGCAGATTTCCAACCAGCTCACCCAATAGCGAGGGTGTGACAACACTCCCAACGGGTCGGCACGACTCGGGCGCACGGACACGCGCGAGCTTTGTCAACATTATTGTTGACGAAAATGGAGACAGCTGACATGATCGTCTGGACCGATCGAAAGCTAGTGGCTGTTCGATCGTTCGGCCGGATTGAGGACCGAGAAACCAGGACGCATGTGTGTAGCCCGATTCGGGACAACACGCTGAACTGGAACGGAGCATTCACCATATGGACCTACAGCTAACGGACCGAGCTTGCCTTGTAACAGGTGGCACCAAGGGAATCGGAAAAGCCACGGCGATGATGCTGGCCGGCGAAGGTTGTCGGGTCGCGATCGCGGCACGTTCGAAATCCGACCTGGAATCGGTTGCCGATGACTTCGAAAAGGCAGGGCTCGACCGTCCAGCGCTCATCGCGGAGGACCTGACGGCAGACGGCGCCGCAGAGCGAATCCGTGAACAAGTGGAACAGTCGATCGGCACCCTCGACATCCTGATCAATAACGCTGGGGGCGCCAGATACCTCGCCTTGAATGCGTCGGATGCAGAGTGGTCTGAGGCGGCAGCCATCAACCTTGATGCACCGCGACGTTTGGCAGTCGAGTTCCTCGATGGGATGAAGCAGCGGGGATTCGGGCGGGTGCTGAACATCACCGGAAGTAGCGAGCCGTACGTGGGAAAGAGCGAGCCGTACACGATCAACGCCGCCAGCGCAGCCAAAGCCTCTTTGCACATATGGTCTAAATCGATGTCGACGGCCGTCGCCAAATACGGCGTCACCGTCAACTGCGTGGGGCCGGGTTTCACCGAGTCAGAGCAAACGGACCAGTCGTTTCCGCCAGGCGACGCTCGTGATGCCCTCATCGCCGACCTCATCCCGTTGGGACGAGCCGGCCGGCCGGAAGAGCTCGCGGCGGTCATCACCTTCCTAGCCTCACCGCTTGCCTCATTTGTCACGGGCGCCGTCGTCCCGGTCGACGGCGGCACTCGGGAATTCGCATTCTGACTGCCGTCAACCCGATGGCGAAGGCCCTTGCGGATCCGTGATCGGATGTGCCGGCGACTGCTGCTGCGGCGGCAAGTCCTGCGGGCCAATGCATATCACTGTGCAACCGGGTGTCGCCGGGGCCAGCGACTGGGACGGCCCAATCGGTTGCTGTAGGGATATCTGCGATTGTCCAAAGTCGACTAGGGGCGTCTGCGCCAGCGGATCGGTGGGCGGGAGGCCGTGGATGTTGAGCGGCAGTCCCGGACCGAGTCCCTCGGGATGCTCCAGATGTAGGTCGCCGAGGCCCGGTGCCGGCCCGGTCACCGGTGGCAGGTCTACCGGAATCACGCCGGTGGCATAAGCCGAGGCCCAACCCAGCACATTGCGGGCGTACGGGATCGAGTTGTTGTAGCGCAAGATCGCCGACATCACCTGAGACTGGTCGCGCAAGTTCAGGCCGCCGCTGCAGAGGTACCGGGCGGCGGCCAGCGTTGAGTCGTAAAGGTTCTGGGGATCGGCCACGCCGTCGGCGTCACCGTCGGAGGCATATCGCGCCCAGGTGCCGGGCAGAAACTGCATCGGGCCCATCGCACGCGCGTAGGTGACGCTGCCGGCGCCACTGCTTTGGACGACGACTTCGTTTCCCGGCAGCGTGCCGTCCAGCGCCGGTCCGTAGATCGGCCGGACGGCGATGCCGCGCGCATCGGTCGCACCGCCGTTGGCGTGGCCGGATTCGATGCGTCCGATACCGGCCAAGAGATTCCAGCTGATCCCGCAGTTGGGATCAGCGGTGGTCATCATTTGCTCGGCATTACGGTACGCAGCCAGGGCCTTTGACGGAATGCCCAGTCCATTAGGCGAATTCACCACCGATGCCGGCGGCGGAGCCGACTTGCTGACCACCGCGATGTGTAGACCGACTGGCGGTCGCGCGACGGCGACCATGACCGGCCCGGACACCTCACGACTGGCGGCTGCATCAACCGCGACCGGAGTAATGACCACCCGGGGCAAATCCGGTGTAGGAGCGGGCACCGGGCGTGCCATGCCGCTGACGGCACAAGCAAATACCAACGAAGTTATCGCAACGACGCTTAACGCTGAGCTCGGTGTCATACGGATTATCCACTGGCGCAACGTCGCACGGTGACACTGATTAAACCTCCACTCAGCCAAGGCCTTGGGCGGTCTGCAGACCAAAGCCAGTTCCTCGGTATGGGGCCTCAGGCGGTGGCGCGCCATTTTGTCTCAGTACCCGCGTTGGGTGGGGATCGACGGGGTATCCGTGCCCTCGTCGGGCGGTTGGTAGTGCGCCCCGGAGTTCCCCAGCTGCCAGATCTGAGCAAGGTGCAGGAGATTAACCGCATACGAGACTGGGTAATTGGCCGCGAACTCATCGTTGGGGACGATGTCACTTTTCAGATCACCCATCAGTCGGGCAAAGCCCTCGCCCCGGCGTTTGTCGGACATTGCATGTCCAGAGTTGATGGCTTCGCCAGGGTTCAGAAAGTCGTAGTGCCGCCGGACCATCACGTCGTAGACGTACTCGACCTGCGGTGCCGGAGCGGCATGTCGACTCCTTCGTCGGTGTCAGGCGCCGGGGAACCCTGGTGATGCAGCTCACAAACTCGGTAGTGAGACCACGGTAGGCGCGGGCCGACCGCCCCGGCGAGACAGTTCTGGCCGATCAGCATCCGTTGCTGGCCGACTGTGTCGGGTTGGCGGCGTGCGGCCGCGTCGCGTCTACCTGCCGGCGACCAGCTCAGGGCTGACAATCTCGGCTCAGAGCCGGAGGTGCTCCTGGTGCAGCACAACGTGATTGAATGACGCCCCGATTGGGCTTTCGATCGTTCTATCGGATGTCACCTACACCGAAAGGATCATGGATGTTCGTCGCAACAATTGTCCTGACCATCGTTCTGGCCGCGGTATTCCTCGGCGCGGGAATCCCGAAAATCCTTGGCACCAAGACATCGCTGCGGATGCGCGACCAGCTGCAGATCAACCCTCAGCTGTATCGCGTCGTCGGTTTCTTGGAGATCGCGGCGGTGGCCGGGCTGTTGATCGGTCTGGTCGTGCCTGTGCTCGGAGCGGCGGCGGCCGGGGGACTCGCACTGTTGATGATCGGTGGGATCGTCACCCATATCTGCGCCGGCGAGGCGAAGGGTTCGCTGCCGGCGGCGGTCCTCTTCGTAGCGACCGTGGCCGCGGCCGTCTTGCGAATCTTGTCACTGTAGGCCGATGGCACCCTGGTCACTGGCGGCCCGCGACGCATCCTCGGCGCTAGTGATGCGCGGCAGACCGCGAGAGGCCCCGTGTATCGGCATCAGTGACAACGATCAGGACCCCCAACACCGCCATTTCCGGATCATCGTCAGCCTCAGGCGGCTCGTCGCGCGCAGCTGGCCGCGTTAATGTCGATCGCGGCGCGGTTGGCGTAGTCGTGGCCCGCATGACAGGAGCCAGCCGCGCCGTCACGGACTCCGTAACCACCAACCTCGGACACGCAGCCCCGCATCACCTGGCAGATGATGCCTGACGCGCGGCGCAGAAAGACACTGACATCGTGATCTTGACGACGCGGACGCCATGGAACTGAAGCTGCCCGACTGGGCCACTGACTGGAAAACAGCGTTCTTCACGGCCGAACGGCGGTTGTCTCCCCGCCTGGAGCAGGCGGTAGGCACCGATACGGTCCTTGATGCCCTGACCGTCGCCAATTCCCTTGGCCGGCTTGCACACCGGTCAGCTGACGCTGCACGCTACGCAATCGCGGACGCCCTGGGCCTTCCCAGCTCTCGCCAGATTGCCCAGCTGCAGTACAGCATCGACCGGCTCGTTGACGCCCAGGAGTCGCGATGGGCAGGCCGCCCCGAGTCCACGCGGCGCTCATGATCGGGACGGCGTCAATCAGCGGTTTGGCAGATGCCGTCGCGGTAACTGCCGAACGCCAGATCAGACGGGCCGTCAACGGGCTGCGGTTAGCTGCCGGATTGGACCGACCTGGTGTCGGCTGCACACCGCGCACCGTGATCTGGTCACGGGGACGGGCCAGCCTGATGCATTACACCGCCGGGGCGGATGCAGGCCTTCCGCCGATCTTGTTGGTTCCCAGCCTCATCAACAGGAGCTATATCTGGGATCTGCGCCATGGTGACAGCTTTGTCGAACATCTCCTCGATGCAGGGTATGACGTCTTATGTCTGGACTGGGGCGTACCCGACGCGCGCGACGCGCAGAACAGCATGTCGACATACGTCGATGACTACATGATGGCCGCCGTCGGCGCCGCGACACGACACTGCGCGAGTGTGCCGATCGTCATCGGACACTGCTTCGGCGGTCTGATCGCCGTGCTGTGGGCCGCATCCACCGAGCAGCAGCCGCCGGCACTGATAACCCTGGCGGCCCCCACCAATTGGGACGAGGTGGGTCCGCTGTCCTGGTTGACACGGCAGGGTCGGATCGAACCCGAAGACGTCCTCGATGAAACCGGTAACGTGCCGCCGGCGGCGATGCGTGCCGCGTTCCGGATGATCCGCCCGTTGGGAGATCTCGTCACCTATGTGACCCTCTTGGAC
>NZ_JBAPRN010000130.1:0-2734 GCF_049281135.1 Mycobacterium sp. | reverse complement strand
CGAGACGACGCGCCGAGCGAGGTTCGCACGACGCAACTGTGCGACGTCGCCGTGATCAAGGAGCCGGTAGGGGTGGTGGCCTCCATCGCCCCCTGGAACGGCCCCTTCAACATGGCACTTTCTAAGATCATCCCCGCCCTGGTGACGGGATGCAGCGTCGTCTTCAAGCCGGCGCCGGAAACCCCTCTGGACTCCTTCTACATCGCCGAGGCTCTCGATCAGGCCGGCGTGCCGGCTGGCGCCTTCAACTTGATCACCGGAGACCGGGACGCCGGGCGCGCATTGGTCGCGCATCCCGAGGTCGACAAGGTCAGTTTCACCGGGTCGACGGCTGCGGGGCGTGAGATTGGCCGCGAATGTGGCGGCTCGTTCAAGCGGGTGCAGCTCGAACTGGGCGGCAAGTCGGCAGCGATCATCCTCGATGACGCGGACATCCCCACCACGATGGCAGCATTGGCCATGGGTTGTTTCTTCAACACCGGTCAGGTCTGTGCGGCCTACAGCCGCGTGCTGGTACCCAACAGCCGCTACGACGAGGTCGTTGCGGCCCTGGTCGCCACCGCCGAGTCCTTCGTCGTGGGCGACCCCGCCGAACCCGGAACGACGATGGGCCCCCTGGTCTCCAAACAGCAGCATGATCGCGTGCTCGGCTACATCGAAGCGGGCAAGGCCGACGGCGCGGTCGTGGCGACGGGCGGCGGGGTTCCGCCGGGACTGGAGACGGGCTACTTCATCCAGCCGACGGTGTTCACCCAGGCGACCAACTCCATGCGGATCAGTCAAGAGGAGATCTTCGGTCCCGTGGTGTCGGTCATGGGTTATGACACGATCGACGAAGCCATCGCCATCGCGAACGATTCCGATTACGGGCTGCATGGCGCGGTGTTCACCACTGACCCGGAACGGGCCGCAGACGTGGCGCGACGAGTTCGCACCGGCACGTTCAGCGTCAACGCCTTCATCTACAACACCGAAGCGCCCTTCGGCGGCATCAAGTGCTCAGGCGTTGGACGCGACACCGGCCCCGAAGCGCTCCAAGCCTTCTACGAGCTGAAGACGGTGAACCTCACCGAGGGAATGCAGCCCCTCTTCGCTTGAGAGCCCGGCGGCTCAGCGGGTGCGCGGTCCTCTGGGCAGCACGTTCTCGCTGGCTCCGGTGCACCAGGTCGGTTCCGGACACCGGAGCCGTATGCACGAGATGCGTTGCCACGCAGGCGAGTTCGGTGGATCCAGCACTGCAACCCCGTGGTTCGTTCGGTGCACGGCTTGCACACTCAGGATGTCTTCGTGGGCTCGGCCGTCAGCGTGGGGGTTAGGAGAAGTCTCAATGAATGCGTTGACATGGCCGGACATAAATCTATAGGGTTTAGATAACCTAATTCGATTCTGCGGTCCCCGCGGGGCGGTAGGTGACGAAATGGTGTTCCGAGAACGTGTCTCAAGGAAGAGGCTGAAGTGGGAAGACTCGACGACAAGGTCGCAGTGATCACGGGTGCGGGATCCGGGTTGGGCCGGACTGCTGCGCAACTCTTCGCCTCCGAAGGCGCCAAAGTCGTGGTGATGGACATCCTCGGCGACCGAGCCGAGGGCACCGTCAAGCTCATTACCGAGGATGGCGGCGATGCGGTGTCGGTTGAGGCGGACACCGGCAATGAGGCCGATGTCGCTCGAACCGTGCAGACCGCGCTCGACGCGTTCGGCAAGCTCGACATCATGTGGGCCAATGCCGGCATCGTGTCCCGAGGTGGGGTACCGAGTGTTGCCGGAGGCGAGGAACTCCTCTTCGAGGACTTTCCGCTGGAGGACTGGAATGAAGTCGTCAACGTCAACCTGACGGGCCCGTTCCTGTGCGCCAAGCACTCCGTGCGGCCCCTGCGCGACAACGGCGGCGGGGCAATACTCATCACGTCGTCGGCAGCATCGATCGCCGCCTACCACAGCATCTCGCCGTATGCGGCCACGAAGGCGGGCGTGAACGGATTCGTTCGGTCGCTGTCACTTGACCTGGGCAAGTGGGGCATCCGCGTCAATGCCATTGCGCCGACCCACGGCATGTCGCCAAACTTTCTGATGGAACGCGGTGCACCGGTGGTGGGCCAGTCCTACGAGGAGTCCGCAGGCCCGTGGGACAAGGGAGTAACGCCCATCCCCCTCAAGCTCGATCGGCCCCCTTCACTGCTCGACAACGCCAGAACCGCATTGTTCCTGGTCTCCGATGACGCTGCCTACACCTCGGGGCAAGTGCTGGCCTCTGCCGACGGCGGCACACTGGCGCGCGTCGCCATTCCCTTCGCGGAGGACCAGGGCCAGCCCACGTTGCAGTGACTCCCTGCGCTCCAGCCAGTCTGGGCGCTTTCTGGGTCGGCGGCTCGTCACCACAGCTGCGTGGGTGAGAATCGACGCCTCGGCGGCAAAGGGCGTCGGCGCTCCTTGAGTCGTTTGGGTCCGCTAGTTTGTGAGTCTGTTACACCCCGCTCAGCTCATCGGCATCTCGCTGAGGATGGGACCGGGCCGCGCAAGATTCGCAGTCCATGAAGCAGAGTCGGCACATGCGCCACGAGAGGAGTCGGTCATGACGGACCAGCGTGCGAACACCGCTGCGGGGCATGGGCCCCGCGTGGCGCTCGTCACCGGTGCCGCGAGAGGCATTGGGGCCGCCATCGCCCGCCGCCTTGCAGCAGACGGGTTCGCCGTCGCCATCAACTACGCGACGAGCGCCGACGCTGCCAATTCG
>NZ_JBAPRN010000129.1:0-3234 GCF_049281135.1 Mycobacterium sp. | reverse complement strand
GCCTGATCCTCCTGCGAGGGCGGTGGCGCCGGAACCATCGTGATGGTCTGGGGTGGAGGCGGTGCCACGCTGATCGTCTGTGGTGGCGGCGCCACGGGCGGTGGCTCCTTGGTCGGAACTGGAGGTGGCCGCCGCGGTCCCGGCGCTTCGGGAATTCCGGCGCTACCTGGCGAGGCGGCGATCATCGACGCCACGAGCGTGCCGTGCGCGTCGCAATCGGACAGCCCGTCACCGCCGCCCATCACGTAGTCGCCGCCGGGAATCAGGTGCGGCAACCGCGGATGCGGAGTCACGCCGGTGTCGATGACGGCAACCCTCACCCCGGCACCTCGTCCGAAGCGCCACGCCTCGGACAGGTTGAGCATGTCCATGTACTTCGGCTGAATCCGGAAGTCGCTGCCGGGCAACACCCCAACCTCGGTGCAGTACGAGTTCTGCTTCATCGGCTGGCCTGGTCCGGGCGCGCTGTCCGGCGGCACTGCCCCCGGGTCGATCCCCGGCGGGTTGATCGCGTACGCGGGCGACCCGGACAGTGCGACCGAAGCCACGATCAGGGTGGTGGCGGTTACTGCGGCCGCGCGAAGCGGCCGCAGTTTCCGACTACCGATAGCGAATCGCTGCATAGACATTCATCAGCCACAATGCCAACGGGAAGATCGGCATCAGGCAGAGGTATTCAACCCACTCGACGAGCTTGCGGAATAGCGGGCTGTAGATGGTGTTGGGCACTGTCGCCGCCGCGGTCAGCCCCGCCGCCGGGATGAGCACCGCGAGGCCGGCTGTCACAGACACCGCGGCCGTCGAGGACAACACCAGCGAGTAGCGCACGATGACCGAGCCGACGATCAGGACCGACGTCACCGCCAGAATGATTGCCTGGAAACGGTCCACGTAGGAGCGGCCACGCAGCATCAGGAAGCCGGCAGTGGTGGCGACCAGCAGCAGCGGCAGCCAGCGGTTCGCCGTGCGGGGGTCGGAAACCCCAACCAAGGACACGATCGTCAGGACTCCGAAACCGACCAGCAGACCGGTCAGGAACGATCGGGCGCGCTCGGCCCGCAGGATGACGTCCTGGATGGACTCGGGGCCGGCCAGGGTCGGACGGCCGCCGTCGACGCCGTGGGTCACGGTGGTCGGCAGGTCAGGCCGGGCCTCGAACACCCAGCGGCTGGTGGCCGACGGGAAGACCGGCAGCCGGATACCGGACAACCAGCGGGACATCGCCGGCGCGCAGTGGTAGCCGAATACACAAACCAGCAGGATGGTCGTCAGCAGTGTCACCGCTCCGGTGTTGAATGCCATCCGCGCCAGGCTCGCTATCGTCGCCGCCAACGTCACAGTGACGATCGCGGTACCAGTCCCCAACCGGCGGCCAGTGAACCGCATGATCAGCATCGCCGCGACGCCGGCGACCGCGAAACCCATCACCGCGTGGGGTGAGCCAACCGGTCCGGGGGGTGCCGACGCGGCGGCCACCGAAAGCGGCGCGATCCCGCTCCACAGCAGCATGTCTCCGGCGCGGCGGTTCTGTACCGTGTGCGCGCGGTTCAGGATCAGCAGCGCGACCGTGAACACCAGCACCGCGATCACGAAGGCGTAAGGCGCCGGGACCCAGGAGTCGTGGTGCAGGCGGAACCAGCCGAGCAGCAGCGACGCCAGCAGCACGCCGCTGCCGACCATCGCCGCACCGACCTGGATGGCCACCGACGGGTTGATCGAGGAGAACCGCTTGCTGAGGTTGACCGAGACGGCGGTCGAGATGTGCTCGATGACCTGCGACCGGTGCTCGGTGTCTTCGACGAAGCGCAGCCACAGGCGATCGCCGTCGTAGACATCCTGCTCGGTCAGCGACTGGGTGGCCCGCAGCGGCGTGCCGTCAACCAGGCACAGTGCCCACCGGCCGCGCTGCGGGGCTTCCAGAGCCGCAAGGCCCAGCTCACGCAGCCGGACGTTGACGACCTTCAACAGTGGGTCCACCATCACCGAAACCGGGGCATTGGCGTCCAGCAGAACGCCGATCTGTACGCCCTCGCCGGCGATGATGCCGATCACGGCCGATTGAGGCGACGAAATCGCCTCTGTGCCCGGCTGTGGCGCTTGCGCCTCAGCTATTGCGGTCATCGCTGCACCCCTCTGTCGACGAATTGTGGGTCCATGTATCTTGCCTCGCTATTTGGAATTACGACGTCGCGTCGCAATTGTTGAGCAGATTCTAAGACGATTTTGCGGCATCCGCATCCTCGCTAAATGCTGCATCGAAAATCGTTGGCGTGCTCGGTCTCTGCGTAAAGATTAGTTAAACTCTGCTGTGCGTTTTCCACTCTCCGTAGGGAAGGGTTTCCAGGACGGTCTTCACGCCGACCTGTACCAACTGCGGAGTTGCTGGGCAGATCGCGAGCCAGGCCTCGTTCGAGCCTGCGGTCCGCGCCTGCTGATACATCGCGATCCGGCCGCCTGATCCGTCCTTCAGGGAGAGCACCGAGGCGCTCGGCGCCTTGTCGTCGTCGCGATATTGGCGGGCGTAGACCGCAGCTTCGGCGGACGGGTCCGACAGCGCTTGGCCGAGAGCGGCGACGGTCGCTGCGCTGATGCCCAGCCGGCGAAGATCTCCGCCGGAGAAGACGTTAAACCCGGAGCTCTGCCAGGCTTTCGTGATTTCAAGCATTTCATCGAGCGGCACGTTGACCGCGTTGATCGCGGCCGGCTCGGCGTGGTGGATCGACTCCAGCGCGTCGAAGACCAGGGTCGCGATCGAGGTCGTGTCGGCGATCGCGACGTCGTCCACCGTGATCTCGTCGCCAACTCGAACGGCCGACACCCAGTGCTGGCCGCGGCGCGCCAGCAGCACGCGAAATTCGTTGTCCGGGATGTCGCGGGAGCCCACCTGCTCCTCCGCGCCACTCTCGTCTTTTTCCTTGACGCCGTAGAGCAGTTTGCCGCGAGACAACAGCGCGACGATTTCAAGATCGGGCGCGGCAAGGACGCGCATTCGGGCGGCTACCGCCTCATTAACCGTCTCGCCCTCCACGATGCCCTGTTCGCGCATGACCGCCATGCCCGGGTGCTGGTTGAGCCAGTCCATGGAATCGGTGGAGACGAATGGTCGACATCGCAATTCCGGCGCGACGTGGCGAATGTCCAGCAACGCTTGCAACATCCAGAAACCCTCGACATTGACGGTGATGTCTGTGCGTGTGCCCTGATCCATTCGCTTCTCTCGGTTAGGTGTTTCGG
>NZ_JBAPRN010000128.1:0-2926 GCF_049281135.1 Mycobacterium sp. | reverse complement strand
GAATCGCTCCGGGGTGTCATCGCCGATCACATAGTGGCACACCGCGATTCGCACAACGGCTGACGCCGCGATCTCAGCCTGCTCGCCGCCGATGATCCGCGCGATGCGGTCGCGCATGATCGGCAGCACGCGTTTCATCTGCTGCAGAATGTATTCGGGCTCGGTCTCGGCCAGTGAGGCCAGCGAATAGCTGCTCTGAAAGTCGACCACGAATCGCAGTGCCGCATCGAGCCGGTCAGCCCCGCTCAATCCGGTGATCGCGGTGGCGATTCCGGCGTCGAAGTTGTCCTGCTCGTAGAGGCCAAACGCCTCGAGCAGTCCCTCTTTGGAGCCGAAGTAGCGATACAGCGTCGGGCGGGACACCTTGGCCTGCGCGGCCACGTCGGACAGCTGCAGCCGCCGGCGGCCATCGCGCGCCAGCACCACGAAGGTGGCGGCAAGAATCCGTCGTCGCGTCGACAGCTCGGCGTCGACGGTACGTGCGGAAGCCGCCATGGTGTCCCTTACATCTAAGGGGTCAAATGTCACACTGAGCCTACCGCTGGCGCTGGTCGAAAGGTAGCGTTTTATCCCGTCCGGTCCCCCCAGCAGTGAGGTAATCGATTTGCTGTCAACGAACTACGGCGCCTTGGTGCCCGAGGATGAGCTGCTCACCCATCAGATCGTTGACACATTTGCCACGGTGAGCCAGTCGGATCCGTCGTGGACGGAGAAGATCTGGACGATCGCGCACGCCCGCGACAACTCGCTGCAGGTCGTCCTCGGGATCGGGAAGTACACCAATCGCGGCGTCTTCGACGGTGCCGCCGGTGTGTGCCGCGGCACCGAACAGTGGACGGTGCGCGCCGGCCGCCGGTTGTCGTCGGCGTCGGCGAGCACCGAAGTCGGCCCGATTCACTATCAGGTCGTCGAACCATTGCGGGCCATTCGGGTGAGCCTGGACGCCAACGAGCACGCGCCGATCGCGTTCGACGTGGAACTGCGCGGAAGTTTCGATGCGTCACTGGAAGACCCCTGGCCGGACCGCAGCCCGGACGGATACCGGGTGACGCACAACATCCTGCGCTACCACCAGGTCGGGGTGGCGTCGGGCTGGGTCGAGGTGGACGGCAGCCGCGTCGAAATCGTTGCCGATGATTGGATTTCGATCCGCGACCACTCCTGGGGCCTGCGGCCCGGCATCGGCAAGCCGATTCCGGGACTGCCGCGGGGGAGCCGCAAGATCAAGCAGATGTTCATGACGTGGCTGCCGATGACCCTGACTCGGCCGGACGGGTCGGCCTACTCGCTGTTCGTGATGTATCAGGAAGAGCGCGGCGACGGGTTCAGCGAGATCCGTTGCCAGGCAGAGCAACAGAACCCCGACGGCACCTCGCACCGGTTCCCGTCGGTCGAACAGGACATGCACTTCGAAGACGGCAACCGGCGGTTCACGCACGGAACGATCATCCTGAGCGACACCGATGGCTCCAAACGTCCACTGACGATCACCGCGGCCGGCCCCACCGGCTTTCATCTCGGCACCGCGGGCTACTACGGCTGGAACGACTGGGTGTACGGCGAGTGGGTCGGCGACCTGAAGGTCGAGGGAAGCCATGTCAGCGACTGCGACAAGCCGGAGAACGCACGTCAGCTGCACCAGCTACGGGACCTGTTGGTTCGGATCGACGATCCGGTCGGCGGCGGCACCGGGCTGGGCAACGCCGAGACCTTTGCGCTCGGCGCATTCCCAGAGCGCGGACTGACGAACGAAAACTCTTTCCTGTAAACGAAGATCGAATACCGCGGGTGTGTTTCTCGCCCGGACGAGAGTAGTGTCGGCACGGTCGGCGGGGCTTCGCTCGCGAAAATGAGGTTGTCGTTCAAAGGATTTGGTCAGCTTGACCGGAGGCATATTCACCGCGGTCCGGTCGTCGGCGGTCGACGGCTTACGCCTTCTCATGGAGAAGTCGACCACCCAGGCGCCCACCGTGTCGTTCATCGTTATCGAGCCAACCGATCACATCAGCCACGAGCGGCTACAGCAATGGGTGGGCTCGTCGTTGCCGCAACTGACCCGCTTCCGCAGCAGGCTGGTGGACCGACCGTTGGGCGTGGGCCCACCATTTTGGACCGAGATCGACAGGTATGACCCGTCGTCGCAGATCCACCGGGCAACGCTTCAGGCGCCGGGCGGTCCGCGCGAATTCGCCGACCTGATCGCGCACTTGAGTGCGGGATCACGTCATCACCGCGAAATGCTCTGGGAGGCGTGGAGCATTGACGGTCTGTCGGGCGGCCAGTGGGCGCTGGCGCTGCGCCTGTCGCCGGTACTGAGCGAGCGCGGTGTCGGCGCGGCAGCCATCTGGTCCCGGCTACTGAGCTCTGATTCCCGCGGCAGCGACGATCAGCCGAGGCAACCGAGTCCGGGCAAGCCCGCGGTGGGTGAACTCGTCGCCGAGGTGATCAGCGAGCTTCTCGAGTTCCAATTCAAGGGTCTGTACCTTGTCGCGGAAACTGTCTCTGGTCTGCTGCACGTGGCGCGTAGGCAGCTGGGCGGGGGGAAGCCCGTCGAAGAAGTCGATTCGGCGCCGCCGGCGGTGTCATCGATGCGTGGTCCGGTTCCACGCAATGCGTTCAGCGCACCCCTGACCGATCGCCGGGCCGTCGCGTTCACATCGATCTGGTACACCGATCTGGAAACGGTCAGCACCGCGTTCGGCGGCGACGTCACGAATGTGTTGCTGGCCGCCTGCACTCTGTCGATGCGTGCCTGGCTACAACGCTACGACGCCGTGCCCGACGACCCGCTGGCTATGTGGATGCCATTCGCGCAATCAGGCGCCGCGCCCGCCGAGGATCGAGAGTCGCCGATCGCGGGCCAGATACGCATTCCCGTGCAGCTCGTCGATCCCATCGAGATACTGACCAACCTGCACACTGCGAC
>NZ_JBAPRN010000127.1:0-21453 GCF_049281135.1 Mycobacterium sp. | reverse complement strand
GTGTGGACCACCGACAAGGACGGCATCATCCTGGCGTTGCTGGCCAGCGTGATTCTCGCCGTCACCGGGGCCACGCCGTCGCAGCGCTATCAGGAGCTGACCGAGAAATACGGCGCCCCGCTGTACGCGCGGATCGACGCGCCGGCCGACCGCGAGCAAAAGGCGCGGCTGGCGAAGCTGTCGCCTGACCAGGTCAGTGCCACTGAGCTGGCCGGGGAGCAGATCACGGCCAAGCTGACCACGGCGCCGGGCAACGGTGCGCCGCTGGGCGGTTTGAAGGTGACGACGGCCAATGCCTGGTTCGCCGCCCGGCCGTCGGGCACCGAAGATGTGTACAAGATCTACGCCGAGTCGTTTAGCGGGTCTGAGCACTTAGCCGAGGTTCAGCGAGAAGCGCAAAAGGTTGTGGATACAGTCATTGGGTGACCCTCGCCACTCGACGTGCCCGCTTCGGCGGTTGGAGTCGTAAATCGGCGAGGCTGCCGCGCGAAGCCTGGGTGCTGATCGCGGCGAACGCAGTGGCCGCGCTCGGCTACGGTGTGGTGTCGCCGGTGTTGCCGGCGTTCGCCCGAACGTTCGGGGTGAGCCTCGGCGCGGTGACGTTCTCGATCACAATTTTTTCGGTGATGCGGCTGTTCTCCGCCCCGCCCACTGGACTGCTGGTGCAGCGGCTGGGGGAGCGGCTGGTCTACGTCGCTGGGTTGCTGATCGTGTCGGTGTCCACCGCCGCAACCGCGTTCGCTCAAACCTATTGGCAGCTACTGGTATTCCGAGCGATCGGGGGCATCGGGTCCACGCTGTTCTTCATCTCCGCGTTGGGTCTGATGATCCGGATCAGCCCGCCCGACGCGCGCGGGCGGGTCGCGGGGCTGTTCGTGAGCTCATTTCTCATCGGCTCAGTCGCGGGCCCGCTGGTGGGCAGTCTCACCGCAGGTTTGGGGCTTAAAGCACCGTTTATCATCTACGGGGTTTCGGTGCTGATCACCGCGATCGTGGTGTCCTTCAGCTTGCGCCGCTCGACGCTGGGTGCGCCCGCCGAGCACGCTGAGCCGGCGGTGACGGTGCGTGCCGCGCTTCGGCACCGCGCATACCGCGCGTCGCTGGTGTCGAACTTCGCGACAGGCTGGGCGGTGTTCGGATTGCGAATGGCCATCGTGCCGCTCTTCGTCTCCGACGTGTTGGCCCGCGGGCCACGGATGACGGGTTTGGTGCTGGGGATGTTCGCGCTCGGCAACCTGCTCGTGGTGTCGCCCAGCGGCTATCTGTCCGACCGGATCGGCCGGCGCAGCCTGGTGATCGGCGGGCTCCTCGCCTCCGGGGTGGCGACCATCTGGTTGGGCGCGGCATCATCAGTGCCTGTCTTCCTGGTCGTGGCGTGCGTGGCGGGCGCGACCTCGGGCGTGTACTCCTCGCCGCAGCAGGCCGCGATAGCCGACATCCTGGGCAGCACCGCGCGCACAGGCACCGCGGTGTCGACCTTTCAGATGATGGTGGATCTGGGCGCCATCGTCGGTTCGTTGTCGGTGGCTCAAATCGCTGAACACCTAAGCTACGGATGGGGATTCGCGATCAGTGGGATCGTGCTACTGGCCGCCGGGGTGGGTTGGATGTTCGCACCGGAAACGCGGGTGGAGGGTCACACGCCGCCGCCCAGCGAATGGGAGACCGGGACCGCGTCGGAACTGGCCTGAGGTTCTTGATGGCTGAGGTCCACCGGATCCGACCGCGATCAGCGATCGTGGTGGGTGCCGGCATCGTGGGGTTGTCGACGGCCTGGTTTCTGCAAGAGCACGGGGTCTCAGTGACCGTGGTCGATCGCACCGGCGTCGCGGCGGGCGCCTCGTGGGGCAATGCCGGATGGATCGCGCCGGCGCTGAGCGTGCCGCTCAACGACCCGCGAACATTGCGATTCGCGCTGCGATCGGTGTCGAATCGCGATGCGCCGGTGCGGATTCCGCTGAGCACCGATCCGACTCTGTGGAGATTCCTGCTGTGGTTCATTGCAAACTGTCGGGAGTCGTCATGGACGAGCGCAGTGCGGGCGAACCAGACGCTCAACGACGAGTGCATGGCGGCCTACGACGAGCTGGTCGCCAACGGGGTGGACGCGTCGGTCAGCGACGCGCCGATCACCGCGTTGTTCCGCAATTCGGCAGAGGCCGAACACCTGTGGGAGCAGCTGCAACGCTTACGCGACGCCGGACAGCCGAGCTCCACCACGGAATTGACCGGTGCGGAGTTGCGCGAGCAGGTGCCGCTGGCTTCGAGCGACGTGGCCGTCGGCGTCCGCATCAACGGTCAGCGATTCGTCGATCCCGGTCGGTTCGTGCACGCGCTGGCGAGCTCGGTCGTCGAACGGGGCGGGTCGCTGGCCACCGCCGACGTCACCGACGTGCGGACCGCGGGGCACGGCATCGCGGTGCAGCCCCGTACTGGTTCTCCGCTGACGGCCGACGTGGCGGTGATCGCGACCGGCGCATGGTTGCCGAAACTGGCACGCAGCTGGATTCGGGTTCCGGTGCAGGCCGGCCGGGGCTACTCCTTCACGGTGCCCGTGGAGCGCCCGGCTTTCGGGCCGATCTACCTGCCGGATGTGCGGGTGGCATGCACACCGTTGGAGGGGAAGCTGCGGGTCACCAGCATGATGGAGTTGCGTCGTCCCGACGCCCCCGTATCGGCTGGCGTCGTCGACGCGATTGTCGATGCGGCGGGTGGGTTCTTCGACGGGGTTCGCTGGGCGGAGCGCGACGAGATCTGGGTTGGCCCGCGCCCGCTGAGTCCCGACGGGCGTCCGCTGGTCGGACCGGTGCTGGAGAACCGCATCTTCGTCGCGGGTGGGCACGGCATGTGGGGCATGAAGCAGGGCCCGGCGACCGGTCGGCTGTTGGCCGAGCAGATCACCATCGGCAAGCAGCCGGCAGGGCTGCGCGACTTCGACCCGCTGCGCTAGCGCGATCGCGCGCTACCCACGCTGGATGATGGCGCCTGATCAGCGACTTTGAACGCTGGCAGACCGTGGTGTAGCTTCGATGGGCACAACATCTGGGGCTATGGCGCAGTTGGTAGCGCACCACACTGGCAGTGTGGGGGTCAGGGGTTCGAGTCCCCTTAGCTCCACCAGGAGAAACCCGCTTTGAACTGGTGTCCGAGCGGGTTTCGTCGTTTGCGGATGTTGACGGGGCGAACACCGTTTGTCCTAACTTTGTCCTACCGCGCTTGCCGAGAACACCGCCGACGCAGCGGTCAGGCGGTCGTCGGTGACCCGCCCGTAGACCGCCTGTGTCATGCGTTCGGTGTTGATCGGAGTGTGTTTGAGCTCGAACTCCAGGTCACAGTGTGATGAGTGACCAAGGCTTTTGGTGCCGCGTAGGCAGCCAAGGCCGGCGGGACGATAATGCCGCCGAAGGATGCTACATCGACCAGGTTTCCGATGCCGCCAGCATGCCCGTTAGCGCTTGTCAGCGGATAGTTCGGCGCCGATGAGGATGTTGAGTTTGACGATGGGATCGAGTGTGTAACCGGTCATTTCGTTGAACCGTCCGATCATCGTCGCCTGTGTTCTTGGACCGCCGGAATGGACGACCGGTCCCGCGCGGAGTGCTTGGGCTTCAGTGGACTCCGACTGCGGACAGCGATTCCAGATCGACGATCACCTGTGCGATACGTTCGACGATCGGGTATGAGACCGAAGTTTGTTGCATGTCCGGTTGGAGCCGCCCCGGGACGGCGGTGACAAGCCAGATGATGTAGGAGTAGAAGGGTTGCTGTCGGTAGGCGAGCCACGCTTCGTTGAATGAGGCAGGGCTGCCGCCGTATTCGCCGAGGCGGTCGAGGTAGTACGCGAGCAGCTCCTGCTCCCAGCGACGACGGTCCTCGACGGTGAGTATCGACGCGATCAGATAGGACACGTCGTAGGACCAGTGCCCGAAGAGACTGCACTGCCAATCGGTAATGCCGACCCTGCCCGCGGCTGTCCGGTAGGTATTGCCGATGTGAGTGTCACCATGCAGGAAGGTTGCGGGGCGGTTGCTGGCGAGATCTAGAGAGACGTTGAATGCCCGCCACATTTGAGCGTGGTGATCGCGTACCGCCCGGGGAAGCCTGTCTCCGAGCGTGCGGACGGCACGCCCGGAGGCCTTCTCGAGTTGCACGAAGGTCTTCAGGACGGCGCCGTATTGCGCTGGGTTCTTGGGTTGGGCAAAGGACGCTTTCAATTGGGTGCGCTCCCAGGCCCAGCCGTGTAGCGCCGCGAGCGTCTCCAGCAACTGCAGGGCATCGTCTTTAGACACCGTGCTGGATGGCGACAGAAACTGCGCGCCCTTGGTCGCGCTGACGTCTTCGAAAAGGCCGATCGACCGCCACGAACGATCGTCGACACTGGCGAAGTAGCCTGCGGGCGTTTCGATCTGGATATGAGGACGCACGAGGTGGATGAAGTCGCGCTCGTTGTGCAGCAGGCCGGGTGCACCCAGCAGCAACCGCTGCGCCATGGTGGTCGTCGTCTTGGCGAAGAGGTGTTCAGGAAGTGCGCGGGCGGTGCCGGCAGCGTTGTAACCAACAGTCAGGCCAGCGCGACTGGAGGTGCCGACGCTCTCACTTGCGACCCGTACCGATTCGACCCGCGTCCCGGGGACCCGACAAAGGGCCGAGCTAAGCCACTGAGGCGAGATGTCGGCAGGGGAGCGGGGGACATCTGCCGACGTCGAGGCCACTGGGCGACGGATACGCTCACGGGTCAGATGGCTCGCGACTTTCGCGGCGCTCAATGCAAGCCGAACGCGCGGGAATTTGAAGTCGGTCATTATGCCCTCCTGATTGGATCGCGGTGGGCTTGTCGCAGAACCACAGCTGGCACGGCGAAACCTAGGAAGACGTCTGGCTCTCGTTTCTGCGGCCTTCGGTAAATGCGTGAGCGCGTTTGCCGTGGCGGTCTTGTTTGCGCAGCTCCTTGAGGAGGGCCTGGGCGGCGTTCTTACCGGGCAGGCCGTTGATTCCGGCGATCGGGTGGGTACCCGACCCGGACAGGAACAGCCCAGGCACCGGTGTGCGGTAGCCGGCCAGACCGGGTGCGGGGCGACGGGGCCCGAAGCGGGTGATGACCGGATCCACGTGGTACACGTTGCCGTCGATGGCGAAGAACCGCTCGGCGATGTCGGGTTGAGCCAGCGGGCGGCGGGCAACTTCGAACTCGTCGATGCCGCGGTAGTAGTGCGCGCTGTCACGGATCACGGTCGCGGTGATCTCATCACGCGCGGCGTCCCAGCCGATTCTAGGATCTGCCGGAGTCAGGCCGGTCCAGAACCAGAACATGTCGCAGCCCGGCGGGGCCATCGACGGGTCGAACGCGGTGGGCGCGATCGCCAGCCCAGGCACATGGTCGGGCACATCGCCGCGCGCACAGGCGCGGGCGGCGGCCAGTGTTTGCTGATAGTCGTGGTAGGAGTTGCAGGGCAGCCGTAGATCCAAACCGTCCCCGCGCCACTTTTCATGCGCCGGCATGGTGATGGCGCCTTTGAGGGCGAGGTTGAGCTTGTAGTCGCTGATACCGCGGCCCTTGGTCGGGATGTGATCGACCCGGTTCTGCATCGTCTCGGTGAGAATGCCTTTAGGCAGCAGGTACTTCAACACGGATGCGGGGCTGAACGCGGTCAATACCGCTCGGCGGGCATGGATTTCCTCGCCGCCTCGGACTCGCACTCCGGTTACCCGACCCTTGGTCACGATGAGCTGCTCGACCGGGGAGCTGGTCCGTACACGTCCGCCGTGCTGTTGGAGGCAGGCGATGAGCGCTTTGGGTAGCGAGCCAGTCCCGCCTTCGAACATCGCGACGCCGTACTTGGAGAGCACGCCGAGGTAGATCAGCGCCCAGCCGCCCAAGTCGGCGTTGAAGGGCATAAACGGCAGTCCGATGAGCAGCGCGGCCTTAATGACGTCGCTCTCGAAATACTCATCGACGGCCTCGGCGTGCGAGGACGTTGCCCAGTTCGCGATGGCGAGCAACTCGCGCCGTCCGCTGAGAGCCGCCTTCACTGTCTTGAAGATGGCTGAAGGCGCTGGGCGAATCGGGCTGGTGTTCATCAATGGCAGTCCGATTGCGACCGCGGCGTCGATGACCCGGTACAGATCGAGCAGCTTCTCGGCGTCTCGTGGTGAAAAGTGCTTGAGTTCATCGGCGGTGCGGCGTGGGTCTCGCCACAATGCGAGCGACGAGCCGTCGTAGTTCAACTGCACGTGGGCGGGGTCGATGACTCGCTGTCGTAAGCCGTAGCGGGAGCTGAGTTGTAGGTCTTTGTCGATTGTTGTGGTGCGGAACAGTGATGCTTGTAGCGAGGCCTCGTTGATCAGATATTCCGGCGCTTCGGGTGCCATGGGGTTGGTCGACGTCATCCCTCCGGGGGTCTGGTAGGCCTCGACCACCAGCACGTCAAGCCCGGCCTTGGCCAGATAGGCCGCCGCGACCAGTCCGTTGTGGCCTGCTCCTGCTACCACCACATCTGCAGAGTTCATCCCGCTGCCCATATTTTCAGTCCTCTGTTGTTGGATGGCGTTCGGGGACGAACGCCGCTTAGTGTGATTCGACTGATGCGCTCGCTCGGGCGCCCAGCACCGCGATCGCCTGGACAAGCAGGCAGCCCGACGCCATCGTCAGGAGCGCGGCCGCCCACAGGACGGGTCTGGTGGCCTGTGCGTTGAGCGCGCTGAAGATTGGCCAGCCGACGGCGATGCTGCACGCAATGTCGGTGAACATGCCGAGCACGACGACCAGCAGGAGTCCTACGCCGCGGAAGAGCTGCGGGGCTGCCAGCAACACGGTTGCGACCAGCATGGGTCCGCCGGCGTTGATGAACATCCAGTAGAGGGGAAACCCAAGAAGTTCGAAAGGCGGATTGCCGTAGTAGTAGTAGAGGCCGCTGTGGATGATGGGTTGCTCGATCAGAGCGTCGAGCACGAAGAACGCGATGAACCAGGTCCAGGTGGAACGGATGCTCACCCCGGTGC
This sequence comes from Mycobacterium sp., assembly GCF_049281135.1. Taxonomy (GTDB): domain Bacteria; phylum Actinomycetota; class Actinomycetes; order Mycobacteriales; family Mycobacteriaceae; genus Mycobacterium. Next base: position 14,454 of record NZ_JBAPRN010000127.1, on the reverse strand, counting down.
GCTGCATGGAGCGGAACGCGAAATACGGCACGGCGCCGAAGAACACGATGTAGACGAACAATCCCCACCACGGCACCGGGCTGAACGTAGTGAAGGCGACCCATTGGCCCGGGCGTGGATACCAGACCAGCCCGAGCAGGTCGTCGACCGGCTCGTTCAGATAACACACCGCCCCGCCGAACAGCAGAGCGAGCAGCAGAGGCGACCGCGTCCGCTGCCACTCCCACAGTGCGTAGAGCACCACCCCGGCAAGGATGGCACCGGCGAGCACTGTGGCGACCAACTGCGCGGTCTGCGGGTAGCCGAGTCCCTGCGGTGGGACCGGTAAGTCGAATACCTCGAGGGCAATTGGCGGTTGTGCCATGGACATCTGGTGTGCGCCTCTCGCGTTCGAGTCAGGTGCTGTTCCCGGAGCATGTGGTGAACTGAACGGTTCAGTCTACTACTTTACTCATCCGGTTTCGCGCGGTCAACACGTTGAAACCACTGGTCAGGTCCCCGAAAGCGCCAGGCGCCCGTGGCTGAGCGTGCTGCACCGCGCCGCCGTGGGTGCTGGCCGTGTTCAGGAACTCGGTTGCAGGCGGCGTCCCACGGTGAGCGGCTCAAATCGGCTGGGGTTCAGGGTCATCGGCGTGTAGTAGCCGGGGGGTGCGTCGCACACCAGAGGGATCGCATTCGCCACTCGCATCCCAGTCGCCACCACCGCGCCGGCGAGGCTGTTCCCCGGGTCCCAGCGGACCGCGTTGTCGCCGGTGTCGAACCAGAAATCGGCATGGACGCTGTTAGAGCCATGGACCTTTGCGCGGTACCCCCCGCGCCGATCGTGCCCGTCCCGCCGGGAGGGTCCGGCCATTCCGAGGGCCACGGGTCGTTGACCGGATCGCCAGCGATCCTGATGTATTCGTGCCAGATGACTCATGGTGTGCCGTCGACCAGGAATTCGATCATGCAGTGCAAGGCATTGATCGTGCCCTTTTCGATCGACAGCGTGCGATGTGTGGCTGTCGATTGGTCGCCCGTGAGTTCGAAGGGACTGTCGGCGACGGCGACGTCGCTCGAAATCCGAATGTCATACTCGCGCAGACCAATCGCTTGCGCCACGAGGCGGGCGCTGGGAGACCACAAATAGGTGGCGATTTCCTCGACGTCGTCAGAAGAGAAGTCTTCCGGCTTGCGTCCGTACCCGAATCGCGCAAGGAGAAGCGCATCCTTGTAGGTGGAGATGTCGAAGTGCTCGTGGATTTCCACGGCGTCGACATCTCGGACTGCTGTGGCGAGGAATGCCGGCAAGACATCGGTGCAAAAGCCTGGGTTGATACCCCCGAAGTAGAACGTGGCCTGTCCGGCTTCGGTGGCTTGGGTGATCTTTTCGATCGCCGCGGGCATCAACGGTGGGTAGGCCAGCGCGGTGGCAGATCCGTTCGATACGTTGACCCCTGCTCGCAGGATGCGGCAGATCTCCTCGACCATGTCATCAATCCCGAAATGGTCGGATGCGTTGAAGCAGACGCAATCAGCGCCCAAGGTCAACAATTTATCGACGTTGCGCGTGGCCGTGACACCCACCGGTTCGACACTGCACAGCTCGCCGGCGTCGCGCCCCTCCTTGGCTTCGCTGTAAACACGTACACCGACCAGTTCTAGGTCTGGATGCGCGATGATGCCGTGTAGTGCCTCAACGCCCACCTCGCCGGGCCCGATTGGATGACCTTGTATCGGTTCGTCATGTTCGTCCCACTTCCTCGTCCGGTCCGGTTGGTCCGTCGTTCTGAAGGGTCTGCTGCTGTCTCGGTGAGCGCTCGTCGTTTTCACTGAGATGACCCCATCGACAGCGCACCTAGGTCAACTCGGCGCGCTGGTTATCGCGTCCACCGTGTCGTGGTCTTCGATGGCCTGGGTAATCCGCCCGATGATCGCCAGCGAGTACTCGTCGGGTTGCATGGCCGGGGCCAACCGCGGTGCGCCGATCGTGTAAAGCCAGAACGCCAGGCCGTGCAGAGAATGCGGGCGATATTCGTTCCATGCCTGCTCGAAGCTGAGCACTGCGCCACCTGCGTGGGCGAGGCGGTCGGTGTACAGAGCCAGCAGGTCGCGTTCCCAGGCGCGGCGGTCGTCGATGTCAAGTGCTGATTGGACCGCGTAGCAGTAGTCGAGCGCCCATCATCCACGAGCGGTACCTTGCCAGTCGTATAAGCCCATCCGTCCGGAGCTGTCGCGGAACCAGTTGCCGGGGTGGGGGTCTTGGTGCAGCAGCGTCTGCGGTCGCCGGGTGTGCATGGCCAGGCTCTTGTGGAAGGACGTCCACAGCTTCGCTTTTTGGGCTTGCACCGAACCCGGGATGACGGCCTGTGCGCGATCGAAGCCGATGAGGCTTTGGCGTCGGAACGCAATCGTCTCATCGAAGTTGGTCTGGAAATCCTGTGCGGTCCGAAGACCGGCCTCACTGCGCAGCTGCGTGTTCTCCCAGAAAGTTCCGTGCAAGATGGCGAGTTGGGCGACCATGTCTTCGGCCTCGGCACGTGTCAGCGTCTGCAGAGCGTCGCCGAAGGTGGCACCTCGTGTCTGCCCGACATCCTCGGTCAGGATCATCGATCGTTTGGAGCCGGGGTCGACGGCCGCGTAGTAGCCGATCGGGCTGTTGAGGCTCAGAGCGGGACGGCACTCGTTGTAGAAGAAGCATTCGTTTCCCGCGGCGCCCGTCAGGCCCAGCACGAACCGATTGGTGAACCGGGGAGTCGACTTGGTGAAGATCGCCGTCGGCAGCCCGGCCGAGGCGCCGACGTCGTTGTAGGTGAGGGTGATGCTGCGCCGCGCACTCGATCCGTCGCTGCCGCCGCCGAGAGCCAGGCCCGTTACCCGCGCTCCCGGGAAGCTTGCGCATAGTGCAGCGGTCATCCATTCCGGAGTGAGCCGCTCTGCCGAAGCGGGGACGATCCCGAGCTCGGTCGGACGTGATGAGTGTCGCGCCCACTCCCACGCGACGTGCGCGGCGACAGAACAGATACCTCCGACCAAACGCGCCTTGGGCAGGACCCGGTGCCCGACCATGAGGCCTCCTCAGCTGCGACGAGCCCGCCGACCCGACCCCAAAAAAACTGAACTAAACCGTTCAGTATGATACCTTGGATGTGTCCTGCGACACACGTCAACGTGGTGTGCGCCAGACGGGCGGTCCGCCAGGGAAGGGAGCTGATGACAACGATGGCCGAAGTCAATCTCGAGGATCTCGATCTCAACGACGCTTCGCTGTTCGTTGACGGACCCCCGCACGAATTGTTCGCACGGATGCGGGCCGAATCACCGGTGTTATGGAACCGCCCGACGGATCGCAATGACGGATTCTGGTCGGTGACCGGGTACCACGATGCGCAGTCGGTGATCAGCGACTGGAAGGGCTATTCATCGGCGCGCCGCGGCATCTTTCTGGAGGAAGAGGGGATTCTGCCCAAGGAGTTCACGCAATTCCTGTTCAGCATGATGGACCCGCCGGATCACGACAAACACCGCATGCTCTTGACGAAGGTGTTCACCCCACGGGCGGTTGCTCAGCGCGAAGGGGACATCCGCGCCGTCGTCACCGGGCTGCTGGACAAGGTCATCGAGCGCGGTGAATGCGACTTCGTTCGCAATGTCGCAGTGGAGTTCCCGTTGGTGGTCACCTCCAACATGCTCGGTGTCCCGGCATCCGACCGCGGCAAGCTCTTCGACTGGACCAACAAGATGGCCGACGTGTCTCTGCCGCCGGAGGAAGGCCTGCAGATGATGCAGGAGATGGCTGGCTACCTTGTGGGACTGGTTAATGAGCGTCGATCACGACCCACCGACGATCTGCTCTCACGGCTGATCGGGGCCGAGGTCGACGGGCAGAAGCTCAACGACATCGAGATCGTCGTGCATTTCGCGCAACTGATGGCCGGCGGGAACGAGACCACCCGCAACGCATTCGCCGGCGGGCTGTTGGCATTGATCGAAAATCCCGAGCAACGTCAGGCACTGCAGGATGACCCGGCGTTGATCCCAGGCGCAGTCGAGGAAATCCTGCGGTGGCACACCCCGATCATGCACAACGTGCGCACCGCCACCGAAGACGCCGAGTTGCACGGAGTCCGCATCGAGGAAGGTCAGCGACTGGCGTTATGGCACGTCGCCGCCAACCGCGATGCCGCGATCGTGCCGGACCCAGACGTGTTCGATGTTTCTCGAAAAGGCGTCAAGCACATGTCGTTCAGCGGAGGCCGGCACTTCTGCCTGGGCAATCAGCTGGCACGGTTGGAGTTGCGCATCTGCATCGCCGAAACGTTACAGCGGATGCCCGACGTGCAACTGGCCGGACCGGTGGGCCGTTTCCCCAATAACACCTTTCACTGGATGACCAGCATGCCGGTGGCCTTCACGCCGGGCGCGGTGTCACGGCCATGACCGACAGTGTCACCGACCTCGCTGCCCATCTGGGCGATCCGTGGGACCCGTTGCATAACCACAGTGCGCCGCACCTGCACTGGTCCACCGACAACCTCGGCGAGGCCGCGCCCGGGGTGCTGACACCGCTGGGCTGGTCGTTATGGCAATCGATCGGCGAACGGGCGTCCCGCGAGGCGTTGTACCGCCTTGGGGCGCTCCACAGCTCTGAGCGGGGTGCTCCACAGAACCCGGACGAACGCATACTGCGGATCTTTTTCGGCCGGGTAGCGATGCAGGTGGAGTTTCTCTCGACTCTTGGTGACCGGATGCCGGGAACGACCGGGCAAAACGTCGTGCGCGCTATCTTCGGCCGCGTTCCCGAGGACATCGAATTCCGACCCACGCTTCGCCGCTATCCCGCTGTGGCGCTTCGGTTTCCGGCCGTGTTCCTGACGGTCCCTCGGCGGGTCCGGTCGCTGGCCGCCGACACAGACGCGTGGTGGAGGCGGTCCACCGAGGAGGTGCAAATGGCCGACCTGGCCACCGCGACCGCCACCCTGAGCGACGCCGCCGATCACTTTTACGGGACCTTGACCCTGCACACGACATGCCTGATGGGTGTGGTGCAGCCCATGTTTGACGCCTTGTCTTCGGTCGCCGGGCGCGCCGGAGTCGACGACGTCGCGCTCTTGAGCGGATCCGGCGGTGCGGAGATGGCGGTCGTGGGCGACATCTGGCGAGCCTCCCGCAACGAGATCCCGCTGGCACAGGCCATCGCCAACCACGGATTCCACGGCCCAGGCGAGGGGGAGTTGTCCAGCAGAGTCTGGCGAGAGGACGACACCGGAGTTCGGCGGTTGCTGAGCGAGTACGCCACACGATCCGAGTCCGACAGCCCCCTTGCGCAAGCCGCGCGGCGCGACACCCAAGCAGAGGCATTGCGCCGCAAGGTGCTTGGGGCTCTGCCGCGCGCCCAGCGCGGTCCAGCCGCGCTGGTGCTCAAGCTCGCCGCAGCGCGCATTCCACTGCGCGGAGTGGGTAAGCGATCGTTTCTGCAGTCGTTGGATGTGGCCCGGGCAGCCAGCCGACGGATCGGAGAATGCCTGTTCGCCGAGGACCGGCTCAACGATGCCGAGGACGTCTTTTATCTGACCGTCGATGAATTGACCGGCACGCTCCCCGCCGACGCGTGGGACTTGGTGAGCGCGCGACGCGAGCGTCGAGAGCTGTACCGCTCGGTGCGGATCCCGTCGTTTTGGCGCGGCCAGCCCTTGGCCGTGGCGCCGACACCGGTCGACAAGGCTCTCGACGATCCGGCGGCTGAGCCCGGCGTCGTATCCGGTATCGGAGTCAGCGCCGGAGTGGTCGAAGGCGTGGTGCGCGTAGTCACCGAGCCCGACTTCGGCGAGGTGGAAAGCAACGAGATCCTCGTCGCCCCCACCACAGACCCCAGCTGGTCGTCGATCATGTTCGTCTCGAAGGCTCTGGTGGTCGACATCGGCAGCTCACTGAGTCACGCCGCCGTGGTCGCTCGTGAGCTGGGATTGCCGTGCGTGGTCAACACCCGTGACGGCACCCGGCTTCTGCGCACCGGAGATCGGGTGCGCGTCGACGGCACCGCCGGGACCGTGCAGATCCTCGAGCGCGCTCAAGCCGCCACGGCCGGCGATGAGGACTCCGGCAGTTCATGACTCAGACCACACGAAAGGAATCCGCGGTGTCATTGCCGACCCAGCCCGGATCGACTGACCTGCTGCTGCCCATCGGCGAGCGCGGCGACGGTACGAATCCCTACACGGTGCACACGTACTATTTCGGCTTCACTATTCCCGGAGCAGGAATCGGGGCCTACCTCTACTTCCGTGCCCAGCCGGCATTCGGGCTGTGCCAAGGCGGCCCGGTCATCTTCCGCGGGATGGACAACACCGAATTGCTTTCCGCCGAATACCACGACTACCGGGCGACAATGCCGTGGCCGACAATTGCCGGCACCACCCTGACGACCGACGGTGGCTACGTCATCGACTGGTCCGAGCCGGGCAGACTGGCCAGGTTGCGGTATCGCAGCCCCGATGGCGCGGTGTCCTTCGACATGGAACAACGGGCTATCACCCCGTTGATCGCACGTGGACACATCGTGCCCGGCGAGGACGATCACCACTCCGGTGCTGGCCGCCAATCCGGGGGTAGCGAGCAGTTCATGCACGTCACTGGCGAGCTGAACCTCCGCGGGGAGCGCCTGGACATCGATTGCCTACACGTGCGCGACCGGTCGTGGAATCAGGTGCGCACCGAGGAGCCCGGCGGGGCCCGCCCGCACCCGCCCCTGGGCTGGACACCGGTGTGCTTTGGCGAAGACCTGGCACTGCAAACAACCAGCATCGAGCCCGAAGACACCGATCCGGCGTGGAAAGGCCTCTACACATTGGACGACGGTGCAGAACCGTTCTTCAACTCCTGGGTCGTGCGCAACGGCGAGCCACGGAAGCTGGTGTCGGTGCGCCGGACGGTGCATCGGTATCACCCCGTGCTTCACTCCGCAGTCGAACAAGAACTTGAAGCCGTCGATGAAACCGGGGAGCGGTACCACCTCCATGGCGAAGCGTTGGCCCAGACGCCGATGCACTCCTGGCCCAACATCGCATTCCGCGACTCGGTGTACCGGTGGACCGATCTATTAGACAGCGCCCGGCGGGTGACCTACTGCACCTATCAGGAAATCTTCTACGACGCCTACTTCAGGGGACCCCGTCATGTCCGCTGAGAACTACCTACTGCCGCTGCAGGAATCCGCGACCGCCGGACCTGACCAGGTCGGCGGTAAGGCGCTAGGCCTGGGGAAACTGCTGAGCTTCGGGCTTCCGGTACCGCCCGGATTCGTGGTGACAGCTGACGCCTACCGAGCATGTGTCCGCGAAGCCGGAATCAGCACGCAAATCGCGGACGCCGTTGCCACCGCGACCAACGCCAAGAAGGCATGGTCAGCATCCGAGACGATCGGGCGACTGTTCAACGATCACGTTCTCATCGATGCGCTGGCTGACGACATTGAGCGGCACTACCAGAGCATGGGCGACATCGCGGATTGCCCGGTTGCTGTGCGGTCCAGCGCAACTGCCGAGGATCTGGCCGACGCCTCATTTGCGGGTCAGCAAGACACCTATTTGTGGATCTGCGGTGCCGACGAAGTCAAGCGGCACATCGTGCGCTGCTGGGGCAGTCTTTTCACCCCACGGGCGATCCAATATCGCGCACGGCTGGCAGTCGTATCTGAGGACCTCGCGATGGCCGTAGTGGTACAGCAGATGGTGCCCGCCGCGGCGGCCGGAGTGCTGATGACGCTGGAGCCGGTCACCGGTGATCGTGACGTCATCTACCTCGAGGGCACCTACGGCTTGGGCGAGGGCGTAGTGCGCGGCGATGTCGGAGTCGACCGCTACTGGGTAGCCAAAGCCTCGACTAGGTTGCATCGTTCAGAAATTGCGACCAAGGCGCGGGCGCACCGCGTCGATACCGACAGCGCCGTCGTGCAGTTGCAGGACGTCGACGAGCAGCTGCAGAACGAGCCCTGTCTCAACGAGCCCGAAGTCCTCGAACTCGCCGCGCTTGGGCAACGCGTCGAAAAGGCCTTCGGCGCACCGATGGACATCGAGTGGGCAATGGACGACGCACGTCGGGTGTATCTAGTCCAGGCCCGACCGGAGACAGTGTGGAGTCGTCGGCCTGCGCCGGCGCCGGACTCGACGTCGGCAGCTGCTGAGGCGGTGGAACCGACGTTGCCGCCGATATTCGCCGAGAGCTGGAACCCACTGCACGATTGCAGTCCCGCCGATGCCCACTGGACGACGACCAACGTCGGCGAGGCGATGCCCGGCGTGCTCACACCATTGTCCTGGTCGGTGTGGCGGCCAACCGGTGCCGCTTTGGCGGAACTGGCTTATGCCGTCGGGGCGCTCAGTGAGTCCGAACGTCGCGAACTGAGCCATCCGGACGGTCAACCCATGCGAATCTTCTACGGCCGCGTTGCATTTCAACTGGAGTTCTTCGCGCTGCTGGGCGACCGACTGCCGGGTACCACAGGGCCGGAGGCAGCGAAGAGCCTACTTGGCCGCATCCCCGACGACTTGCACTACAAGCCGACCGTGAAGCGTTATCCCAGCATCGCGTGGCGCTTCCCCACCACCTTCCTGAAGGTACCCAAGCAGGTGCGCACCGCGGAGGCCGAAACCGCCGCGTGGTATCAGCACGCGATCGCCACCGTTGCCGACCTCGACATCGCTGCGGCGCTGCAATTGCTGATCGAGGCCCGGACCCGGCTCGTCCACTTGGTTACCCTGCAATCCACCGCCGTCATCGCGGGCCTGCAGCCCGTCTACGACGCGCTCGACGCATTAATCGCCAAGGCCGGGGTCGGCGATGTCGCCACACTCAGCGGCGGTGCCGGCGCGGAGATGATGGGCGTGGTCGGTGATCTCTGGAAAGCCTCGCGCCGCGATCTGGACCTGCAAACAGTCCTGCGTGAGCATGGATTCCATGGGTACATGGAAGGCGAGTTGTCGAGCACGGTGTGGCGCGAAGACCCGGCTCCGCTCAAGCGGCTGCTCACCGAGTACGCCCGCCGACCTGCTTCGGACAACCCCCTGGTGCGGGAGAAGCAAAGGCAAGAGGAAGCCGCGCGACTGAGGCCGGCGCTGCTGGCAGCGCTGCCCGCAACCCAGCGTCCACTCGCCCGCGCGGTGCTAGCGCTGGCACGGCGGCGACTACCGCTGCGCGGTGTGGTGAAAGTGTCGCTGCTGCAGGCCTTCGACGTCGCGCGGGCCGCTGCGCGCCGAATCGGCACTGAGCTCCAATCAGACGGGCGCCTCCGCGATCCCACGGACGTCTTCTACCTCACAGTCGACGAGCTCACCGGGGCGTGGCCTGGTGACGCCCGGGCGCTCGTGGCGCGTCGCCGTGAGCGTCGAGCCGCCTACCAGCGCATCGGCATCCCCAGTGACTGGACCGGCACACCCCCCGCGTCGGTGCGCGATGTCGAGCTCGATGGCGACACAGTTCTCAGCGGTATCGGGGTGAGCGCCGGCACGGTCGAAGGCGTGGTGCGGGTAGTCACCGATCCAAGCGAACAACTCGGCTCCAACGAGATCCTGGTGGCCCCCACCACGGATCCGAGCTGGTCCTCAATCATGTTCGTCTCCAAAGCGCTTGTCGTCGACATCGGTGGCGCGCTCAGCCACGCCGCTGTGGTGGCCCGTGAGCTAGGTATCCCCTGCGTGGTCAACACACGCTCCGGAACCCGGTCCTTACGCAGCGGCGATGTCGTCCGAGTCGACGGCAAGGCAGGAACGGTCGAAGTCCTCACACGCGCATCGGATGCGCAGGAAGAAGTCCAGCATGCAACTCAGTGAAGCGGGGCCGCCCGCACTCGCAGGCAGCGAGGAATACCCCTTCGCTGGGCCCAATCCGGGCGGCGGCTGGTGCGAGAACTACGCGCTGGTCGCCAACGACCCGGTCCGGGGCATCAACCTGTGTCTCTACCTGGGCCGGCAACCCTTCGACTTGTCGGTCTGGCACGAGATTCTGCTGCTGTCGTTGCCGGACGGACGCATCCAGGTATGGAAATCCGCCGGCCGCGGCCGCCTCCAGGACGGCGGCGGCGACATGGTGACCTTCCGATGCACCGACCCGGGGCGTCGGTGGGCCGTTGCATTGGACGGCTTTACCTGGGAAACCACCGCTTCGCAGCTCGAGGCGGGTCCATTCAGTGACGGTCCATGGACACGCACCACACTGGAACTGGACTTCGAGGCGGCGATGCCGCCGTGGATACTCGGTAACGACGACCTGGAAAACGCTTGGGAACACAGCCATTACGAGCAGCTGGGTCGGGTGCACGGCATCGTTCGGGTCGGCGACGAGGAATGGACGTTCGCTGGGACTGGCCACCGAGACCACAGCCGGGGTCCCCGCGACTACCGCAGCGTTCTCGACCACGCGTGGGTCAACTGTCTGTTCCCCAGCGGACGTGGCTTCGCGCTCTATCGAATGCGGGTCCCGGACGGTTCGGACGGCGTGGCGCTGGCCGCGGTGTATGACGGCGAGGCTCTGCGCCCAGGGACAGTCATAACCATGCCGATGCTGGCTGAGACCGACGATCACGACCGCTACCGGCTGCAGCTCGACGTCAACGGCGCTGCCATCTGCATCGACGCAGAGATACTCAGCGCGGTCGGCACCGTGTCGTATGTGACCCCTAACCATATGGCGATCGGCGCGCTGTCCCACCCGCGAGCTTGCCAGGTGGTGCGCGAGTGCAGTACGCGCTTCAGCTGGGACGACGAAGTGGCATTCGGACACACCCAACGCAGCGGCCCGCGCCGTTAGCTGATGTCGCCGGAAGCGACGCGAAGCTCGTCACTGGTAACCAACCGGAGACAGGACGAAAGAAAGAAGGACCAAGATGTTTCAGGCTGGATACATTGAGCCGCCCACCGAATTGGTGGCCTATAACTGGGCGGAGCCAGCGTTCTGCGGGTTGATGGGCACAATAGTTCTTGCTGCTGTGATCTGGGCTGTGGCCAAGCGCGAATGGATACTAGTGGTCCTTGCTGCGGCCGCTGGCGTTTCCTCGTTGATCGAACCGTTCTACGATTACGTCGGCGGGGCATGGTGGGCGACGAACCTGACCACCAGCTTCACGAGTTTCGACGGCCGGATCTTCAGCCCGTTCTTCTTCCCGCTGGGCTACGCCTGCTGGATAGGGCTCGGGTCCTACGCCGCGTACCGGATCTTCAGCAAAAAACCCCGCAAATCCAACATCCTCACCGGTTTCGCGGCGCTTGCCGTCGCCGAGTCGGTTCTAGAACTTCCATGGATCCACAGCCACCTTTTCGAGTACTTCGGCCCGCAGCCATACAAGCTATTCGGTTACTCTCTCGTCTGGTGCGCGATCAATACCTCGGGCCTCGCTCTAGGGGGTTCCGTCCTCGTTGCCATCCAGTCGAAACTGCAGGCATGGGGAGCGCTGCGGGCCGCCGTTGTGCCATTCCTCGCGATCGGTTGGTACTTCGCCTGCGCCTGGCCGCTCTGGTTCGGGTATCAGTCAAGCGCCTCGATCCCCGTACTTTGGGCCCTCGGCACCCTCACAATCGCCATAGCGGTCACGCAGATCTACCTCCTCGCCGGCTATGTCTCATCGAGGCCTCAGCTAGCGACTACTGCGCCGGCCGACTCCAGCATCCACGTCCCGGCCCGCGCCTGAAGCACCGAATCGGAGGTGCCTCGGAGACCGCCTCAGCCGCACCCGTCCGACCCTGGGTCGTGCTCAGCGGCGGTCTCCACCGGCCCCACCTCAGTCGGGCCGTCTTGGCAGAACAGGCCGTAGAGCAACACGTCAAGTATCCGATCAATGGCCGAATCCACGTCCATCAACCCCGGCTGGACCAGCCGGTCGGCGGCCCAGTGGGGCGCATTGATCAAGCTGACCGCTGCCACCGTCGGGTTGACCTCGGCGCGAACCACACGCAGCTCCTGAGCAAGTTCGACCAGCGCCCGCAACCGTTCCTGCAGCGAATGTTCCCAATCCCGGTAGCGCACACTCACATCGGCCGGCAGCTCATGATCGGTGGCGCAGAGATCGAAGACCGTGCGGTGGGCCCGCATATTGACTGAGCGCTCGGTCCACAGACGGAGCAGGATGCGGACGCGCTCGACCGAGTTCGGGTGGCGCACCGCCTCGTCCAGGTCCTCGTCCATGTGCTGGGTCCACTGATCAATGATGCCGACGAGGACGTCCGCCTTACTGTTGGCGTGCGCATACAGAGTCGCCTTCGAGATCCGCAGCTTGTCAGCAAGATCTTGCATCGTCGAGGACCGGTAGCCGCGCTGTCCGAACAGCTCAGCAGCGACGTTGAGAATCGTCTCGCGGCTCGGTGCGCGCAACCTCCGATCACGGGCGGCATCAACCGGTTTGGGCGCACCTGCCGCAGTCGTGATCATCTGGGTCCTTTCCGCGCTGGACTCTAAGTGTGACGACGCGGCGCCAGCGCGATCCGACCGGGATGCCTCTCCCCGAAGACCGAGAAATCGAAATACTAGACTGGACCGACCAGTTTAATATACCGTGGCGTAGCCCGCGTGCTCGACACGCAGTCAGGAGCATCAATGACGAAGACCACCATTAGCATGCCGATGCTCAACACGCCACTGGGAGAGTTGCCAGAAATGGCGAAGCGGGCCGAAGACGCTGGCTTTGACGGTGTGTGGTCCTACGAGTTTTGGCGCAACCCCTACATCGGCCTGGGCGGGCCGGCCCTCTCCACCGCCAAGATCACGCTCGGTACGGCGATTGGTACCGCGTTCAGCAGGACGCCGTGGGACATCGCTAATCAGGCGGCCGACGTCGACGAGCTGTCAGGCGGTCGGCACATCCTTGGCCTGGGAACGGGCGCGCCGGAATTCCTCGGTACGTTCCATGGAATCGACTACCCTGCCAAGCCGCTGTCGCAATTCAAGGAATTCGTGGAGGGCGTCCGCGCGAGTTGGCGCTACCTGTCGACAGGAGACGTCACCGCATTCGACGGCGAGTTTTACAAAATCAGGCCACCTCCGGTCAATCCGTGGGGACGACGATCCCTCGCCAGGGCAGACATCCCCATTTACATGGCCGGAATGCAGCCGCGAGCAATCCAGGCTGCCGGAGAACTCGCCGACGGATTAATCGGCGTGCTGTACACGCCAAGCTTCATCACCGATGTCGCCCTGCCGAATCTGGAGGCCGGTGCACGTCGCGCCGGACGTGACCCCGCCGGCGTGGACCTTGTGGGATACACGATTTGCAGCTGTTCCACCGACCGCGCAGAGGCAAAGCGACGTGCCCGGATCCAGGTGGGCATGTACGTGGGGGGCTCCACCCTGGTCGACCGTGTCGTCGCCGCGCACGGCCTGGTCGACGACCAACTCGCGATACGACAAGCGTTAATGACCGATGGGCCCGATGCGCTGGAGCGGGTGACCAGCGACCGACTGGTCGAGACTTTTAGCATCTCGGGAACACCCGATGAGTGCCGCAAACAGATCGAGCCGTACCGGGCGGCACTGGCCAATCGAACGGTGTTGCTCCACACGCCTTATGTCCCGCCGTTGTCTCGGGAGGAGAGTGCGGACGCATTCTGGTCGATCACCGAGGCTTTCGGTTCGTGAGACGTCGAATTCGTTGCGGCGCTGGGCGCTGGTGAGGACGGAGGACCTTATGACCAAAGTGTGTGCCGGCGCGATCCCCGCTGGAGCCACTCTCGATGCCAGCGATCCTGGCTTCTACGCCGAATCAAACCGGTCGACGTTTGTGCACATCCATCGCACCCACCCCGTCTACTGGGTCGACGCGAAGTACACCGAGCCGTTTTGGAACGTGTGCTGTCACAACCTCATCCGAGAGATCGGCCAGGACAGCGACCTGTTCACCACTGAGTTCGGAGTGCATCTCAATGCCGCCGCGTTCGACGTCAAGGACAGTTCGTCGACATCCGACGGGCTCACGGCCGCTTTGCCGGTTGCTCTGCGGCCCGCGAACGTGCTCGATGCCGAGAACCATCGACGTGTGCGCAACCCGATCAACGCGCATTTCCGGCCGCGGGCTGCACTGGATTTAGAATCCGTTGTCCGGCAGGCAATTCGCGGCATTCTGGATGGTATCGAGCCCGGGCTTGAGGCAGATTTCGTGCCGACGTTTGCCACGCGGGTACCGCTGCTCGTGACGACCCAACTGCTCGGCGTGAGTACCGACCGCGAGCACGATTTCCAAACCTGGGCCAATATCATTCTGGAGTCGTTTGAACCGGGTGCTACGCCCGACTTTGCTGCCATCGGTGAGATGGTGGCCTACTTCTCCTCTGAGGTGGCCGCCCGTAAGCGGGCGCCGCGTGACGACTTAATCACGCAGCTGACCCAGACCCAACTCAACGACGATGAAGTCGTGATGTGGTGCTGGCTGTTGCTGGTTGCGGGATTGGAGACCACCGGCAACCTGGTCGGCGCTGGACTCGATCTGCTACTACG
>NZ_JBAPRN010000126.1:0-6036 GCF_049281135.1 Mycobacterium sp. | reverse complement strand
GAGCGTGTAAATGATCAGCAGATCCAGGAGGGCCGGGGCGGCCGGACCAAGAGTCGGGCCGTCGTGCTGGACCTCGGCGCCGAGAAGATCCACCACGGAGCGCAACGGGTCGCCGACAGTTGCCCGTGCCGGCAGATGAATGAACCTGGGTAGTTGGGCGATCAACGGATGCGGCCGCGCCCGCTCGAGTGCGTACGTTCCGCCCAGCAGCACGGCGCCAGGACGCTGACCAGGTAGGGGAGTCGGGATTGGCCACTGCGGTTTGGGTGCGGTTGGGTCCACGTCATGTAGTGGGGTGTCGGGATTGTTGGCGACGGCGTAGCCGTCGGCCGTGCGGATAAAGACCACGTCGCCGACACCGAGCCGCACCGGCGGCGAGACGGTGGGCGGCACAATCCATGCCGCCCCCTCCAGGAGAACGTGCAGCCCCGCGCCCTGATCGCCGCGGAATCTCAAACCCCACGAACCGTATAAGTCGATTCGCCGGGCGATCGGCCGCCCGGTCCGGACGGCTGTCACGACTTCTCCCACGACGTCCACGCCAGTGACCTGCTCCCCAACCGCAATCTGCCCGAGGGTACGCGCCGCGTCCCTAAGTGGGACGATCAGACATTAATCTAAGCGCGGCGATTATTCTGAGTACCGTGGCGCGCTCGTATGGTAGCAATAGATATCGCCGGGAGCCGGCCCGCCGATACAAGTCGGTCCGCGCATGCGTCGGCACAGGCGGTCCGGGTCCGGTCGTCGCGGACGGAGAAAATCATCGACGCATGGCATCGGTCTGCGGAGACGCCGTCTTCCTTGAGTCCACACACGTTCGAATCTCGTTGCGATGGCTGAGATTTGGGGTGGAACCATGGACCAGCCGCTGGCCTCGGGCTTACCCTCCACGACCCTGACGGCAATATCGAAACCCGCTGCCGGTGTCGTGGCGGCCCTTACCGAGCGAGCCGATGAGTTGGTGGACGACCTTGTGAAGGTCACGATGGAGGCCCCCAAGCAGTCCGAATCGGTCTGGGTGCCGCCACCGATCAGCGCGCACAGGGCGTGCGTGGCCACTGTGCGGTCAAGCATTGCCGCGACGGCGGCCCCCGCCATGTTTGACCCGGAGCCCGCGATCCAGCTCGGAGCCGAGCAGGCTCGGCAACGGATGGCGGTGTCAACAGTGATCGAGGGCGATCGCATCGGGTTCCGTCGGCTGTGGCAGGTGTTGGCCGCCGAGGCGACCCGCCATCCCGACGTCGACGCCCACACCGTGAATCAGATGACGGCGAATCTGCATGCGGCCGAGGATCTGCACGCTACGGCGAAGTTCACCGGTTACCGCGACCAGCAGCGCAGGCAGATCCTCAAGGAGATGTCTGAGCACTCGGTGATGATCGACTCGCTGCTGCACGGCCAAGCCCACGACGCCTGGACCCTGTGGGAGATTGCGAACTATCTCCGATTGCCCGCTGAGGGCCCGTTCGTGGTCATTGGGGCCGAAGTCCGCGACGTGGGCAATCAGGCCCTGCCCGAAATTGAGTCGAAGTTGCGCAGTCTGGACGTGGCCTCGGCCTGGCGGCTGCTGCCCGATCTCCAGGTGGGCATCGCCCACATCGCCTCTGAGCACCAACTCGACAGGGTCATCACGTTGTTGATTCGGATGGCCGTGCACCGGGTCGGTGTCAGCGCGCGATTCGACGACCTGCGCGACACTCCGCTCGGGCTGCATTTCGCGAAGGTGTCGCTGCGCGGGCCGGCCGAGTCCGCCGCAAAGGTGGAGGTGTTCGACGGCTCGATGCTGGCCACCGCCGCCGTCAGCGCCCCTGGTGTCATGGTGAAATCGGCTGCTGCGGCTTTGGACGGTTTTGCTGGCCTGCCCGGCCAGGAGCGCGAGATACTCTTCGAAACGTTTCGGGTGTGGCTGGATAGCGACACATCGGTAAGCGCCTGCGCCGACGTCTTATTCGTTCACCCCAACACGGTGCGCAAACGGCTGCGCCGTATCGAACAACTTACCGGCCGATCCCTGTCGCGCCCGCGAGATGTCATCGAACTCGGCTTGGCATTCGAAGTGCATAGCCGACTCATGTAGCGAGGCCGTCACTACGTGGCCGCTTGCCGGGTTCGAGGTATCGGCGTATTCCTCTGCGGCCGTACGGAACCCGTCGCGGTCAGCCAACGGGTCGACGAGCATCATCACCGCTTCTCGATCTGGCGGATTGGCGAAATGCCCCCGATTTCCCCCGTGCCGCCCATGCGTGACATGTGTTCGTCACCCGGCGCCGTATCGGAGTGTCGTTTATGCGCGATGTCAGCGGTCACACCCGATAGGAGCGCATGGTGTCGGCCAGGACATCGCCAGCAACCGATGCGATTGCGACGATCGCAGCGTTGGTGAAAGTTTCGACAGGAGAGCCAGGGCGTAGCGATGATATCTGCCGACTCCCGACGCGGGGACCACTCCGATCTATCGCTGGCGCAGGTCGCCGACCGGCTGGCAATCCGCGAGTTGGTCGACGCCTATGCGTACTGCGCCGACCGACGGGACGCCACCGGTCAGATGGCCCTGTTCACCGAGGACACGGACTTTCAGGTGTTCATGGACGAGCACTCTCCATCGCCGACCCAACACCTTGAGGGGCGCGCGGCGTTGGCTCCAGTGTTCGACGAACTCAACACCTACATCGCCACCATGCATTTCAACGGTCAAAGCACCACGGTGCTTGACGGTGATCACGCTTCGGGAGTGACGTACTGCCTGGCCCATCACGTCAAGGTCGACGGGTCCGCGCGCAGCCTGATGATCGCCGCGATCCGCTATCTGGACTCGTTCGTCAAACAGAACGGCGCGTGGTTTTTCAGCCAGCGCAAACTCATGGTCGTTTGGACCGAAACCCGTTCCTTGGTCGCCGGGTAAGTCCGGCCTGCAGTTGAAGGAGTTCGCCATGCCAACAACCACTTACGGGCCGACCACCACGGCCGGCGAGATCGTCGCCAACGTGGATCTGCGCGGACGCCGTGCAGTGGTGACGGGCGCCAGTTCGGGCATCGGCGTCGAGACCGCCCGCGCGCTCGCATCAACGGGCGCCGAGGTGACCTTAGCGGTGCGCAACGTCGAGGCCGGCCGCAAAGTCGCCGACGGGATCGCCGAAACGCTGCCGCCCGACGTGGCACCGGTGCAGGTCGGCCACCTTGATTTGGCCGATCCAGCCTCGGTGGCCGGCTTTGTTCGCGCTTGGAGTGGGCCGCTGCACATTCTGGTCAACAACGCAGGCGTGATGGCCCTGCCCAAGCTCACCCACACCGCGGCCGGTTATGAAATGCAGTTCGCCACCAACCATCTCGGTCATTTCGCACTGACCGCCGGCTTGCACCAGTGGTTGGCCGCCGCGGACGGCGCCCGCGTGGTCGCGGTGTCCTCGATTGGGCATCTGTTCGGACCGGTGGTGTTCGACGACCTGCACTACCGGTTCCGCCCCTATGACCGGTGGACGTCCTACGGCCAGTCCAAGTCAGCCATTGTGTTATTCGCCGTCGGCGCCGCACAACGTTGGGCCGACGACGGCATTGTGGTCAACGCGCTGATGCCGGGCAACATCGCCAGCACCGCGCTCGCGCGCCACATGGGGCCCGACGACCTCGCCAACTTCGGGAAAGAGACAGACCTGACGCTGCCCCCGGTGAAGACGATCGAGCAAGGTGCCGCCACCTCGGTGCTCATGGCGGCCAGTCCCGAACTCGAAGGTGTCACGGGCCGCTATTTCGAGGACTGCGCGCAGGCGCCCGTGATCGATGAGCGCGCGGGACACACCGGGGGCGTCGCGCCGTACGCACTCGACCACGCCAACGCCGATCGGCTCTGGCAGATCTCCGAGAAGTTAACCAACTAATTCGCAGTGATTGCGGGGGCCAGGGCTGCGATTCGTCATCGGGCGGGTGACCAGTCCCACACGGATGCGTCATCGGGTGGGTAGTTGGCGCACTGGTCGGTTTCTTCGGCGGTAACGCCTTTGTTGTTGAAGAAGATCTTCGCCCAGTTGGGCCACGCCGCCGTCACGGGGTCGGCAAAGTTGGTGACCATTTGTTCGGCATAGGTTCTGCGATCGGCAGAGTTCAGCGAATAGAAGTAGTGCGCACTGTCGATGGCTGCCTGTTGAACCTGGGGCGGCTTGTTGTGCTTGTCGATCATGTAGCGCTCGTAATAGATCGGCGTGAAATCACGTGCGGCGGCCAGGATCTGCTCGGCGGTACAGGTGGTGACGATCATCCGGCGGGGGATCGGATAGTCGTCGGTCGAGTCGGCCATCGCGGTGGCGGGCAACGCCGTCGTCGCGACAGTGGCAAGCGCGGCGATCCCGGCTCGCAGAACCGAACGTGCTCGCGGTCGCATCGGTCGGCGCATGGGCATCTCCTCTCAGGTCGATACGAGGATCGACGTTGCGGACTGGGCTGCAACATCATTGGTGACGTGCGGCCGCCGAGGGCAGGATCGGTACCTGGTCAGGGCAGTACGTGCTGATTGCGGCGGCCAGGAATTGGTAACTTTGTGCGGTGGTGGTGCCGCGGGGCAGGTTGACGAATGCGAAGCGGGCCGAGGTGTTCGCAGTGGTATCTAGGCCGTTGTGTAGTCGTTCACAGGTGATCTTGCCCAGCCAGGCGTTGTAGTCAAGGGGCCGTAGATGCGTTGGCCGTGAAGCTGATTGGCGAAATCGGTATCCGGGTCGGCATGCGCCGGGCCGGCCAGGGTGACTATGGCCGCCCCGACCATTGCCAGCACCGAGAGCTTCGCTGATCTCATTGCGGTCCTTGGTGACTCGTCGCACCCATGAGGAGCGGCTGCGTAGTGGCTACGTCGTTGGCCGGCTGCTGAATCCGGGGCCGGTTATGGTCGCCGCGGGGGTAGACGACTTGCGGCCACCAGAACCAGCGTCCCAGCAGCGTGGCGATCGAGGGCATCAGTAACGTGCGCACGATCAGGGTGTCCAGCAGCAGTCCGATGGCGATGGTGGAACCCATCTGAGCGATGACCCGCAGACTGCTGCCGAGCAGCGCCCACCGGCCGCCCTTGGCGCATTCCGGCGTGGCGGATGTGATGGATAGGTGCGGCAGCTTTGCCCAAGCCCGCACACGTGGGGCTCGAGGGTCGTCGTAATAGACGGAAACCCGGTCCCCGCTGGCGGCGAGAACGTCGCCCGCGGACTACTTGCCCGCCACCAGCACACAGGATACTGTATACCGAATAAGGTGACGTGGCACACGGAACGGACGGCTGGCCCACCCGGCTTCGGGCTCGTCTGAACACGACAGGCGCCGCGCCGCCCAACATGGAGGTGACCATCAGTGACGATGCTGACAGCTAGCACGATCGAGATTCCCGACTTCACCGACCCGGCCACTTACGCCGCCGGCGTGCCGCACGCTGCTTTCGACGAGTTACGCTCGCGACCTGGTCTGTACTGGCAGAAGGCGGACGAGGGCACCTTTAACGGCGGATTCTGGGTGGTCACACGGTTCAACGAGATCATCGAGATCGAGCAACAGCCCGCGGTGTTCAGTTCGGTTCCCGGGGCATTTTTCCCGCTGGCCAACATGAGCGGCGACAGCCCGATGCGCAAGCACATCTTGTTCATGGATCCTCCTGAGCACAGCCGTGTGCGGCGGGTGGCGATGAAATCGTTCGGCCCGCGGGTGGTCGCTCACTTTGACGGGTGGATCCGCGAGATCGTCAACGAGACGCTCGACGACGTGTTGCAGCGCGACAGCTTTGACTGGATTGCCGACGTGGCTCGGCTAATTCCCTCGCGGGTGATCGCAGCGGTGATGGGGGTGCCTCGCGAACTACGCGGTCAGGTGGTGGATTGGTCGGACGCCATCTTCACCAGCACGGTCACCCAGGACGACGATGGCGCCGCCATGTCCCGAGCATTCGACGAAGTCAACGTCTACATGGCCCAACTGGGTGAGCAAAAGCTGCGGGATCCCCAGGATGACACGGTGACTGTGTTGGCTCAGTGCCTGGACCGCGGCGAGATCGACGAGGCGGAGTACGCC
>NZ_JBAPRN010000125.1:0-5286 GCF_049281135.1 Mycobacterium sp. | reverse complement strand
ATGCCGCCGGTAGACCACCGAAGGCCGCTCGGTCTGCTTGTCGTAGAACAAGAAGAAGTCGTGGCCGACCAACTCCATCTCGTAGAGAGCGTCATCCACCGACATCGGCTTGGCCGCGTGGTCCTTGGTCCGCACCACCCGCCCAGGCTGGTGATGTCCGTTGGGGTCGCCGAAGTGTGGGGCTTCGATGTCGTCAAGATCCGGTTCGGGATTCGGTACCACCGCGGTCGCAGCGGCCAGCGAGACCGGCGTCTTGTCACCGTAGTGGACTTTGCGGCGATCTTTCACGCGACGCAGCCGGCCCTCCAGCTTGGCTACCGCGGACTCGAGCGCGGCATAGAAACTGTCCGCGCACGCCTCGCCACGGACGACCGGACCGCGACCGCGAGCGGTGATCTCGACGTGTTGACAGGACTTGCGCTGGCGCCGGTTGCGTTCGTGGTCGAGTTCGACGTCAAACAGGTAGACGGTTCGGTCGAGTCGCTCCAAGCGGGCGAGTTTCTGCGAGACGTAGACGCGGAAGTGGTCAGGGATTTCGACATTGCGGCCTTTGACGACCACCTCGGCGGTCGCCATCGGTTCGTGTTCATCGGCGTCGACCGGAGCTTCAGCCAGAAGCTGCCCGGAATCCACGGTTTGTCTTGACATACTTGACAACTCGTTTCTCTCGCATTGCGCGCAGCTAAGCGCGCCCGGCTATGGGTGTACGCGCCGACGGGGTTGTCAGAACTCAGTGGCCGCCCGCCGATGCAAGGTGTCGAACACTCACCCCCTACCGTTGACGGTGGCGCCTCAATCCGCGATTCAGATGCGCTGCCTCGAGGCGTTTGTTGGTGCTTGTTCCCGACGGTAGACCGTCCACGGGCGGCATTGCCAGCATTTCGCCCGACCTGTTGCGAGTTCTTCACAAACACTCACGCCGCTGCTAACGCCAGCACAGCCGACACTCGCGCCCCGGCCCGGTGCAGTACCCGGACCGACTCTCGGGCGGTGGCGCCGGTGGTGACGATGTCGTCGACGAGCAGCAACTCGCCGCGGGGCGGCAGACGACGTCGGGTCAGCAGCACCCGTCCCGCGATGTTGCGTTCACGTCCAGCGCTGTTCAACCCCGCCGAGTCGCGGGACAACGCGGTCATTCGCAGCGCCCGCACGACGGTGATGTCCCGGTGGCCCGCCGTCGCCAGCGTGGCGATACGTGTCACCGGGTCGCCACCGCGATGACGTGCCGACCAGCCGCGGGTCGGCGCCGGGACGATGGTCAGCGGAACGTCGAGCAGACCCCACCGCAGTAAGCGGTGCACGCCGAAAGCCAGCGACTGCGCCAGCGGCGCCAGCAGATCTGCCCGGCCGCGGTCTTTCATCGCGACGATCGCCCGCCGCCGCGCGCCCGCGTAGCGGCCGAGCGCGAACACCGGCACCTGCGGGTCGATGCGCGGAGTGACGACGCGCGGCGCGTCGAGACCGATCGCGAGTTCATCGGCGCAGGCCGCACACCATCGCGTCGACGGCGCCCCGCAACCACCGCACTCCAGTGGCAGAACCAGATCCAGCACAGCGCAAGTGTGCAGACATGGACCGACAATTACACGGTGGGGCCAGTCGGCCCCACCGTGTAGACGCCCGCTATCAGGGCAGCAGAGCCGAGATGTCGAAGGCATTGGCGAATTCCACAGCGGCGTCAGTAAAAACCAGGTTGAAGTCCGCCGGAATTGCCGAGATATCAGCGTCGATCACCCCGAGGTCAGCCGGGAGCAACCCGGTGCCACTCAGATCACCAGCCTGGTCAGCTGCGACGAACGCCTGGTCAGCGTCGAGGATCCCCTGGTACGCCTGGGCCAACTGGCCGTCAACGCCGGTCAGGTCAGCTTGGTCAGCCGCGGACAGGCCGGACAGGAGTGATTCCTGCTCAGTGAGCAGCGACGACGCCGGACCAGTCTGGAGCATCTCCTGCCCCGTGAGGAGCATAAGTTGCTGGGCGTCGAGCCCTGCCTCGGGAGCTCCATCCAACACCTGGGTGGCTTGGGTCAAATCCATGCCAGCTTGGCCCAGCCCGTCGGCACCATTGTCGGCGTGCGCGTCTGCGGCCTCGGACAGGCTGAGCATCCCGGCAGCCGCGACGGCACCGGCACTCATGCCGAGGGCGATGCGCCAGGGGCGCGGACGGCGAACATGGTGGTTGGCTTGACTATTCATGCGGACTCCGATTCCTCTTAGCCCCAAATATGCTGGGAACGTTGACTACTCGATCAACGCTAAGGAGGAGGCGGGTCGCTTGCTAGCCATCGCACGCGAGCTTCTGGCCGGTTTGCGCGCCCGCAGCCGGTTAGGCCGTCCGGCGCAACGTCTTAACTGGTGGCTCGCGGTAGCGGGCCGCGTGCGCCGCGGCGAACCGGCCGAGATTGGTGAAGCCCCAACGGTATGCAACCGACGCGACAGTCACGATTGACGGGTCGGAGTCGAGCAGGTGCTGGTGTGCGCGACGCAGGCGCACCTCACGCAGATAGGCCATTGGTGTCGTGTCGAGGTGACGCTTGAAACCCTGCTGCAGCGAACGGACGCTGACCTGGCTGCGAGCGGCGATCGCGGACAGCGTGAGGGGCAAATGCGCTTCCGCTTCGATGACGTCGATTGCGGTGCGAACCGCGCGGGGCGGCGTCGAAGCATCGCGTCCCAAGAGCGCGTCGCGCTGCGAATGTTCAGCGGCCACCAGGAATCCGCGTATCAGGCTGTCGACGAACGGCATTCCGACCAGTGGTTGATGGATCAAGCCGCCAGGATGGAAAAACTGCTCCGCGAACCACACCAGCATGTCGATCCAGGTTCGGGCCGATGCGGTGTGAATTGGCAGGAGCGGTTCGAAATCGGGTTGCGACGTCAGCTGGCGGCCCAGCCCATCGCTGAGGGCATCCTCAACGGCGTGACGGTTCATCTTGAACAGGAGAATTTCAGTGCTCGCGTCCCATTGCAGCGCCGAAAGGCCCTCGGGCGCATACACAGCCGCTGTGCCGGCGCAGCCACCGGCCGGCAACCCTCGGTGTGCTCCCCCCGCGCGGCCCGACCGCACCAGAAACACCCGATACGAGCTGCACTCGTCACCGCAATCGATGGACGTGTCAGCATCGAAGACGCAGTCCTGAATGCTCACCGGACCCATACGACCGCCCCGCTGAGTCGTTGAAAACAAATCCGGATCAGTCAACAGGTTCAGATGCGGCCGGTCACAGCCGCATAGCTCGACGAAATGGTCGAACTCCTTCACCGGGATCCAGACGTGCGGATCCCCAGTGTCCGCTGTCGGTCGTTCCGTCACGACGTGGCCCTCTCACCGTCCCCCGGTTACCCCTACAACGATCCGATGAGCGAGCGGGTTCAAGTGACGTTCGCCACGGTCGTGCGACCGGGCGAACCGTCGAACCACTCCATCTTCGGCCCCGTACAGCGTCCCATGCTGAGCTGGGCTTTAGGCTGTTGATCAGCTGTGGGACTCGTTTGAGCTCCCTGGGCAACGATCATCGACGATGATTTATTCCGAACGCGTCGGGTGGCCTGCCGAAATTACCTGAGCCGCTGGACACTAGCCCGCAAAGGCAGCCGCGCGACCGACAGCCGCACCATGAAGCGCAGTATCGAAATCTCCAAAATCATTTTACGACAACGGTTTTAGATGAGACGAAAGCGCCTGGGAGTCGATGACCACTACGCTGTCGTCGTCTAAACGGATCCAGCCTTGATTCTCGAGATTGCCCAACGTATTACGAACCAACTCGGGCGAGACGCCGACAAGACGGGAAAAGTCCTCCATGGTCATCTCGTGCACGATCCGTACCACTTCGCCTTCTTGCTGACCAAACCGTCGTTTCAACAACGACAGTCGGCTCGCGACGCGGCCTCGAACATCGGCGGAGGCGAAGTCCGTCAGGGCATCCGTCATCTCTTTCGCCCTCCGTGCGAACAGGCGCAGCGTTCGAGCACTCAACTCTGGACATTCGGCCATCCAGCTGAGCAACTGTCCGCGTTCAATCGGCACCGCCAGAACTTCGGTGAGCGCGGTCATTCGCGTTTCACGCGCGACCGGCTCGAAAAGCGATACCACGCCAAAGATTTCGTTGCTGCCCAAGACGGCCAGCAGAAGTTCACAACCGCTCTGCCGGCAGATCGAAGCTTTCACTTTGCCGGACATGATCACGTGAAGACGACCGCCGTCGTCGCCACCGGTGGCGATGACGTGTCCGGCTGGGAAGCGCACCGGCTTCAGCTGCCGGCACCACCGAGTCAGTGCGGCTGGATCGCTCTTGCTGACGATTCCCGATGCAACCAATGCCCGTCGCACATCGATAGGCCGTGGGGGCGTTGTCGCGGGCACGTGGCTGATCACGCCGTCAACGCTAGGGAGATCAAGGAGAACCCGCTAGCCACCGCACGCAGTGCTATGGCCGGATAACGCACGTCAGCCGGGCATCACCGGCATCGCCCCGCCCGCCATGAACGGCGGGACATCGAGCCAGCCCTGCACGCCCTCGGCGCCCGAGATCGACAGCTGCATCACGCCGCGTGGGTCGGCGACGTACACCGTCGACGGGTTGGCCGCAATCACCCCGACCGGCTGCTGCAGATTAGCGCTCGGTGCGTCGGAATTCACCCCGTCGACGTTGACGTAGGACACCGGGTGCTCGGCGTCGTTGCGGCTCACTGCGATGTCTTCGTCAGTGCGCCACGACAACGACACGACCGAGGAGCCCAACCCGAACCCGAGCCGCCGCGGATAGGCCAATGCGAATTGGCCGCCCTGCGTCTGCTCGACGCTGGCGCAGATCACCTGGCCGTTGATCACCATCGCGGCGCGGGTGCCGTCGCGGGAGAGTTGCAACTCGGCGATCACTCCGGGGAAGCGGCTGGACACCGCGGCCGAGTCGACCGGCAACCGCGCCGGCTGGCCCGAGGCGGTCTCCTGAATGGCGCGCAGCACGGTGTTGCCGTCGGCCACCACCCACACCGCGTCGTCCAGCGACCAGGTCGGCCGCGAAAGGGTATGTCCGTCAGCGGCTTCGGCCGCCTCGCCGCCGAGGTCGCCGATCCACAACGACGACGCCATGTCCGGGGCGCCGGGCCGAAGCGTCACTACCGAGGCCACCTGATGCCCGTTGCGGGACAGCGTGGCCGAGGTCTGGTCCGTGGTCCGCCCGAAGGCCCCCGGCACCGGGTCGGAGCGCTGGCCGTCCAGCGCCACCACTCGGCCACCGATGAGCGCGTGCACGCCGGCCGCGGCACCCTCGGCCACACCCGGGT
>NZ_JBAPRN010000124.1:0-17384 GCF_049281135.1 Mycobacterium sp. | reverse complement strand
GTCGGCGCGCCGGGCGTAGAGCCGACGGCCGTCGAGCACTGCCGCCACCGCCAGCGGTGACGCGGAGGGGTCGTCGACGACGCCGCCTTCGCCGCAGCCGTCCACGCAGTGCCAGCGGCCACCAACGGCCACCCGGTCCACGACGTGCATCGCCCACAGCGCGATGTCGTGGCGGGACAATGCACTGGTCAGCGTCGAGCACAGGTCGCGGTACTGCTCGTTGCACATCGGGCAGCCCGCGCCGTCGTCGTCGACGATGACCGCGATGGCCGCTTCGGGCCCGGCCGCCGCGGCGACCTCGGCCAGCTGCCCGATCTGGTCGGCGAGCGCGTCGGACAGGTCGACCCGCATCACCGACCCCAGTTCGCCGCCGCCGATCGACAACAACACCAATGATTTCTCTGGCACGAAGCCCAATACGGCTGGGAGCGCGGCGATCACCGTGCCGGGTTGATTGAGTTCGAAGTCGCGTCGTTGCTTGGTCATGGCGACGACGCTGGCAATCGACACCGTCATCCCGCCGGCGGCAGACCTGACGTGACCGCCATGCTGTGGATGGACCGACGGCTGTGGACAAACCGTGCCCCAGCGACCGCATTGTTCACGTGCACGTAGCCGGATTCGACGTGCGCCCGCAACGCAACGGGCGTATTTGTCTACCCATGGGTTCGATACTCGAGTACGACATGGTGGTCATCGGCTCAGGTCCGGGCGGCCAGAAGGCCGCGATCGCGGCGGCCAAGCTAGGCAAATCGGTGGCCGTGATCGAGCAGCGTCCGATGCTCGGCGGTGTCTGCGTCAACACCGGCACGATTCCGTCGAAGACGCTCCGCGAGGCGGTGCTCTACCTGACCGGGATGAACCAGCGCGAACTCTATGGCGCCAGCTATCGGGTCAAGGACAAGATCACACCGGCCGACCTGTTGTCCCGAACCAGCCACGTCATCGGCAGACAGGCCGAAACGGTGCGTAACCAATTGATGCGCAACCGGGTTGACGTGATTGCCGGTCAGGGCCGGTTCCGCGACGAGCACACCCTGCTCGTCGAAGACCAATCCCGCGGCGAGCGGACAACGGTCAGCGGCGAATACATCGTCATCGCGACCGGCACCACACCCGCGCGGCCCGAAGGGGTGGAGTTCGACGAGAAACGGGTGCTGGACTCCGACGGCATCCTTAATCTCCAGTCGATCCCGGCCTCGATGGTGGTGGTCGGCGCCGGCGTGATCGGCGTCGAGTACGCGTCGATGTTCGCTGCGCTGGGCGCCAAGGTGACCATCGTCGAGAAGCGGCAGGACATGCTGGACTTCTGCGACCCCGAGATCATCGAGGCGCTGCGCTTCCACCTGCGCGACCTGGCCGTCACGTTCCGCTTCGGCGAAGAGGTGACCGGCGTTCAGGTCGGCGCGTCGGGCACCATCACCAGCCTGGCCAGCGGCAAGAAGATCCCGGCCGAAACGGTGATGTATTCGGCGGGCCGGCAGGGCCAGACCGAACACCTCGAACTGGAGCACGCCGGCCTGGAAGCCGACAACCGCGGGCGGATCTTCGTCGACGAGGCGTTCCAGACCAAGGTCGACCACATCTACGCCGTCGGAGACGTCATCGGCTTCCCCGCGCTCGCATCGACCTCGATGGACCAGGGCCGGGTGGCGGCCTGTCATGCATTTGGCGAGCCGGTGCACGGTCTGACCGCGCTCCAGCCGATCGGCATCTACTCGATCCCCGAGATCTCCTACGTCGGCGCCACCGAAGTCGAGCTGACCAAGCAGTCGGTGCCCTACGAGGTGGGTGTGTCACGCTACCGCGAGCTGGCCCGCGGCCAGATCGCCGGCGACTCCTACGGGATGCTGAAGCTGCTGGTCTCCACCGACGACCTCACGTTGCTCGGTGTGCACATCTTCGGCAGCAACGCCACCGAGATGGTGCACATCGGGCAGGCGGTGATGGGCTGCCAGGGCACGGTCGAGTACCTGGTCGACGCGGTGTTCAACTACCCCACGTTCTCCGAGGCGTACAAGGTCGCCGCACTGGACGTGATGAATAAGGTGCGCGCGCTCACTCATTTCGACAACTAGCACTGGTCGTCGAAGGATTGCGGCGCCTCGTCGCCCGGCCCGCCGTCCTGCGCCCGCGTGAACAGCTGGGCGATGTGCTGATCGAACGGCGACGAGTAGGACAGGTTCTCCGCGCAGCCGCCGCCGTGCAGACCGCCGATCACCCCGGTGACGGTCGAGCCGCTGATCCAGGGCGCGCCGCTGGTGCCGTCGACCAGGCCCGGGCACGGCAGCTCGGGATACCCGCCGTCGCTGAGTTCGGTGTTGCCCTGGCAGCCGATCGGCAGGCCGCCGACGCCGGCGGGGTAAGCGACCACGGTGACCTGGCTACCCCGCGGCGGCGCGGAACCCAGCGTCAGTGCCGAGCCGGCCACGCCCTCGACCGATCCGCCGGCAGGGCGACTCACCCGCGCGATCGCGTAGTCGGCCAGCGGGTCTTTGTTGGTCAGCCATCGCGGATCCAGATACAGCGCGTCCACGGTCCACACGTCGTTGGGTGCGGCTTTGCTGGCGAAGCCGGGAACAAACCGTACCGGTCCACCGGCGCTCAGGCAGTGCGCGGCAGTCAGCACCAGGTTGCCTGCTGCCGAATGCAGCACTGAGCCAGTACAGGCGTGCAGATCGTTGCCAGACAGAAAAACGGCTCCCACCCGCGGATCCGGATCGATGGGCGCGGCGGTGACCCGGTTCGTGGTACCGGTTACCGCCTGCTCGAGTTTGCTGGTGGGCGGTGCCGACTGGGCCTGATGTCCGCAGGCGACCAAAACCATGGCCATCCCCACCGCTGCTGCATGGATGCGCATCGCCGTCGATCATGCCCGATTCGGCGACCGAGGGCGGTGAAGGCCGAGTGTCACGGCGAATTCGCCGTGGGGCCAGGCGGGTATCCCATCGGAATGCGGCCAGTCCCGGCCGTGTTTTTTCGCACGTAGGCTGGCAGTCCGGCGCGGGTCGGCTGCCCGCTGCCAGCCGATCTGAGGGACACTTGTCTGACACGATGCGGCACAACCGCGACGTGGCGAGGAGGCAACCGATGGGCCACAACGAGCCCCCCGACACACCCGACCGGGGTCAGCGTTTCCAGCCCGAGCAGAACGGCATGTACGAGCTGGAGTTCCCGGCGCCCCAGCTGTCGTCCTCTGACGGGCGCGGCCCGGTGCTGGTGCACGCCCTAGAGGGCTTTTCCGACGCCGGCCACGCGATTCGTCTGGCCGCGGGCCACCTCAAGGACACCCTGGACACCGAGCTGGTCGCGTCGTTCGCAATCGACGATTTACTCGACTACCGGTCGCGACGGCCGCTGATGACGTTCAGGACCGATCACTTCACCAACTACGACGATCCCGACCTCAGCCTCTACGCCCTGCACGACAGTGTCGGAACGCCATTCCTGTTGCTGGCCGGGATGGAACCGGACCTGAAGTGGGAGCGGTTCATCACCGCTGTGCGGTTGTTGGCCGAACGCCTCGGCGTCCGTCAGACCATCGGCCTGGGCACCATCCCGATGGCCGTTCCACACACCAGGCCGGTCACGTTGACCGCACACTCGAACAACCGTGAGCTGATTGCCGATTTCACGCCGTGGATTTCGGAAGTGCAGGTTCCCGGGAGCGCGTCGAACCTCTTGGAATACCGGATGGCCCAGCACGGACACGAGGTCGTCGGCTTCACCGTTCACGTTCCGCACTACCTGGCGCAGACCGACTATCCGGCCGCGGCGCAGGCATTGCTGGAGCAGCTGGCTAAAACCGGGTCGCTGCATCTGCCGCTGAAGGCGCTGACCGAAGCGGCAGATGCGGTCAAGGTCAAGGTCGACGAGCAGGTCGAGGCAAGTGCCGAAGTCGCTCAAGTGGTGACGGCGCTGGAGCGACAGTACGATGCCTTCATTGATGCGCAGGAGAATCGGTCGCTGCTGACGCGGGACGAGGATCTGCCGAGCGGCGACGAGCTCGGCGCGGAGTTCGAGCGGTTCCTGGCACAGCAGGCAGACAAGAAGTTTGACGACGACGATCCGACCTGATCGCCCTCCCGGGCCCGACAATGAAGTTGGCGACATGACTCAGCGCAAGCCCAATCTTCGCTCGGTGCGAGAGGTCACGCCACAGCTGCAATTTCGGACCCTGCACGGTTATCGGCGCGCGTTCCGCATCGCCGGCTCCGGCCCGGTGATCCTGCTGATTCACGGGATCGGTGACAATTCGACGACCTGGGAGACCGTTCAAGCCAGGCTCGCGCAAAGGTTCACGGTGATCGCCGTCGACCTGCTGGGCCACGGGCAATCGGACAAGCCGCGCGCCGACTACTCGGTCGCGGCGTACGCCAACGGGATGCGTGACCTGCTTTCCGTCCTCGACATCGAGCGGGCCACCGTCGTCGGCCATTCGCTCGGCGGCGGGGTGGCGATGCAATTCGCTTACCAGTTCCCGCATCTCGTCGAACGACTGGTCCTGATCGGCGCCGGCGGTGTCACCAAGGACGTCAACATCGCGCTGCGGCTCGCCTCGCTGCCGATGGGCAGCGAGGCGCTGGCACTGCTGCGGCTGCCGTTGGTGCTACCGGCATTACAGATCTTCGGGCGCGCGGCCGGCTTGATCTTGGGCTCCACGGCAATCGGCCACGACCTGCCCGACGTGCTACGCGTGCTCGCAGGCCTGCCGGAGCCGATGGCCTCGGCGGCGTTCACCCGGACACTGCGCGCGGTCGTCGACTGGCGCGGCCAGAGCGTCACCATGCTGGATCGATGTTATTTGACGCGATCCGTTCCGGTGCAGATTATCTGGGGCACCGACGATGTGGTGGTTCCTGTCAGCCATGCCCGCATGGCACACGCTGCGATGCCGGGCTCCCAATTGGAGATCTTCGAGGGCTCCGGGCATTTCCCGTTCCACGATGACCCCGAGCGATTCATCGAGGTCGTCGAGCGCTTCATCGACACCACCGAACCGTCCGAGTACGACCAAACCGCGCTTCGCGAACTGCTCCGCACCGGCGGCGGCGCACAGACCGTCTCCGGGTCGGTCGATACCCGTGCCGCGGTGTTGGAGGCGATGGGTTCCGACGAGCGCAGCGCCACCTGATCGCTGCGTCGAGGTGACGCCGTACAGTCGGCTCCATGAGCATCGACGTCACGGTGTTGCGGGTTTTCACCGATTCCGCGGGCAATTTCGGTAACCCACTGGGTGTGGTCGACGCCGCGACGGTCGAGCCCGATCAGCATCAACACATCGCAGCTGAATTGGGCTATAGCGAAACAGTTTTCATCGATATGCCGGCTACGGGTTCCACCACCGCCGGCGCGCGCATCTACACCCCGCTCGTCGAGCTGCCGTTCGCCGGGCACCCGACGGTCGGGGCGTCGTGGTGGTTGCGATCGACCGGTACGCCGATTCACACCCTGCAGGTACCGGCCGGAGTGGTGCAGGTGCGCTACGACGAGGACATCACCGCCATCAGCGCCCGCGCAGACTGGGCGCCAGAGTTCGCCATCCACGATCTGCAAAGCCTCGACGAGCTTGCCGCCGCGGATCCGGCCGACTTTCCTGACGACGTGGCGCACTACCTGTGGGCGTGGATCGACGAGTCCGCCGGATCGCTGCGGTCCCGATTTCTCGCCGCCAATCTGGGTGTCCCAGAAGACGAAGCGACAGGCTCGGCTGCCATGCGGATGACCGACTACCTCAGTCGCGACTTGAGCATCACCCAGGGCAAGGGATCGATAATCGAGACCACGTGGAGCCCGCAGGGCTGGGTTCAGGTCGGCGGTCGCGTGGCCAACGACGGCGTGAGGCGGATCAGCAGCTGACCCTCGAGCCCGGCGGTGCGGTGGACGCCGATCTCCGTTACTTCGGGGGATGTCACGATCGTGGCAAACGATGCGGCGGAGGGATATTCGACCAGCACGCAGGTGTCCCAGACGTCGTCGACCTCGCCGATCACCAGGGAAGCGATATCGCCGCCGAACACCACCCGCCCGCCGTTGCGTTCGATGACGTTCTGCATCGCGGCGCCGTAGAGGTCGTACGCTTGACGACCGGTCAGATCGCTGCTGCGTCCGTCCGAATAGACCGCTTTCGCCCGGAATTTGAGCAGGTTGAGCATCACGACGGGAGTGTCAGAGGCATCCGCGATCAGTGCTTCGACGCGGGAACGCGTTGGGTAGATATGGTTTTCGACATCCACGGTGTGGCCCTCCTCAGGTTGTCGAGCGAAGCGCAGACATTCAGTCTTTGCGGCGCAATACCGCGCCAAGGTGGTGCTGCATCGGTTGTCCGACCGCGCCCATCTGCAGCGAGTAAGACAGCTCGTCGCCGTCGAGCCGGAAGCTCCTGCCAAGCGAGGTCACCTCTTTGGCGGTCGGTGTCAGACCGACCTGCGTTGTCGTCATCACGAGCTCGATCGTGGCGCCGTCGACGGTGTAGGCGCCGACTTCGATTTCGGTGACGCCGCTCGGGTGGGCCAGCACGAGCTCGACCTGACCGGGTCGCGGTACACGAAGATAACCCGTCTCGGCGTGCAACGGCGCCCCGTCGGCGGCGGCTTTGGTTTTCTGTCCGTAGACCAGAAACGGTTTGCCCACATGAGAAAACGTGACTTCTTCGAGGTAGTCGAATGGTTCGATCGTGGGGTACTCACCGGATCCACTCCCCTGCCATACACCGAGCAACGGCGCCAGCGCTTCCAGATTGGGATGCAGCTCGGGTGGCATTCGGTCAGCCTAGTCCGGGCCCGACACAGGCGGTGGCGATGCGGCTACGCGGCGTGTACGTCGGGCGTGCGGACGTGCTCGGGACGAAAGCCCCGCCCGACGATGATCGGCGGGATGAACTGCAACGGTCCCCGCCCGACGATCTTCGGAACTCGGATCGGCGACAGGTCACCGTCCAAG
The DNA here is from genome assembly GCF_049281135.1 of Mycobacterium sp. Classification (GTDB taxonomy): domain Bacteria; phylum Actinomycetota; class Actinomycetes; order Mycobacteriales; family Mycobacteriaceae; genus Mycobacterium. Next base: position 10,442 of record NZ_JBAPRN010000124.1, on the reverse strand, counting down.
TTCGGTTCGATAGCGTTGTTTTGTACGAACACCTGGCCGGCCTGAATGATCCTGGCCGGCAGCTCACGACGACGCTGCACCTTCGCCAGATCGGCTTCGGTCAGCCGGTTTTCACGTAACGGGGCACAGAGGATATTCGCCGCGGCCACCGCGTCGGCGACCGCCAGGTTGATGCCGACCCCACCAACCGGTGACATCGCATGTGCAGCATCGCCGATACACAGCACGCCTTTGCGCCACCAGGTTTTCAGCCGATCCACCCGCACATCGAGCTGGCTGGTGTCGTCCCACGAGTGCAAGTCCTTGACGTGTTCCGCCAAGTTGGGTTGCACGGAAACCAGCCGCTCTTTGAACGCCTCCAGCGATCCGTTTTGCGGGTTTGCGCCCTTGGGCATGATGTAGGCAATTTGCCAATAGTCGCCCCGGTAGATCATGGCCATCATCAGACCCTTGCGGACCACCCCGACGAGTTCTTCGGGGTCACCCGGACGCCAGTTCAGCCGGAACCACAAGACGTCTATCGGCGAATTCGCGCTCCCGATCTGCAGACCGGCTGCGGCGCGCACCGCGGATTTGCGTCCGTCGGCGCCGATCACAAGGTCGGAACGCACCTCGAGTTCCGGGGTGCGCACCCCGACGACGCGGTCGCCGTCAAAGACCAGATCCGTCACCTCGGCATTGCGGACCAAGGTGAATTCCGGGTAGGCACTGGCTTTTTCGGCGAGGAAGTCGAGGAAGTCCCATTGCGGCATCAGCGCGATGTACGGCTGTTTGAAACCAAGCCGCGAAAGTGCGCTGAAGTTGCCGAAAGTTCGGAGCGTCCCATCGGTGTTGAAAGCCAGACGCGTGACTTTGGTGTGGGGGAGACGCAGAAACTCGTCGATCAACCCCAGTTCGTCCATGACCCGGAGCGTGCTGGGATGTACGGTGTCGCCCCGGAAGTCGCGCAGAAAGTCATTGTGTTTTTCCAGCACGGCGACCTTGATCCCGGCGCGGGCCAGTAGCAGCGCATGAACCATTCCCGCGGGTCCGCCGCCGGCGACACAAACCTGGGTCTGCAGAACTTGCGTCATGCCCCGACCCTACGACGCACCGGTTAACCCGAAGCGGGCACCTTCCGGTGGGCACGCAGCGTTTTGATCTCGCGCTCGAAATCCTCTGCAGACTCGAAAGACCGGTACACCGAGGCGAATCGCAGGTAGGCGACTTCATCGAGTTCGCGTAGCGGCCCGAGGATCGCAAGGCCGACTTCGTTACTGGGGACTTCCGGTGATCCCCCGGCTCGTACCGCATCCTCGACCTGCTGGGCCAGCAGGTTCAACGCGTCGTCGTCGACCTGACGGCCCTGGCAGGCCCGGCGCACGCCGCTGATCACCTTCTCGCGGCTGAATGGTTCGGTCACACCGCTGCGCTTGACCACGGCCAGTACCGCCGTTTCGACGGTGGTGAATCGGCGACCACACTCCGGGCACGAGCGGCGGCGCCGGATGGCCTGCCCCTCGTCCGTTTCGCGGGAGTCGACGACTCGAGAATCGGGGTGCCGGCAGAACGGACAATGCATGGCCGCTCCTTCGCCGCACTGGCTTCGGGGTGTCCCAAGCCACCACGAGCGTACCTGCGTACACGGCTGCAGGCCTAGCGCCGCCGGATGTCGCGCCTGGTAAATGGCTCAGCCCACCGGGGCGATCAGCGTCTGGCCCGCGGTCACCGCCGACGAGTCGAGCTCGTTGAGTTCGCGGATGCGCACAACGACCTCACCGGTCGGCGCGTCCGGTGCCACCCGTGCGGCCAGGCGCTGCAACGTCTCACCCGGCTCGACCCGCACGACGGCGAGCCGGTCGGGCATCTGAACTGCCGCCTTCTCCGGGCCGGCGTGCAACATGCCGCCGAAGTGCGCGACGAACCCCAGCCACACCGTGATCCCAGCCGCCACCAGAGCCAGCGCGACAGTTGTCGCCGGGGTGATCGGGCGAGGCCGATGCGACGCCGTCGACATCAAGACCCCGGTGCCCCGGTAACGCGGGGGCGCCGCGACCGGCCTGCACGGCTGCGGACCCCGGTGCCCCCCGTGCCTGGCGGGCGGGCGGACCTGAACCGGCCGAACTCGGATCGGCGCGTTTGGCGAGATCATCTCGATGGGCATCATGTGCGTTCCTCCAGTCGGCTTGTAGTCGATCACTTGTTCGAAGCGTAATCGATAATGTGTTCGAAAACCGAACATGTGATCGAACTGTTGCACACGCTGCAGACGATAGAACGCGGCACCGACAGCTTTCGCCGGCCGCCGGACCAGCAACACGCGACATACCTCGAACACATGTTTGATATCTTGCCGAAATCCGGCTACATTCGGCCGTATGAGCGATAGCGATACCACGGACGCCGACTCCGACCGCCCCTCGCGACCGGCGGAAGTGACACTGACACCGCGCCAGCGCACCATCCTCGACGTGATTCGAGCGTCGGTCACCAGCCGTGGATACCCGCCGAGCATCCGTGAGATCGGCGATGCCGTCGGTCTGACGTCGACGTCCTCGGTGGCTCATCAACTACGCACGCTGGAGAAAAAGGGTTATCTGCGCCGCGACCCGAATCGCCCGCGCGCCGTCGACGTCCGATCATCCGACGACGCTTCGAAGCCGCCGGCGCTCACCGACGTCGCCGGGTCGGATGCACTGCCGGAACCCACCTACGTCCCGGTGTTGGGACGCATCGCGGCCGGTGGGCCGATCCTGGCCGAAGAAGCCGTCGAAGACGTCTTCCCGTTGCCGCGCGAACTCGTCGGCGAGGGTGCGCTGTTCTTGCTCAAGGTGGTTGGTGAATCCATGGTCGACGCCGCGATCTGCGACGGCGACTGGGTGGTGGTCCGTCAGCAGAATGTCGCCGACAACGGCGACATCGTGGCGGCGATGATCGACGGCGAGGCCACCGTCAAAACGTTCAAGCGCACCGGCGGCCAAGTCTGGCTGATGCCACACAATCCGGCCTTCGACCCCATCCCCGGCAACGACGCTGCCGTGCTCGGCAAGGTCGTCACGGTGATCCGCAAGATCTGACGCCGCTACGGCCCGGTCGGCTACCCGGCCCGGTGGAACCCGTTGGCCTGCGCGATTTCCTCGCTGGCGAACCAAATTTCGGACATGGTCTCGTCGTACAACACGCTGTCGGGCATGTAGTAGAGGCCGGAGCTCGCGTGTGCCTTGACCGGATATCCGTCCGGCACCTGATACGGGTCGTCCATCGGAAGATGAATTGCCAACTGCCCGGGTGCGATCCGCGGTATCGGCACGGCCTCGGTGACTTGAGCGTCGTCGTCATGGCCGTCGGACGCAGCGTGCCGGCCGCCTCGGCCATCATCCAGTAACGGAATCCCGGTCGGATCTGTGTCTACGTTATCGGGATCCTCGTCGAATTCCTCGTGGACGTCACGATCGAAGTCCTCGTGGACGTCATGGCCGTGTTCTTCGTGGACATTTTGGTCAAAGTCCTCGTGGACGTCACGGCCGCGTTCCTTGTGGACATCGCGGCCGAAGTCGGCGAAACCGGGAAGCTCATCGGGAGTTTCGGTTTCGTCCTCGAGGAGCTCGTCCACCAAACTCTTGTGATCCGATGGCATCCATTCACTGCTTGGCTGACTGGGTATCCGCACGGTCCGACGTATCGGCCGGTGGTCCTCGGACAAGGTCGACGACGCCAGATCGACGTCCGCGTCCGGCGACCACCGCGCGACAGACTCGGTGGCGGGCTCGTAACTGGATTCGTCCGAGTCGCCGGGGTGGGCCTGACGGTCGCGTTGAGCGGCACGGCGTAGCCGCCACCATCGCGGCAGAAACGCCACCAAGCCGATCAGCAAAAGCGCGCCGATGCCGGCCGGCAACCACCACCAATGCGCGGTCAGCCAATTAGCCTTACCCCCGGGCGACGCCGCTCCGGCCGGAGTCTTCTGACCCGGCACTTCCAAACCAGCCAGCGCCGATGCCAAGTTCGCCGGTTCAGTCCTGAAGGTGTTCTTCGTCTTATTCCAGGCGATCTGGCCGCCGGAGAACTTCTGCGTGACGACTTCCTTGGTGACTGTCTGATCGCCCAGCGGCGCGCCCAGCTTGCCGGTCGCTCCGAGAAGCTTGTCCCACGCGGCCTTGATGGCCCCGCGGACCACGAATGCGCCGTGGTCGGCAGTCCAGAAGATCACCGGCTTGTCGACGGCAGAAAACGTGCTGATCTTGCTGGCCGTTTTGAGGCCGCCATCGGCCTCGTTGGCGATCGGGAAACCGAGGTCACCGCCGGGACCACCGAGCGACTCGTATTTGGTCAGAATGTCGGCCTCGATGGCGTTGGCGCCGCTGGCGGGGCTGAAGAAGATCTTGCCGCCGGCGAAGTTCTGGGCCAGTCCGTCGTTACCCGCCGGATACTGATCACCCTGTTTGGCGCCGAGTGGCCCAGATGGCCCGCCGGCCGCCCGCCAGGCCATGTTGATGTCCGCCGTCGGATCGACGGGTACCTGCAGGTCGGTGAGCTTGCTCGCCAGATCGGGCGGGACGGTGGTGAAGGCCTTGGTCAGCCGGTTCCAGGACACTTTGCCGCCGCTGAACGCCTGAGTTGCGAGTTCACCGTCGAAGGTCTCGTCGCCGGTCGGCACGCCCAGGGCGCCACTGGAGCTGCCCAGTTTGTCCCATGCGGCGTTGATCGCACCGCGCACGACGAACGCGCCGTGATCGGCGGTCCAATAGATCAGCGGCTTGTCGCTGGCCGAGAAGGTGCTGACCCGACTGTCGGGGCCGGCTAGACCGCGGACTTCGTTAGCGGTCGGGAAGCCGAGATCCGAGGCGGCCGGACCACCCAGGGCTTCGTATTTGTCCAGAATGGCGCCCATCATCGACCTGGGGCCGGTGGCCGGCGTGAAGAACATCTTGCCGTGCACGAAGTCCTGAGCAAATCCCTGACCAGCGACGTAGCAATCACCTTGCTTGGCGCCCAGATCCGAACTGTCGCCGCCGGCATCCTTCCAGGCGGCCGTGATCGAATTATCGGCGTCGCCGATTGGGGATGCCGCCGCGACGGGTGTCAGCAGCGCCATGCACGTCAATCCCGCGACCAGCGCCGCCAGACCACGCGCGGCGCCCGCGACGGCGCCCGATCGTGCTTGCTGCCTTGTCATCCCGCCCTCCCCGCGGCCGCCCAGTACGAAGCCTGGAGCGCCAGTTTCAACCGCCCTGCGGGCCGCCGCAACTCTGCTGTGGGCGACGACGCGTGCGAAGTCATACGAAGACACTACGGAATACATATCCCGTCGATGCCGAATTATTCACCACAAGGCAGGTGGTGTCGCATTCTGCTCGTTCAGTTTTAGGCTTCCGTGCCCCGATTTCCGTCGAACTCGTGACGCTCGATTACCGCCGCACATGCTCTCAGAGGTCGTGCTGGGTAGCGAATCTTTCGCATGCCACGCGGGAAACAAGCATTTAGCGCTCTGTGGGTGGCGGCAGCTATGTTCAGCGTCGGATTCGTTTGAATCGCGGCTGCGTTCGTCACGAGTTCGGCTTCTTTACGACGATCCGAGATCTGAAACGCGAATGCCGTGCAGCAATTACTACCGCGTAGCGACGTCCGAGAGCGGAACCACTTTGCTCCCGACGCGCTGCCGCGGCTAGACGCCGAGGCTGCGGCCGATGATTTCCTTCATGATCTCGGTGGTGCCGCCGTAAATCGTCTGCACCCGCGCGTCGAGATATGCACGTGCGACCGGGTATTCGCGCATGTACCCGTAACCGCCGTGGAGCTGCAGACAGCGGTCGATCAAGTGCACCTGCTTCTCGGTGGCATACCACTTGGCCATTGCGGCCTGTTCGGCGGTGAGTTTCTCCTCGAGGTGCAGCGCGACGAACTCGTCGACCATGATCCGAACCACGGTGGCCTCTGTGGCCAATTCTGCGAGTAAAAATCGGCTGTTCTGGAAACTGCCGATGGGTTTGCCAAAGGCTTTGCGCTCCTTGGTGTATTGAATCGTCTGCTCCAGCACCTGCTCCATGGCAGCAGCGGCCATGATCGCGATCGAGATTCGCTCCTGCGGCAGATTCTGCATCAGGTAGATGAAGCCCTTGCCCTCTTCGCCGAGCAGGTTCTCGGCCGGCACTTCGACGTCGGTGAAAGACAGTTCGGCGGTGTCCTGCGCATCCAGGCCGATCTTGTCCAGGTGCCGGCCCCGCTCGAATCCCTTCATGCCGCGTTCGACGGCCAACAGCGAAAAGCCTTGCGCACCTTTGTCGGGGTCGGTCTGAGCCACCACGATCACCAGGTCGGCGTTGATTCCGTTGGTGATGAACGTCTTTGAACCGTTGAGGATGTAGTGGTCACCCTGCTTGACCGCTCGGGTCTTGATGCCCTGCAGGTCGCTGCCGGTACCCGGCTCGGTCATGGCGATCGCGGTGATCATCTCGCCCGTGCAGAACTTGGGCAGCCAGCGCTGCTTCTGCTCCTCATTGGCCACGCTCAGCAGATAGGGCGCCACGACGTCGTTGTGCAGGCCGAACCCGATGCCGCTGAAGCGGCCGTAGGTGGTCTCTTCGGTGATGATCGTGTTGTAGCGGAAGTCGGAGTCTCCGCCGCCGCCGTACTCTTCGGGAATCGACATTCCCAGGAATCCCTGCTTGCCGGCCTCCAGCCACACGCCGCGGTCGACGATCTTCGCCTTCTCCCACTCGTCGTGGTGCGGCGCCACGTGGCGTTCCAGGAATGAGCGGTAGGACTCGCGGAACAAGTCGTGTTCAGGCTCGAACAGGGTGCGTTGGTATTTGACGGCGCTACCCATGAGATGACCTCCGGCGGGTTGGGAACACTGCCGCCTAAGATATACCAACCGGATGGTTGGTAGGAGCCATGGTGTCCTGTCGCGGGCCTACAGTCAGCGAATGGACGAGACGATCCTGGTGCAGGAGCTCGGACAAGTGCTCGAGTTCTCCTACACCGACATGCTGTGTTACGCCGGGCCGCACTCCCCGGCAGGCGTTGCCAGTGCATTCAAAGTGATGCAGCGCGCCTTCGCGGCGCTATCGGGAAACCAACCGCCGCAACGGCGGTCAATCGTCATCCGTACCGCCTTTGAAGGACCCGGGGCCCGCGACGGCTTCGAAGCCGTCACCCGCGCGGTGACCGACGGTCGATTCATCATCGAGCCTGCGCTGGCGCGGCCCGATCGCGGTCGGCTACTGCAAAGCTTCGTCTTCCAGGTCATCATCGGCGGCCGCACGGCGACGCTGATGCTGCGGCCCGGCTTCATCACCGCCGAATTCTTCGAGCTGGCCGGCAAGGCCGAACGCGATCATGCCGAGGAGGCACAGCTCGACGAACTTAAAGCCCAGCTGGCACAGCGAATGCTGGAGGCACCCGCTGAGGAAGTCTACGAATTGGTGTAATCGTCCGACAATCTGGATTAATGGCCTGGATAAGTGACTGCTGAGTATTACTTACTAGCGTTAAGTCGTGCAGAAACCGACCCCGCCCGCCCGTGGAAATCCCCTCCACCAGCATCAATAGCGGGCAACGCCCTCTTCTAGATCGCGCCAACAGGAGCGCCGGGGCGGGGGGCTCCGGCGCTTCTGTTATCACCGACAGCGCGTCACACTTGATTAAATTGTTCGACGATCTGCAATTCAAGATCGGTTTATTTCTCGGCCTCGAATAACTCTTTGGACAGCACTTCTACGCGCGCAAAAAGAGATTTGGAAAATTCCGGCCGTTTCCACACTCGTATGAGCTCTAAGGGATATCTTAATTACACTTGAGAATGTTCAGGTGTCCGAGGGGAGGACGGGGCCATAGCCGGTCGGCGACGCAGCGTGGGGTTCGATAGACGCTGCGGTGGCGCATGTGGAATGACTCCGGTGGCAATCACGCCGCCAGCCCAAATCGTTTAAAGGGGGAAGGAAACCATGCGTTCCACAACCAAGCGAATACTCATCGCGGGAGCCGGCCTCACGGCGGCAGCACTCTTCGGGTCGCTGCCCTACCACGGGTCGTCGCAGGCCCAAGGTTTGCCCATCCAGCACCATGACGTCGCACCGGTCGACGCAACCGACGCGACACTCCTCAGCAACGAGGGGATTACCTCGCAGGCGGCGGTTCTCGCGGATTACACCAGCCTGCCCGAGCCACCGGCTTCGGTGACCTAGAGCACTAACCTCAGCACCAAAGAAGCGCCAGGCCGGGCTCCGGAGCTTCTGTTATCTGCGACCTATGTCAGGTCGCAGAAAATTGGCGCAGGCTCGCGGCCAGCGCCACCGGCACCCGCGCTTTGATCCGGGTGCCGTCGCTGATGTGCTCGGTTTCCTGAACCCGGCCGTCGGCGTGCACGCGCGACACCAGATCGCCACGGTCGTAGGGAATCACGACGTCGACAGCGGTGTCGGTCGGTGCGGCCAGCTCGGCCATCCGCCGGCGTAGCGCCTCGACACCGTCGCCGGTACGAGCCGAGACGAACATGGCCCCGGGCAGCGCACGCCGCAGCTTGGCCAACCCCAAATCGCCCGCAGCATCGGTCTTGTTGACGACGATCAGCTCCGGCGCAGGGCCACTGTCGTGGTCGGCGAAAACCTCGGAGATCACCTCGCGCACCGCGCTGATCTGAGCCAGCGGGTTGACGTCGGAGCCGTCGACGACGTGCACCAGCAGATCAGCGTCAACCACTTCCTCGAGCGTCGAGCGGAATGCCTCGACGAGCTGGGTCGGCAGGTGCCGCACGAAACCAACGGTGTCGCTGACCACGAACGACCGTCCGTCGTCGAATTCGCCACGGCGCGTAGTGGGTTCAAGGGTTGCGAACAGCGCGTCCTGCACCAGCACCCCGGCCCCGGTCAACGCGTTCAGCAGACTGGACTTGCCGGCGTTGGTGTAGCCGACGATCGCGATGGACGGCATGTCGCTGCGGACCCGGCGACTGCGCTGGGTGTCGCGGACCTGCTTCATAGCCTTGATGTCGCGGCGCAGCTTGGACATTCGCTCGCGGATTCGGCGCCGGTCGGTTTCGATCTTGGTCTCACCGGGACCACGCAGACCCACACCGCCGCCGCTGCCGCCGGCACGACCACCGGCCTGCCGCGACATCGACTCACCCCAGCCGCGCAGTCGCGGCAGCATGTATTCCATCTGCGCCAGCGATACCTGCGCCTTGCCTTCCCGGCTGGTGGCGTGCTGGGCGAAGATGTCCAGGATCAGCGCGGTGCGGTCGATGACCTTGACCTTGACCGCCTTTTCCAGCGCGTTCAGCTGCGCCGGGGACAGTTCGCCGTCGCAGATGACGGTGTCGGCGCCGGTCGCCGTCACCACGTCACGCAGTTCCGCCGCCTTGCCCGACCCGATGTAGGTCGAGGGATCGGGCTTACTGCGCCGCTGCACCATGCCCTCGAGCACCTCCGAACCTGCGGTCTCGGCGAGCGCCGCCAACTCGGCGAGGCTGGCATCGGCGTCGGCGGCGCTGCCGTCGGTCCAGACCCCCACCAGCACCACCCGCTCGAGGCGCAGCTGCCGGTACTCGACCTCGGAGATGTCGGCGAGTTCGGTGGACAGCCCCGCGACGCGGCGCAGCGCAGCGCGGTCATCGAGCGCGAGTTCGCCCGTGCTGGGCACGTCGTGTTCAGGCCAGTGGGATTTGGGTAAGTCGGGATATGTCATAGGCAATTACAAATGGTGCACGCCCAAGCGGTCGCGCGCATCCCATTTAACGCAGCGCGTTCCCCCACCACTCCTCGCCGAGTTCTCCCCGGGCCACCAACACCGACGGTCCACGCAGGTAACTGGTGGCTTCGGTGACGGTGACGACGACATCGCCGCCGGGAACCCGCACGGTCAGGGTGCCGCTGGAGGCGCCGGCGTGCGACAGTGCGGCGACGGCAGCAGCGACGGTTCCTGTTCCGCAGGAACGGGTTTCGCCCACTCCCCGCTCGTGCACCCGCATGCTCACCGCGCCGTCGGCCGGAGCGGTCAACACCTCGACGTTGACGCCGTCCGGGAACTGGCCGTGGTCGAAACTCACCGGCGCCGCAACGTCCAGCGCTGCCAGCGCCTCAAGCGTGAGCGCAGGATCGACGCAGGCCAGGTGCGGATTGCCGACGTCGACCGCCAACCCGCTGAACGTGTGGCCGCCCACGACGGCCTGCCCGGGCCCGAGCAGGTTGGCCTTGCCCATGTCGACGCTGACGTCGGCGTTGGTCGCGTCGCTGTGGTGCAAGACGACCGGACGCGGGCCGGCCAGTGATCCCACGACGAATTCGTCGCGGGTTTCCACCCCGCTGGCCCGCAAGTAATGCGCGAACACCCGCACGCCGTTGCCGCACATCTGCGCGATCGAGCCGTCCGCGTTGCGGTAGTCCATGTACCAGTCGTCGGCGTGGACACCGTCAGGCACCCGGTCGAGCACGCCCGCGGCCAGCGCCGCCCCCGCCGTGGTGACC
>NZ_JBAPRN010000123.1:0-12515 GCF_049281135.1 Mycobacterium sp. | reverse complement strand
GGGCTAGGCGGAAGGTACGCGGCGTTCGGACAGGTGACGTCTGGATTCGCGGCCTTGGCCGCCGGAGACTTCGCGGCGGCGCACGAGGCACGCGAGGCCGCGCTCCTGTGCCCGATTGTCGTGAGCGGTGGCACGGCGGCATTGCAGCGCATCTGGAATGCCCAGGGCGCGTTGGCAGACCTAGATCTCGCTGACGCCCGCCGTTGCGCCGACGAGGCTGTATCGACAACGACCGGCTTCTGGCTGATATGGGCCCTGAGCACACGCGTGCGGGTGGCGATCGCGCGAGGTGAGCTGGAGGACGCTGAGCGTGACGCCCATGACGCGCTAGCGTGCGCGGCCGAACGTGCGGCGCACCTCGGCGTTCCGGACGTGCTCGAATGCCTCGCCGTTCTGACCGGGGACGGCGCCAGTCATCGCGAAGCCGCCCGCCTCTTGGGTGCGGCCCACGCCATTCGGCAACGCACGGGCGAGGTCCGCCCTAAGACCTGGGACGCCGACTACGAAGCTTCGGCGGCTGCTCTGCGAGACGCCATGGGCGGGAACGACTTTGACGCCGCCTGGGCCGAGGGCGCTGCGCTGTCCACCAAGGAAGCGATCGCCTACGCGCAGCGCGGCCGCGGCCAACGCAAACGACCCACCAGCGGCTGGGGTTCACTCACGCCCACCGAGCGCGAGGTCGTCCAATTGGTCAGCGAAGGGCTCGCCAACAATGACATCGCCGCAAGGCTTTTCGTCTCACCCCGCACCGTGCAGACCCACCTAACCCACGTCTACACCAAGCTCGGCCTGACCTCCCGCGTGCAACTCGCTCAAGAAGCAGCCCGCCGCACGTAGTCCTATTCGCCGTTGGCGTGTAACTCTTTCGCTGATTCTGCGGCCGCTTGCAGTCGGGCGACAATGTGATCGGGATCGATCTCCTGGCCAGGCCGGTTCTTCGCATCCGCATCGATCGGAACGCGGATTGCCACGTCGGTGCCATTGGGGTCGCGGTACCACAGGCGCACTCCGCTGGCGTCGTTTGTCGCGCGGTGGTGACGGGAGCCGATCGCGACGAGTCGCCTGTGGGTGTCGAGGGCAGCGATCACGGAGGGGGCCGACACTGTGAGTGAAATGACCCCAGCGACTTCGGGATTGGCGTTCATCGCGATATCGGAATGCTCGATAACAACCCGTAGCGCCGCTGTCTCGACGACCGCGGTTCGATAACCGATTGTGTGTGGATCCGCGCCGAGGAGGTTGCCCCACCAGGCTCGCATCAAATCCCACTCGTGGGTCAGCAGAACAATCTCGTCAAGGCGTGGGTTCATAGCTCCCCTTCGCGGTGGCCCTCAGACCTAGTTGATCGATCGCCTCACCGAGCGCTTCGGCGTTCCCACTAATCGATGGGTCAAGCACCGCTGCGATATGAGAATCCGGGCGCAGCAGTAGCGCCTGCCCTGCCGCCAGCTCACACAGCGGCTCTGTGCACGCCGCGAGGTCGACTCCGATCACCGTCAGTGGGTGTCCGACTGCTGTCTGCGCGTCACGCCAACTCGACTCGTGTTGCGACGTGGCCAGAACCGTCAGCGTGTCGCGCGCCGGCAGGTCGAGAGTGGATACTCTCGCTCCGTTGGACTGGACCCACGCGTGTGGTAACCGCCCCCCCACACGCACGATCGGCGCATAAAGCTCGATGTCCGCGTCGTCTTCGGACATGTCGCCGTCGACGAGGAAACCGTGGCCGTAGTGCACGCCGAGATCGAGGCCCCACGTTCGGTAATGGCCGCCCTGGCGGGCGATCACCTCCTGCACCATGTAACGGACACGAGCTCCGATACGACCCCGGGAAGTCACCCAGCCAATCAGCTGCATTGCCACCACCATGAGAGCGGCTAGTATCCGGCGTGACGCTGGACGCGGCAGGGCAACCATCAGTCGGGACCCGGCCAGAGCCTGCAGCGCGCGCATACCTGATCGAGGCAATCCAAGCGCGGCGAAAACGTCCATCAGGCCGTCGAAGTTTTTCACTGAATGCTCGGTGTTGGCGATGCCGATCGGTCGACGTTCTGCCTCGTAGGTGTCGAGCAGATACGCCGGAGCACGCCCAGACATTTCCCACGCGAGTTTCCAGGCCAGGTTGTGGGCATCGTGCACGCCGGTGTTGAGTCCGAGACCGCCGGTCGGCGGGAAGCGGTGCGCGGCGTCGCCGATCAGGAATGTACGTCCCCTGCGGTATCGATTGGCGACCTGCGCCGTCATCGCCCAGCTCTGCACCGAGTGGATCTCGACGACCAAATCCCTGTGTCCCACCGCTTCTCGGATTCTGCGCCGACAATCGTCGGCGGTGAAGTCCTCGAGACGCTGAACCGGCGGGAAGTAGGGGAACTGAAAGACGAAGTCACCAGGTGAGCTGTGCACGATAATGGTTCCCAGCCCGCGTGGAGTGAAGGTCCAAATCACCGGGGCTCGGCGTGACCACAGATAAGAACGCAGGTCGCCGCTGAAGTGAACGCTGATCACGTGTTGAAGTACGGGGCCGCGCATCTGGAGTCCGCATCTGCGCCGGACATGGCTACCCGCACCATCGGCAGCGATCAGATACCGACCCGTCGCGACCCACTCGCCGTCACCGTCTGGGCGGGTGGCTCGAACTTCAACGCCATCGGCGGTTTCGCGGTGATTTTGGTACACGCTGCCCCGCCGGAACTCGACTCGCGTGCACGCTTCGAGCTGATCCCACAGCAGCTGGCCAAGTACGTGTTGCGACAGGCTTGCGGCCCGAGTCGGGCTCAGCGTCTGAAGCGACTGGGCTTCAGCCGATTCGGGGTCGTAAATGTTGATCCGGCCCAGTTCGGGTCCGGTCAGCGTCGTGGCGTAAATAATGTCACGCAGTTCGTACATCCGTGAGCTGAGGCGGCGCACATCGTGTTCGAGGCCCAGTTCGCGGAAGACCTCCAGTGTGCGGGTGGAGAGCACATGCGCGGCCGGGTGGGTCGAAGGGGCCAGGCGTTGTTCGACGACGAGGGTGTCGATCCCGTGTTCGGCGAGCAGCAGCGCGGCTGTCGCTCCGGCCGGACCGGCACCGACGATCAGGACCCGAGATGTGTTCATGTCACTACCCGCTTGCGCTGAGTTCCGTGTCCATCACGCCGGGCACCAGTGTGTCCCGGGATCCATCGTCATCGCTACTCAAAGCCTCGTCCAACTCGCGATTGCCGGAGTCTATATCTGAAGCTGAAGCGTCCCCGGTCTCGTGCGCACTTTGATGAGCCCCGGTTTGCGTGGGGTCGGTTTGCTTCCAGGAGCGGTCACGACCACCGGAGCCACCCCCGCCAAACGCAATGGTCGGTTCGGCGCGTAATTGAACCAATGGGGATTTGCTACTCGTACTCCGTTTATACAGAAGATAGGGATCGTGCAACTCGCTAATCGTGCCGTGGCAACCGCCGCCCGCTATTATCGGGGCGGATTCGCAGCCCATGCGCCCGGTTGCGGTGGTACCGAGACAGCCTAACGGAGGGTCGGGCGAAGGAAACATGGAAACTGTCATGCCGTCGACGACCTCAAGGATCTTTTCGTCTTGAAGGCAGCCGAAATGGCCTGACGGCCCGCGTGGCCTCGTCGACAACCCGATCATTGGAGCGACAGCATGGGTGCGTACATCACGGCCACGGGCGCTTTTCTCCCCGGCTACCCCGTTCCCAATGACGAAATCGAGGACTACATCGGAAAGGCGGGACGCGCGTCCTCCGATCTGAAGGACGTGGTTCTCGCGAACTGCGGAATCAAGACGCGCCACTACGCGCTCGACAAAAAACAGCAAACCGTCTTCTCGAATGCGGCCATGGCGGCCAATGCGGTGCGCAACGCCGCCGAGCGCGCCGGACTCGGACCCAACGAGGTCGAACTGTTGACCGCGGCGACGACTGTGCCGGACCTGATTTGTCCCGGGCATGCCAGCATGGTGCACGGCGAGTTGGGCTACGGTCCGCTCGAGATCGCGACCGCACACGGCATCTGCAGTTCCGGGATGATGGCGCTGAAGAACGCGTACCTGCAGGTGGCGATCGGCGAGAAGCGCAACGCGATCTGCGTCGCCAGCGAGTTCGCATCACGCTTGTTGAAGAGCACCCGCTACGACGAGATGGAGCCGATCTCGGAGGACGGGTCGTTGCCGATGGAAACCGCGTTCCTGCGCTACATGCTCTCCGATGGCGCGGGCGCCGCGGTGGTCGAGAACACTCCCGCAGCATCGGGGATCAGCCTGCGCATCGACTGGATCTCGCTGACGTCCTACGCGAACACCGAAAAGGCGTGCATGTACTTCGGCAGCAACGACAACGCAGTCTCGAAGACCTGGTTTGACTACCCGACCCCCGCGGCGGCCGCGGCCGACGGTGCGCTCGCTATGCGGCAGGAACTCTCCCTGTTGCCACATCTGATAAGTGTCGGAATCGACGAGTACCAACGCCTGCGCGCCATGGGCAAATTCGACCCTGAGACGGTGACGTGGTTTCCCGCGCACTACTCGAGCGAACGCATGAAGTCCGTCATGTTTGGCGAGCTCTCCCGGCGCGACATCGCGTTCGGCCATCCCGAAATGTGGTACAGCAACCTCACGAAAGTCGGAAACATCGGCAGCGCAGCCATCTTCGTCATCCTCGACGAGATGATGACGGACGGCCTAATCAGGGACGGTGACACGCTGTTGTGCATGGTGCCCGAATCCGGCCGGTTCGTCGTCTCATTCATGCATCTCACTGCGGTGTCGGCGGCTTCGGTGTCGAAAGCCCGGCCATGACCCAGGCGTCCGAGGTCCTCCCTGCCGAGCAGCCTCCCCGTCGGGCGGTCGTGTACCTCTATTCGCAGACCGGACAGCTGCGCGAAGTCGCCGATGCGTTGACCGCTCCGCTGGTCGCCGGCGGGTGGTACATCCGCTGGGTGGACGTCCAACCCCGCGTGGCGTTTCCATTTCCGTGGCCGATTCGGCGATTCTTTGGGCTGTTTCCCGCTGCGGTTGATCCGGAAGCGCTGGTGGAGCTCGTCGAGCCGGCGGACGGCTTCGAAACGGAGCCTGAGGAATTGGCGATCCTCGCCTACCAGGTGTGGTATCTGGCGCCCTCACTTCCCGTCCGGTCACTGCTGAAGGCGCATCCCGGCGCCTTCCGGAATCGCAGGGTCGTCTCCCTGATCGCGTGCCGCAACATGTGGTACTCGGCGGCGATCGAGGTCTCCGGGCTGCTGCGGTCCGCGGGTGCTCAGTCCGTCGAGGTGGTTGCCGCGACCGACACCCGGCCGCAGTGGGCGACGTTCGTGACGACCCTGCGCTGGCTGCTGACCGGTAGGCGCGAGTCCTTCCTGTGGTTCGAGCGGGCCGGGGTCGGCGCCGCGGAACTCGACCGCGTCGGCGGTGTGGGGCGACGCATCGCCGAGTCGGGACAGTGTTCGCAGGATGCGGCCCCCATCATGCCCGCCCTGGCGGCGGCGGATCTCCTGGCCGGGAAGGTTTTTCGCTGGTGGGGCGCGATGGTCAGGTCGGCGCGGCGATTCGGCGCGCTGGCGCAGGCCGCGACCTTGGCAACGTTCGTGCTCGGCTTGGGAACCGGCATCGTCGCCGGTCTGCCGCTGATCGCGGGCGCAGCATTCGCCGGCGGCGCGCGGTTCGAGAGGGGCGTGCGTGCATTCGTGCGTCGCCGGATCTCGTTCGGCGAGGCAGGCGCCAACCAGGCGGCGATCGCGGCCTCGCCGCAGTAGCCGGTAGGGCGGAAGCTGATGAGCCAGAGTGAGACCCCGATGACGGCTGACGCCTCGGAGTTTCAGGAACTTGCCGACTGGCTGACCATGAAGGTGGCCGGGTACCTCAACGTTCCGTCGGACACGATCGACATCGACACCCCATTGGCCGATTGTGGGATCGACTCCGTCTTAGCCATGAGGCTGTGCGTGGACCTGGAGTGCGAGAAGGGATTCGCCGTCGAAACCACCATGGTGTGGGACTACCCGACCATCGGTGCCATCGCGGCCTATCTGGTCGCTGAGCAAGCGGCGACGTGACGCCGATCGCCGTGGTCGGCATCGACTGCCGCTTCCCGGGAGCGCCCGACAAGGACGCGTTCTGGCGACTGCTGATGGATGGCATCGTCACCGACACCGAAGTGCCGTTGCAGCGTTGGGATATCGACGCCATCTACCACCCCGGCGGTGTCGCAGGATCGATGAACACCCGACGCGCCCATTTCATCGACGACGTTGACGCATTCGACTATGACTTTTTCGCAATCGCTCCGATCGAGGCGGCGGCGCTCGACCCGCAGCAGCGACTGCTGCTGCAGGCGTCGTGGCGCGCACTGGAAGATGCCGGAATCGATCCCCGATCGCTGGCCGGCACGCCAACCGGCGTCTTCGTCGGAATGATGTCCAGCGAGTGGAGCAGCCTTCAGATGTTCGACTTCCCCGCGGTCACCGCATTTCGTGGTGCCGGCAGCGGCTACTTCATGACGGCCAACCGCATCTCATACCACCTGAACCTCACCGGACCGAGCATGGCCATCGATTCCGCCTGCTCGTCATCGTTGATGGCCGTGCACCAAGGCTGCGCTGCGCTGCGTTCCGGGGACACCGACACCGTCATCGCCGCCGGTGCGAATCTGCTTCTTACACCTGCGCTTTCGATTTTTTACACGCAGGCTGGGCTCTCGGCGCCGGATGGTCGCTGCAAACCGTTCGGACAGCACGCCGACGGCATCGGCCGGGGTGAGGGCGTGGCCGCGGTGGTGCTGCGCCGACTGGACGACGCCATCGCCGACGGCCAGCCGATTTACGCGGTGCTGAAAAGTTCGGTTGCCAACCACGATGGCCGCAGCAACGGGATCACCGCCCCGAACCGCCGGTCGCAGGTCGAGCTGATGCGCCGCGCGCTCAGTCTCGCAGAGGTCGAGGCCGGACAGATCGACTTCGTCGAAGCCCATGGCACGGGCACTTTTCTCGGCGACATGATCGAGGCCAACGCTCTGGGCGACATCCACAAAACGCGTGGCGAGCCATGTCTGCTGGGCTCGGTCAAGGGAAACATCGGGCACACCGAGGGCAGCGCGGGGATTGCGTCGTTCATCAAGGCGTGCCTGGCGCTGCATCATCGGGAGCTGCCACCGACGCTGTTCGGCGACAGCGCCAATCCGGGATTGCGGCTGGACGCGCAGGGGCTGCGGCTCGTGGAGAGCCCAGAGCCTTTGCCGCACAATGCGCTTTGCGGGGTGAGCTCATTCGGGCTGGGCGGCAGCAATGCGCACGCGGTGTTGGAGTCGGCGCCGGCCCGGGCGGTACCCGACCCGGGCCCGATCGGTGTGCTCACATTATCGGCGCCCTCGGAGCAGGCGCTCCGGCGCAACGCCGATTCGATCGCCACCGCGCTGCACAAACTCGACGATCAATCGGTAGCCTCCTGGTGCCGCTCCACCAACGTGGTGAAGCGATCACATCGGCATCGCCTGGTGGTGGAGGGCGACCGCAGCACGCTGGCCTGTGGGCTGAGGGATTTTCTCGCCGGTACCCGCGCCGAACTTGCGTCGTCCGCGCCGCCGCGCAAGGTCGCCGCCGGGGTTGGGCTCTTTTGCTCAGCGCAGGGAACTCAGTACCCGGGCATGACGCGGCCGCTCTACGACGCCAATCCCGTGTACCGGGAACATCTGGATGCCGCGGCGGCCGCCCTCGACCCGCACCTGCCTTCGGGTCTGCTCGTGGCGATCCTCGGCGACGATCCCGGACTCCATCACACCAGCCTCGCGCAGCCGGCGTTATTCGCGGTTTCCTACGCGCTGGGAAAGGCGTTGCTACAGAGTGGGATCCGTCCCTTATTCGGCATCGGCCACAGCGTCGGCGAGGTCGCGGTCGCCTGCCTGGCGGGCGTGCTATCGGTCGATGATGCGGCCAAGCTCATCGCCGTCAGGGGACGGCTGATGGGCGCATTACCCCCCGATGGGGCGATGACCGCGATCGATTTCGGCGTCGAGGAGGCCGAGGCATTGGTCGCCGACGAGCCCGGGTGCGCGATCGCGGCCGTCAACGGGCCACGCTCAGTGGCAATCTCCGGTGCCGCCGACGCGGTGGCACGGGTCCATGCCGCGGTTCGGGCGCAGGGCGGCCGAGCGGTGAACCTGACGGTGTCCCATGCCTTTCACTCGCCGCTGATGGAGCCCATGGTGGCGGAGTTCCGGCGCGAGCTGTCGGGGCTGACGCCGGGTCCAGCGGAGTTCCGGCTCTTCTCCACGGTGCTCGGCAGGGAAATCGAGGGTCACGAAATGGACACCGACTACTGGGCCAGCCAGATCTGTTCGCCGGTGCGGTTTTTCGACGCGGTCCGGGCCGCCATGAGTGCAGCAAGTGCCGACTACGTTGCCGAGGCCGGTCCGCGATCCACGCTGCTCGGGCTAGCCCGGCAGTGCAGATTGCCGCCGCAGACCCGGTCGCTGGCATTGTGCGCCGGACCGGATTCCAATGGAACGGAGCTGCTGGGCGTAGCGGCAACGCTGCTGCGCGACGGGTACTCGCCCGACCTGTCGCCGTTGTACGGCCGGCCGGCCGGTCCGCTGCAACGGATTCCGCCTTATGTCTTCGACACCTCCAGTCGGTTCTGGTTCGACGGCGAGGTCACCGTCGTGTCTCCGACGGCCAAGCCCGCCGCGGTCAGCCCTGTCGCCGAGCGGCAGCAGCCTGCACAGGTGCTGACCGCATCAGAGGGCGCGATCCTGGCGGTGATCGCCGATATCGGCGGCTATTCGCTCGGCGAGCTTGCCCGATCCAGCCGGCTCAGTGACGATCTGGGCTACGACTCGCTGCTGCAACTCCGCCTTTTCGACCGGCTGCGGGCGGACTATCCAGAGCTGGGGCATATCGCCATCGCCGAAGTGCTGCCGAACCTTCACAGTGTTGGCGATCTCGTTGACTTCGTCATGCATCGGCTCGATCCGGCAGGCCTGACCCGATGACATCCGTCGAATTGGTGTGCTTCCACCACCACTTTCTCTTTTGTGAGCCCGACCCAGACGTGACACTGGAAAGGATCTGATCGGATGAGCATATTCACCCGCGAAGTGTTCGCCTCGGCGGCATCGTCACCGCACGGCTTGACCGTTGGCACGTTAGCCGATCCCATACGGTTGAGCTGGCGCGAAGTCCACGACCAGGCGAAGCAGATGGCAGGATGCCTGGCCGCCAAGGGCATTGGCCGGCACGGCTCGGTCGCTGTGCTGGCCGCCGACGCGGCGGACGTCGCACCATTGGCGCAGGCGATTTGGATGCGCCGCGCCGCGCTGACGATGCTGCAGCAACCGACACCACGTGCCGACCTGGCGGTCTGGCTCGCCGACACCGTACGGGCAATCCGGATGATTCGTGCCGACGTGGTCGTCGTAGGCGAGCCCTTCCTGATGGCGCTGGATCACCTGGCGGCCCAGGATTTGGCCGTATGCACGGTGGCGTCGCTGCGCGGCGCCGGACCGATCGAGCCGGAGGACGCCGCTGAGGCGGATATCGCGCTGCGGCAGCTCACCTCGGGGTCGACCGGCATACCGAAGGCGGTGGAGATCAGCCACGGGAATCTCGCCGCAACCACCGTCGCGATGAGCACGGGGGTGGACATCCGCATCGATCGGGATGTCCTCGTGAGTTGGCTGCCGTTGTCGCACGACATGGGCATGATCGGGTTTGTCTGTTTCCCCATGCAATTGGGGCTGGAAGCCGTCGTGGTCACGGCCGATCAGTTCCTGCGGCGGCCCATTGTGTGGGCCGAGTTGATCAGCAGGCACCGGGGGACCATGACAGCGGGCCCCAATTTCGCCTACTCCCTACTGGCCCGCGTTCTGGAGCGGACCGACCCGGACGCCATTGACCTCTCGTCGCTGCAGGTAGCGTGCACCGGAGCCGAGGCCATCGATCATCGTGACGTAAAAAATTTCACGGCGGCGGGTGCCCGTTTTGGGCTGCCGGCGAGCGCACTGATGCCGAGTTACGGGCTCGCCGAAGCCACACTGGCGGTGTCCTTCGGCGCGCACGCCGACCCGCCGATCGTCGACACGGTGTCCAGGCAGGCCGTCTCAGAGGCCAACCGCGCCGAGCCGGTTTCGGGTGACTCGGAGGACGCGCAGCACATCGTCTGCCTAGGATTCCCACTCACGGGCATGGACGTCCGCATCACCCGCGACGAAACGGTGCAGGGGCCCAGAGAGATTGGCGCCATCGAACTTCGCGGTCCTATGGTCGCTGGCCGCTATCTCACGGTGGACGGCGTCGTTCCACTCGCCCGCCATGACGGCTGGTTTGACACCGGCGACTTGGGTTACCTCGACGAGGAGGGGCGGATCTACGTGTGCGGCCGAACAAAGGATCTCATCATAGTGGCCGGGAATAACCTCTATCCAGACGATATCGAGCGTGCGGCCGCGACCGTCGACGGCGTGCGCAAGGGCTGCGTGATCGCGCTCCGGGTCGACGCCGAGCGGGAGGGCTTCGCGGTGCTCGCCGAAGTGAAAAACGCGGACGAGGAGGACGTGCGCCTGCGTATCAGCCGCGACATCACAGCCAGGGTGAACCGGCACGTTGGGCACGCCCCGCGCGAGGTACGGGTGTTCCCCGCCGGAACTCTGCCGAAGACATCATCAGGCAAGCCGCGCCGGGAAAGCGCTCGAGAGCTGCTCTTTCAAGGAACACGCGGCGCAGGTACGACCGGGTCGACGTCAAAAAAGACCGATACCGGGTCCGCGGGCCTTGATCGAGTCCCGTAAACGAGGCTGCCCCGCTGTATCGTCGGCGCAGTTCTAGCCGAAGCCGAACTCCTCACTCCCAACGGGTATGTCATGCCGGGCGGTCTCGCTGAGGCCGAACCGACTATGCAGCCGGACCAACGGTCTGGGCGCCCACCAGTTCACCCGGCCGAGTACCCGCATGAAGGCGGGCACCAGCAGCGTTCGCACAAGGGTGGCGTCGACCAGCACCGCCAATGTGAGCCCGAGGCCGAGCATCCGCATGTTCGACACCTGCGCGGCCATCAACGCGCCGAACGATATCGACATCAACAATGCGGCTGCGGTGATCACCCGGCCGGTGCGGGCGACGCCCAAGGCGACGCTCTCGTTGTTGGCGGCCGGTGTCCGATCTGATGCGAGCCAGTATTCACGGATCCGGGAGATCAGGAAGACTTCGTAGTCCATCGACAGCCCAAAGGCGATGCAGAACAACAACATCGGCAGGTTCACCTCCAGCGTGCCTGTCACCGATGACCCGAGCGCACCGAGATGCCCCTCCTGAAAGACCCACACCATCGCACCGAATGCGGCCGTCAGCGACAATACGTTGAGCAACACGGCCTTGACCGGCAGTACCACGCTGCCCGTCAGCAAGAACATCAGCACCAGGGTGATGCCGGCGATGATCCCGAGCACGAGGGCCAGACGACTGGTGATGGCGTGCACGCTGTCGTGACTGCTCTGTGCGAGACCCCCGAACTGCACGGTCCTGTCGGCCGGGGTGGGGACGGCGTGCAGCCGGTCGAGCTGGCTCGCCGACGCCTCCGAGAACAGCGGCGCGGAGCTGCTGACCGTCAAGAACGCGCTGCCGTCCTTGATGCCGGTCGGTGCCGACGGCGGCCCGGCAAGGCTACCGTCGACGAAGGTGCCGCCAGGTGAGCACGCCGACGTCACGCCAGTCACCTTCGAGAGCTCGGCGGAATAGCGGCTGAGGTCGGCGACGCTTACCCCGTCCGCGTGCGGCAGCACCACGCTGATGTTGGTCAACGGATCGACGGCGAAGTCGTCGCGCAGCTCGTCGCCGACGTGGCGGGCGGAGGACGAGGACGACAGCATCCGGTCATCGGGAAAGCCCCACTTGACGCTGAGGAACGGCGCTCCGAGCAGGAGCAGCACGGCGATGATCGCAGCGCCGATCAGCACCGCGTGCCGCATGACAAACGTCGTCCAGCGATACCAAAACGTCCGCTCGACCGGCTTGGGCTGCGGGTCCGGGCGACCCAGCACCCGGCGCAGGAGCCTGCGCACGTCGAGCGAGTCGAGACGGTCGCCGAGCAGCGCGATCGCAGCGGGCGTCACCACGATTGCCGCGCATGCCGCGAACGTGACCACGGCCACTCCCGCGTACGCGAACGACTTGAGAAAGTACTGCGGGAACAGCAACATCGTGACCATCGACGACGCGACCGTCATCGCCGAGAACAACACGGTGCGGCCCGCCGTCACCATGGTGCGGATCAACGCCTGATCCCCAGTGGCGCCCGCTGCCAGCTCGTCTCGGTAGCGGCTGAGGATCAGCAGGGTGTAGTCAATCGCCAGCGCCAGCCCCAGCGCGACGATCAGGTTCAGCGCGAAGATCGACACATTGGTGAAGAGCGAGACCGTGTGCAGCACAGCCATGGACCCTAGGATCGCGAAGCCGCCGACTGCCATCGGCACCGCAGCCGCGACCAGACCGCCGAACACCCAGACCAGCACCACGAAGCTCAACGGCATCGCGATCGATTCCATGAG
>NZ_JBAPRN010000122.1:0-4764 GCF_049281135.1 Mycobacterium sp. | reverse complement strand
GCCGCTTTGACGATGCGGAGTTTCTTGTGCTGCAACCACTTCAACGCTTCGCGGCGGGTGGCGTAGTCCACGGCGCGACGGTTGTCGGGGTCGACCAGGCTGTCGTCCCACAGTTCGGTGCCCTGGTACACGTCGGGGATACCGGGCGCCGTCAGCGCCAGCAGCTTCTGACCCAGCGCGTCGCTCTCGGCGTGGGTGTTGAGGTGGTTGACGAGTTCGGTGAGCTGTGCGGCAACCGGGCCGTCGAGGACGGAGTCCACCCACCCGTGCACACCGTCTTCGAAGTCGGTGTCGGGTTCGTTCCAGGTGGTGTGCAATGCCGCTTCCCGCATCGACTTCTCGGTATAGCCGTGCAGCCGATCCCGCAGTTCGTCGGTGACCTGGCCGCTCGTCGGCCAGACCCCGAAGATGTTCTGCCACAGGAACAACCCGGTGGCCCGGTCGGGGGAGGGCGCGATCGACTCCCAGCGGGCGACGAACTCGGCCCACAACGACGGCACCTGCGACAGCACGCCGATGCGAGCCCGGACGTCTTCACCGCGCTTGGTGTCATGGGTCGTCAGCGTCGTCATCGCGTGCGGCCACAGCCGCGCCCGGGTGGCGGCACTGGCGTGGAATTCCGCCGCGCCGACACCGAACCGGGCCGGCTCGCCGCCGACTTCGTTGAGCGAGACCAGGCGAGCGTCGCGATAGAACAGGCAATCCTCGACCGACTTCGCGGTGACGGCGCCGCACAACTGCTGCAGTCGGGCAGCGGGTTCTCCTCCGTGTGCATACGCCGCAGCCACGATCTGTAGTGGTTGTTGCAATTGTGGTGCAACGGACTCGGCTTCGGCCAGCGCGGTCGACAGTGTGGCGGCCAGGCCTTGGTAGTCGAAGCGGTACACCTCGATGTGGCCGAGGAGTGCCGCCACGGCATCGGGGAGCTGCGGATGGTCGGCGCCGGCGGCGGTCACGATGGCGCGACACAGCCGGGCCAGTTCGCTCCCGAGCGTGTCGGTGGCCACGGTCGCTTTGAGCTCGCGCAGCACCGCGGGTGTCGCCGAATAGTCGATGCCGGTCGACTCGTACAGCGCCGTCAGTGCTTCGGCGCCGGTCGGGTCGACGAACAATCCGCCCACCTCGCGCAGCGAGTCGTAGCCTGTGGTGCCATCGACGGGCAGCGTCGGCTCCAGAGCCTCGTCGACGGCGAGGATCTTCTCGATCACGATCCACGCCTCGGGCCCGGCCAGTTCCCGCAGCCAGGTCAAGTATCCAGCCGGGTCGAACAATCCGTCCGGATGATCGATGCGTACACCGTCGACCAGTCCTTCGGCGAACCACCGGCCCACTTCGACGTGGCTGGCGTTGAACACCGCGTTGTCCTCTTGCCGCAACCCGGCCAGTGAGGTGATCGAGAAGAACCGCCGGTATCCGACCGCACCGCGGCGCCACCCGACGAGCTGGTAGTGCTGCCGATCGTGCACCTGTGGGCCGGTCCCGTCATCGGTGCCGGGTGCGATGGGGAACGCCAGATCGCCGAGGCGCAGCACGTCGCCGTCGACAGTCAGGTCAGCAACGTCGTCGTCCGAACCCAACACCGGCAGCACAACCCGGCCACCGCCCAACTCCCAGTCGATATCGAAGAACGCTGCGTACGCTGATGATCGGCCGTGCCGCAACACATCCCACCACCACGGGTTCTGCATCGGCTGGTCCACGCCGACGTGATTTGGGACCACGTCGACGATCAGGCCCATGCCGCGGGCGCGTGCCGCGGACGACAGCCGCGCCAGCCCCTCAGCGCCGCCGAGTTCGGGCGACACCGTCGTCGGGTCGGTCACGTCGTAGCCATGCCCGGAGCCGGTGACCGGGGTCAGAATCGGCGACAGATACAGATGCGACACCCCGAGATCGTCGAGATAGTCGAGCAGATTCTCAGCGTCGGCGAAAGTGAAAGCGAATCCGCTCGCGGCACCACGAAGCTGCAACCGGTAGGTAGACAGTACCGGAAAGACCATGCGTCACTTAGTCTTACGGAATACGAGCAGTGCCTGGCCGGGCAGCGAAACCTCGTCGCCGTCGTGCACGACCAGCTCGATCGAGCCGGTGGCGTCGGTGGTGTCCAGGACGGCCGTCCACTCGGTGGCGTAGTCGTCGGGCGGAATGATGAAGTCGACCTCGTGGCCGTGGGCGTTGAAGCACATCAGGAACGAGTCGTCGACGACCCGCTCGCCGCGGGCGTTGGGTTCAGGTATCGCCTCGCCGTTGAGGAATACCGCGATGCTCTTGCCGAATTCGCCGCCCCAGTCCTGCGGTTGCATCTCCTTGCCTGCCGGTGTCAGCCACGCGATATCGCGCACCTCGTCGCCGCTGCGGATCGGCTCCCCGTCGAAGAATCGTCGGCGGCGAAACACCGGGTGGGCCTTACGCAATGCCGTGACCTTGCGGGTGAATTCCAGTAGCTCGCTGTTCTTGTCGACCAGAGACCAGTCCATCCAGGACAATTCGGAGTCCTGGCAGTAGACGTTGTTGTTGCCGTGTTGGCTGCGTCCGATTTCGTCGCCGTGCGCGATCATCGGCGTGCCCTGGCTCACCATCAGGGTGGCCATGATGTTGCGCATCTGCCGCGCGCGCAGTTCCAGGATTTCCGGGTCATCGGTCGGGCCCTCGACGCCGCAATTCCAGGACCGGTTGTGGCTCTCGCCATCGCGGTTGTCTTCGCCGTTGGCCTCATTGTGTTTCTCGTTGTACGAGACGAGGTCGTTGAGCGTGAATCCGTCGTGGGCGGTGACGAAATTGATGCTGGCGCCGGGCCGGCGACTGGTTGCCTCATAGAGGTCCGACGACCCGGTCAGCCGGGACGCGAACTCACCCAGTGTCGCGGGCTCGCCCCGCCAATAGTCACGCACAGTATCGCGATACTTCCCGTTCCACTCGGTCCACAAACCCGGGAAGTTGCCGACCTGGTATCCGCCCTCGCCGATGTCCCACGGTTCGGCGATCAGCTTGACCTGACTGACGATCGGATCCTGTTGCACCAGATCGAAAAAGGCGCTCAGTCGGTCGACGTCGTAGAACTCGCGGGCCAGCGTTGAGGCCAGGTCGAAGCGGAAACCGTCGACGTGCATCTCGGTCACCCAATAGCGCAGCGAGTCCATGATCAGCTGCAGTGTGTGCGGGTTGCGGGCGTTGAGGCTGTTACCGGTGCCGGTGAAATCCTTGTAGAACCGCAGATCCTCGTCGACCAGCCGGTAGTAGGCGGCGTTGTCGATGCCGCGGAAATTGATCGTGGGGCCGAGATGGTTGCCTTCGGCGGTGTGGTTGTAGACCACGTCCAGGATGACTTCGATGCCCTGTTCGTGAAATGCCCGGACCATCGACTTGAATTCGGTTACCGCGCTCCGGGCGCGTCTGTTGGCGGCGTATTGGACGTGCGGGGCAAAGAATCCGAACGTGTTGTAGCCCCAGTAGTTTCGCAGGCCCAGGTCCAGCAGACGGTGGTCGTGCATGAACTGATGCACCGGCATCAGTTCGATCGCGGTGACATTCAACGATTTGAGGTGATCGATGATCGCCGGGTGACCGAGGCCGGCATAGGTTCCGCGCAACGCTTCGGGGATGGCGGGATGACACTGGGTCATCCCTTTGACGTGGGCCTCGTAGATCACCGTCTCGTGATACGGCGTGCGCGGCGAGCGATCATTGGCCCAGTCGAAGTATGGATTGATCACCACGCTGGTCATGGTGTGCCCAAGCGAGTCGACCTTGGGCGGCGTGCCGGTCTCGGCGGGATCCTTGGCGGCGACGGTCAGATCGTAGGAGTACAACGCCTGGTCGAACCTGAACTCCCCGTCAAAGCACTTGCCGTACGGGTCGAGCAGCAGCTTGCTGGGGTCGCAGCGGTGGCCCGCCGCGGGGTCGAACGGCCCGTGCACCCGAAAGCCGTAGCGCTGCCCGGGGGTGACATCCGGGAGGTAGGCGTGCCACACGTAGCCGTCGACCTCGTCGAGATTAACCCGAGATTCCTGACCGTCGTCACCGATCAGGCACAGTTCGACCTTTTCGGCGATTTCGGAGAACAGTGCGAAGTTGGTGCCGCTGCCGTCGTAGTTCGCGCCCAACGGGTAGCTGCTGCCTGGCCAGACAGTGGCCAGCGCAGGCGGGGCCGCAGCGGCGCCGTTGGTCGGGTCTGACGGGAGCATCTCACGACCTTAACGGCGGTTGGATCCGCCCGCTCTGCTGGCTGTCGCCGCCTCAGGCGGTACCTACCACCAACCGGTAGCCGGGCCGACCTGCCGGCCCAGCTCGTTGGTCATGGTTCGCATATAGGTAGCCGACAGGTGGTGAGCGTCGTGATATACCAACACGTTTCCCTCGACAGCCGGGCAGATGTCGGCGCGGCAGACCGCGTCGCTCATGTCCAGTGGCTTGAGCATCGGGAACTGTTCGACCCAATCGAGGGTGGGGTTGCGGTCAGCGAGCACGTCGGAACGCTTGGTGCCACACGACACCGCGTCGCCGCCGTTGGCCAGGCAGTCCGACGGGTTGAACGGCTGACCGTCCTTGACCAACCACGGCGTGTCTCGCATGGCCAGGATCGGAATGTTGTTGTCGGAGAACGTCTGCCAAATGCCAACGTACGTCCCCGGCATCACGTCACCGGGTTTGATGTTCCACGGCCGCGTCGAGGTGGTGAACACGAAGTCGGGATGGTCGGCCACCACCCGGTCCATCGCCTTGGGCACCCAGTCGCGGCACTCCGGGTAGGGGTCGTTGTTGCCC
>NZ_JBAPRN010000121.1:0-4742 GCF_049281135.1 Mycobacterium sp. | reverse complement strand
CCGCCCAGCCTAGCCGGATGGCTGAGGATGGACGCATGCTAGAGGTGATCGACAAGGGATCCTGCGACGACGCGCATCCGGTGCCACTACTGTTCGTGCACGGCGGCTGGCATTCCGCGTCGTGCTGGACCAACTTCGTGGACTTCTTCGCCGACGCCGGTTACCGCGCGGTGGCGCTGAGCCTGCGCGGCCACGGCGGCAGCCCCACCGCCAAGCCATTCCACACCTGTTCGATCGCCGATTATCTCGACGATGTCGGCGCCACGGCCGACAGCCTTGGCGTCCAGCCGGTGCTGATAGCTCATTCCCTGGGCGGCTTCGTCGTGCAGCGCTACCTCGAGAGCCACGACGAGCCAGCGGCCGTCCTGGTGGCATCGGTGCCGCCGCAGGGCGTGTTGGGGCTGGCGACGCGCATCTGGAGCCGCCACCCGTGGATTTCCATGCGGTCGCTGCCGGTCGGCAACCTGACCGGTTTCATCGGAACCACGCCGCTGGTCCGCGAGCACCTGTTCAGCGGCCACACGCCCGACGACATCGTGGAAGCGTGTGCCGCGCGCGTTCAACCCGAGGCTGTGCGCGCCTCGCTGGTCGACCCGCTGTTCCGACGGGTGAGAACCACCCGGGTCAGCACGCCGATGCTGGTCCTCGGCGCCGCGGACGACGGCATGGTCACCAACGCAGAGGTGCGCGCCACGGCAAAGGCATACGACACCGATGCGGAATTCTTTCCCGACATGGGACACAACATGATGCAGGAGCCCGGTTGGGCCCGCGTCGCGCAACGCATTCACGCGTGGCTGCACACGCGCGAGCTTGGTTAGACCGCGGCTGCGTCCGGGTGCGTTTCCAACACCGACAACAGGTGATGCTCGATCGCCGATCGGGTACTCGAACCCGGCTCGCCACTGGCCTTGGCGGCGGCGCTGTGCGCGGGCAACGCGATACAGAACACGTCGTCGACCATCGTGCCCCGCGTGCTGACCTTCGCCCAGTCGATATCCACCCCGGAACGCTCCAGCGCACCGGTGAGCAGCGCGAGCAGACCGGGACGGTCGTTCGCCCGAATCTCGACGATCAGACGCCCCGGGGTGCCTTCGAACCACAAGATCCGTGGTGGCGCAGACGAGTAATGGACGGGAACCGCGGTCGGAGCGTCGCCCAGGGGCTTGGGCTTCGCATCGGCTGACCGCTGCTCCAGCGTGTCCAGCACGTCGGTCTGGCCGCCGAGGGCCCGGATGAGCTGCTGACGCAGCAAGCCCGCGGCCGGCGGACTGCCGAAGTGCGGCGACACCACGAATTCGCTGATCGCGACGCCGTCCTCGACATTGATCGACGCCGAATGCACGCGCAGCGAGTTCAGCGTCAACACCCCGGCGGTCTTGGACAGCAGCCCGCGCTGGTCCGGGGCGATCACCACCGCATGGTGAAGACGCTGGTCTTTACCGGGCCGCAACTCGACATGCACCTTGCGGTCGGCTGCCAGCGCAATGTACTCGGGCTCGAGCGGGTCGGCTTCCGGCAACGCCTGGCCGTTCATCGCCATCCGACTGCGCCGCACCAGGTCGGCGACCAACGAGGCCTTCCAGTCACTCCATACCCCCGGCCCGGTGGCCAACGAGTCGGCCTCGGTCAGCGCGTGCAGCACGTCCAGCAGCACCGGGTCGCCCTCCAACGCCTCGCAGACCATGGCGATGGTCTTCGGATCGTTGAGGTCTTGGCGGAACGCGACCTTCGCCAGCAACAAGTGGTGGAACACCAGCTTGGACAGCATCTCGACATCCGACGGCCACATACCCAGCCGGGTACCGATCTGGGTGGCCAGCTGAGCCCCCAGCACGCAGTGATCGGCGTCCCGTCCCTTACCGATGTCATGCAGCAGCGCTGCGAGGATCAGCAGGTCGGAACGGGCCACCCGGGTGGTGAAAATCCTTGCCCGGGAAACTGTTTCGGCCAGATGGCGGTCAACCGTCCAGATGTGCACGACGTCGCGCGGCGGAAGATCCCGTACCGCGCCCCACTCCGGGAACAACCGGCCCCATAACCCGGTGCGGTCCAGGGTCTCGATGACGGCGATAGTGTCCGGCCCGGCGGTCAACATGACCAAGAGGTTGTCCAGCGCGTCGCGCGGCCATGGGGTGGGCAGTTCCGGAGCGGTATCAGCCAACCGGCTCAGCGTCGACACCGCAATCGGCAGTCCGGTGGACGCCGACGCCGCCGCGACCCGCAGCAACAGGGCCGGGTCGCTCTGCGGTCGGGCATCGCGAGCGAGGACGATCTCTCCGGCGTACTCGATGACACCCTCGTCCAGCGGTCGGCGCGGACGCCGCCGGATCGCCGACATCCCGCGCCGCGGCAGCGCGTTGGAAGCGGTCCGCAGTCCCGCGTCGACGCGGTAGCTGATCGTGCGTCCCACGTCGGACAGCACCCGCGACAGGTCGAAGCGGTCGCCGATGTGCAGCGCAGCGCTGATCTCGTCGGCAAACTGGGCCAGTACCTGGTCGTGCCCGCGACCCGAAACCCGGTGGAGTTCGGTGCGGACGTTGAGCAGGGTCAGGTGTGCACCGGTCAGCGAACCCAGCGGGTCGTCGCCTTCTCCTACGGCCAGGCGGTCGGTGAGGTGGGCGATGGCCAGGGCGTCGAGTAACTGAATATCGCGCAAGCCGCCGCGGCCCGATTTGATATCGGGTTCGGCGCGGTGCGCGATCTCACCGCAGCGACGCCACCGGGAGTGGGTCTCGTCCACGACTTCGCCGAAGATGGACTGGATTCCGGCCCGCCACTGGCGGCGGATTCCCTCGATGAGGCGACCGGACAGTTCTTCGTCACCGGCGATGTGCCGGGTATCCAGCATCGCCAGACAGGCGGACACGTCCGCGCCGGCGACCTTCAGTGTCTGGGCGACGGTCCGAACACTGTGATCGAGGCGAATATTGGCGTCCCACAACGGATACCACAGCGAGTCGGCGACGTCCCGGACAGCGTCGGTGTTCATGCCGTCGTGCAGCAACAGCAGGTCCAAGTCCGAGTAAGGCACCAGTTCGCGACGGCCCAGCGAACCTGTCGCGACGATCGCGAAGCCGCTGCCGGGCATGATGCCGATCTCGGAAGCCTTTGTGGTCAGCCAGAATTCGTGCAGTTCTCCCCAAGCTTCACGCAGGGCGGCCGAGTCGAGTTCGTTCGGTCCACGGGCGAGCAGCTTCTCCCGGGCGGCCGCCAAATCGCTGGCCGCGCCGGGAGTTTTGCCCGCCCCGGCCGGCGATGACGAATCGGGTGATTCTTGCTCGCCCTGTCTCATTCCCGTCCGAATCGGCTCGGCCACCCCCCAAGACTATTCATAACACGAGTGTCAGATCGCGTCGGCTCCGCGTTCGCCGGTGCGTACCCGCACCACGGTTTCCACCGGGCTGACCCAGACCTTGCCGTCACCGATCTTGCCGGTGCGTGCGGACCGCACGATGCTGTCCAGAGCCTTGTCGGTGTCGAAGTCCTCGACCAGGACCTCGACGCGGACCTTCGGCACGAATTCGACTGCGTACTCAGCACCTCGGTAGACCTCGGTGTGCCCCTTCTGACGTCCGTACCCCTGAACCTCGCTGACCGTCATGCCCAGGATTCCCACCTGCTCGAGGCTGGATTTGATGTCGTCAAGTGTGAACGGCTTCACAATCGCGGTAATCAGCTTCATCTCTATTCCGCCTCTACTTTGTCGCCCGCTGGATCTTTGTGGTCAAAAGAGCTTTCCGGAAGACTCGCATGAGGAAGGACAGAGCCGGTCACTGTTGCGAAATCGTAACCGCTCTCTGCGTGCTGAGATTCGTCGATACCGGCCGCTTCTCCCTCGGGAGTCAGACGCAGCCCCATCGTGTATTTGAGTATCAGGGCAATGATAAAGGTGCCGACGGCAGAGAAGATGAGAACGCTGAACGCGCCGACCGCCTGTCGTTCCAACTGATCCCATCCGCCGCCGTAGAACAAGCCCTTCGAGACACCAGCCACACCGTTAATGGCAGGGCTCTCTGGGGCGGCAAGCAGACCGACCAGCAGTGTGCCCGCCAGGCCGCCGATCAGGTGCACACCGACCACATCTAGTGAGTCATCAAAGCCGAGTTTGAACTTCAGCCCGACCGCGAGCGCACAGAGCACACCAGCTACCGCACCAATCGCCAAGGCGCCCAACGCGTTGACCGACGAGCACGATGGTGTGATGGCGACCAATCCGGCGACGATGCCCGACGCCGCTCCCAGCGTCGTTGCGTGGCCATCGCGGATCCGCTCAGTGAGCAGCCAGAAGAGCATGGCCGTTCCGGTGGCGATCGTTGTGGTCATGAATGTGCTGGCGGCGACCCCATTGGCGCTGGTGGCCGAACCGGCGTTGAACCCGTACCAGCCGAACCACAGCAGGCCTGCGCCGAGCATCACGAACGGCACATTGTGCGGGCGGAACAGCGTGGTGGGCCAGCCTTTGCGCTTGCCCAGCACGATCGCCACGACCAAGCCGGCCACACCGGAGTTGATGTGGACCGCCGTACCACCGGCGAAGTCGATCGCGTGCAGCTTGTTGTTGATCCAGCCGCCGTGCTCGGAGGCAAAACCGTCAGCCGCGAACACCCAGTGCGCGACCGGGAAGTAGACCAGCGTCGCCCACAGTGCGGAGAACACAAGCCAGGCGGAGAACTTCAGCCGGTCGGCCAACGCGCCCGAGATCAAGGCGACGGTGATGATCGCGAACATCAGCTGGAAGG
>NZ_JBAPRN010000120.1:0-16188 GCF_049281135.1 Mycobacterium sp. | reverse complement strand
GTGCAGGGTATGTGCACGGCCGGCGCGTTCTATTTCGTCAACGAGTCCGATGTGGTCATCTGCTCGACCGACGCGACATTCTTCGACTCGCACGTGTCGGCCGGCTTGGTGTGCGCGCTGGAGCCGGTGGGACTGATGCGCCGCGTCGGACTGGGTGAGGCGTTGCGAATCGCCCTGATGGGCAACGACGAACGGGTCAGCGCCGACACGGCTCTGCGCATCGGTCTGGTATCTGAAGTGGTCTCTCCGGAAGAGCTTTGGATACGTGCACACGAGATCGCCGCGACCATTGCGGCCAACCCGCCGTCGGCGACCCAGGGCACCGTCAAGGCAATCTGGGAATCGTTGGACAAGCCCTACCGGGCGGCTCTGGACCAGGGGCTGATCTACACCCGACTGGGGAATCCGATCGGCATAGCCGAGCTCGAGAGGCGTGGCAACCATCGCGCATCGGATCCGAAACTTCGATGAGGTCGCACCGGCTGAGTCGGCGCATCGACGACGTGCTGCGTATACAACCCGACGCACCCGCCCTGGAGTATGACCATCAATGGCTTTCCTGGGGACAGCTCCGCGACCTCGCCGAACAGATCAGTTCGCTCACCGGCATCGACCGACCACAAGTCGGAATTCTGTTACGCAATCGCCCCGCGCACGTTGCCGCGCTGCTCGGGGTGCTGCGCTGTGGCGGCACGGTGGTGGCGATCAACCCGGGCCGCGGCGACGAACGCATCAAAGCAGACCTCGATCAGCTTGCGCTCCCGATGATCATCGGCGAGCCAGACGATCTGGCCATCGCGGCCGGTCGGCCCGCCACGACGACGGTGTCGATCACGGCTGTCGGCGTCAAGCCGAAAGTAGTTGCAGCCAGCCAAATCCATACCTATGACTTGCGGCCGGACGTCGCGGTGCGGATGTTGACCAGCGGAACAACCGGACCACCCAAACGGGTAGACCTCACCTACGACATGCTTGCGCACAGCGTGATGGGGCCGGAAGCCGAGCAGCCGGCGGCCCCAACAGAGTTGCGTCGGGGTGTGGCGATCGTGAACTCACCGCTGGTGCATATCGGTGGGGTCTTCCGAGTCTTGCAGTGTGTTGCCGAGCCGCGCCCGTTTGTGCTGCTCGAACGATTCGAGCTCAATCGGTGGGCCGAAGCGGTGCGCACGCATCGACCTCGCGCGGTGTCGCTGGTGCCGACCGCGCTACGCATGGTGCTGCATTCCGACGTACCTCGTGAGGATTTGGCGAGTATCCGCGCCGTGACGTCTGGGACCGCGCCGCTATCGCCAGAGGACGCCGATGCGTTCACCGAAAAGTACGGCATTCCGGTGCTGACTTCCTATGCTGCAACAGAATTCGGCGGTGGAGTGGCCAGCTGGACCTTGGCCGATCACCAGAAGTACTGGCGGGCCAAACGCGGCAGCGCGGGGCGCGCCAACCCAGGGGCTCAACTGCGGGTGGTCAGCGACGACGGCAAACCGCTGGGCCCTGATCAGATCGGCCTGCTGGAGGTGAAACCCGCGCAGCTCGGGCCTTCCTCAGACTGGATGCGCACCACCGACATGGCGCGCATCGACGCCGATGGGTTTCTGTGGATCACCGGCCGCGCCGACCAGGCGATCATTCGCGGCGGCTTCAAAATCATGCCCGACGACGTGCGCAGCGCCCTGGAAACCCACCCCGCTGTGGCGGGTGCCGCCGTCATAGGGCACAGCGATGAACGCCTCGGCGAAACCCCCGTTGCCATGGTGGAACTTCGAGCGCCAGGATCGGCGAACGCGGCCGAACTCATCGATTTCCTGCAATCCCGACTGGCCCGTTACGAAATTCCCACCGACATCGCGATCGTCGCCGATCTCCCGAGGACGCCTTCCGGCAAGCCCGATTTGGGTGCGATCCGGCGCCACTTTCACGACGCGTTGTCCGCGGCGCAGGGTGACCATGTCAAGTGAATCGATAACCGTCGGACACGTACTACGCGCACAGGCCCGCAGCCGGGGCGATCACCCCCTGCTGATCTGCGATTCCGAACGCGTCAGCTATGCCGACGCCGACCGGCTTTCGGCGCGACTTGCCCGTGGGCTCATCGGTCTCGGCGCCGGCAAGGGCAGTCATGTCGGGCTGCTCTACCCGAACGGCGTCGCGTTCGTCGTCGGAATGCTGGCTGCGGCGCGAGTCGGCGCCGTGGTCGTGCCGTTCTCCACGTTCGCCACCGCGCGCGAGCTACGCGAGCAACTCGTCGACAGCGACACCGAAATCCTGCTTGCTGCCACATCGTTCCGCTCACACGACTACGTGCACCGGCTGACCGAGGTACTGCCGGGATCCCGTCTCGATTCCGACGACCGGCTCCTCGACGTCGCCGCACCGCAGTTGCGACACGTGATCTTTGACGTCGCACGCCTTCATCGGCTGGCCGAGACGGTCGATGAGGGGCTTCTGACCGCGATGCAAGATGATGTCGACGGCTCGGACCCGCTGACGATCGTCTACACCTCGGGCACGACCACCGCCCCCAAGGGGGTGGTGCACACCCACGCCGCGCTGCTCAACCACCAGCGAAACCTCAACGCGGTCCGAGGCTTGGCTCCCGCGGACCGGCTGTTCTGCAATTCGCCGTTCTTCTGGATCGGAGGACTCGGGTTTGCATTGCTTGCCACGTTGCTCGCCGGATCGACGCTGGTGTGCTCCAACGCCGAAGATCTCGGCCAGACGCTCGATCTGCTTGAGGCCGAAAGACCAACTATCACCAACGGATTCCCCGCCGGAGTCGCACACCTGGCGCGGCACCCGACTTTCGCCAGACGCGACCTTTCGTCGATGCGACGCGGGAACCTGTATCCGATCATGTCTCCTGAGGTACGACCGGCCGACCCTGAATTGCGGCACAACATGCTCGGCCTGACCGAGGCGGGCAGCGTGGTGCTGATCGACGCTGACGAGACCGACCAACCTGAGCATCGACGTAGGTCGTTCGGCAAGCCGGCACCAGGCCTGGAAACCAAGATCGTCGATCCCGAGTCCGCGATACCGGTCGAGGATGGGGCACTCGGCGAGCTTTATATTCGGGGGTCGTGTCTGATGCAGGGATACTACAAACGCAGCCGGGAAGAATGTTTCGACGCAGACGGCTGGTTTCACACCGGTGACCTGGCCGCCAATGACAGCGACGGCTTCGTCTACTACATCGGCCGCCGGGGCTCGATGATCAAAACGGCCGGCGCCAACGTCTCCCCGGCCGAAGTCGAGCAGGCAATCGCCAAGGTCACCGCGAGCGTGGCCCACGTCTTCGGAATCCCGGATGCCGACCGAGGTCAGGTGGTCGCTGCGGTCGTCATCTTGGACAACGGCGGGACCTTCGACGAAGCCGGCCTTCGTCGCCAACTTGCTGCGGAATTGTCGGCGTACAAGATTCCCCGCCGATTCGTGGCGATCCCCGTCGCCGAAGTACCCCTTTTGGCCAGCGGGAAAGCTGACGTGCAGCAATTGAGAAGCCTGTTCGATGGCTGACACCGTCGATGAGCTAGTCCGGTTTCACTCGGCGCGTGACGAGGCCAAGCCGATGGTGATCGACCTTGCCCGCAGACTCAGCTACCGCGAACTCGACATCACCACAAGCGATTTAGCCGGGGTGTTCATCGACGCCGGTGTCGTCAAGGGCACCCGGGTCGGGCTGATCATGCCCAACGGCGTCCGCTGGGTGCAGATCGCGATTGCCCTCACCCGCATCGGTGCCGTGCTGGTTCCATTGAGCACACTGTTGGCCGCACGGGAATTGGTCGCACAACTACGGGCCGCGTCCGTGCAGGTCCTGATCAGCGTCGAGGAGTTTCGAGGTCACCACTACCTCAGCGACCTTCGGTCGACTCTTGGCGTGCCCGATCTGTCCACAACGCTGCAACACCCCGACCTTCCTGCGCTGCGCCAAGTTTGGGAGGCCGACCGGTTGCCACATGTAACCTCCGCTGAATCGAACCGCACTATCGTCGACGCGCTCGCGGCAACGGTGACACCGAATGACCCGATGGTCATCATGTTCACCTCCGGTAGCAGCGGTGCACCCAAGGGCGTGATCCACTCGCACGGCAGCGCGCTGGGCGCCGTCCGGTCCGGATTGGCAAGCCGTTGCATCGATTCCGAGACCAGGCTATATCTACCGATGCCGTTCTTCTGGGTGGGCGGCTTCGGTAGCGGTGTACTTTCCGCGCTGGTGGCCGGGGCAACGCTGATCACCGAGGAGATCCCCCAACCGGAAACCACGCTGGGTCTGCTTGAACGCGAACGGGTGACGCTGTTTCGCGGTTGGCCCGATCAGGCCGAGGCATTGGCGCGCCACCCGTATCGCGCCCAGGCAGATTTATCTGCCTTACGCCCCGGCAGCTTGGAAGCCCTCCTTCCGGTCGAACAACGTGCCCAACCCGGCGCTCGGGCAACGCTGTTCGGGATGACCGAAGCATTCGGGCCGTACTGCGGATACCGCGCCGACACCGACATGCCGCGCTCAGCCTGGGGCAGCTGCGGCAAGCCGTTCCCGGGCATGGAGATCCGGATCGCCGATCCCGAGAGTGGACAGACCGTCGCCGCGGGAACCGTTGGGATGATCCAGATTCGGGGACCACACACGCTGCGCGGGATATGCCGGCGCAGCCGAGAGGACCTGTTCACCGCCGACGGGTTCTACCCCACCGGTGATCTCGCCCGCCTAGATGACGGGGGGTTCCTGTTCTACCACGGCCGATCCGACGACATGTTCAAAGTCAGCGGGGCGACTGTCTACCCGACCGAAGTCGAGCAGGCGCTGTGTGACATCGACGGGGTCGACAACGCCTTCGTGACCAATGTGGCTGGTGGACAGGGAGTTCGCGTGGGTGCGGCGGTGGTGTGCGACACCGCCGCCACGACCATCGACAAGCTCCGCGCAACGGCGCGCACCGTGCTCAGCTCGTTCAAAGTCCCGACAGTGTGGCTGCTGGTCGATTCCGATGACATGATTCCGCGGGGTGCGACCGGCAAGGTGGATGTCCGACGGCTGCGCGAATTGCTGGCCGCCACGGACAGCGGGCAGCCCGGCTAGGTCGAATCGACGACCCCGTGTTCGGCGAGGTGGTCGATCAGCGGAGCCGCGCCGGCGGCAAGGTGATCCGACATGGCTTTGCGGGCCAGCTCGCTGTCGTGTTTGGCCAGCGCTGCCACCACGCGGCGGTGGTCTTTGATCGACTGACCGGGCCAGCCCGCGATTATGGGGAACACGGATTCCGGGGCATAACGGGTGATCTGTAGCATCATCTGCGCAAGCTTTGGTGACTCGGCGGCCACATTGATGGCCCGATGGAACTCATGATTAAGTCGCACCGTTCGCTCGATATCGTTGCCCGCGTATGCCTCCTCGAGCTCAGTCTGAATTCGTTTGAGTTCGCGCAGTTGGTCGTCGTCGATGTTGACCGCGGCTCGCGCGGCGAGCTCACCACCGACGTGTGCCTGCAGATTGGCGACGTCGGCAAGGTCGCGTTCGGTGACGGGTAGCACCACGAACCCACGCCGCGGCTGCTGCGCCAGCAGCCCCTCGGCGCGCAATTCGAACAGCGCCTCCCGCACCGGCGTGACGCTGATACCTAGTTCCGTCGCCAGCTGATCCAGACGGACGTACTCGCCCGCCGAGTAGGTCCCATCGAAGATCCGCTTACGGACATAGCGCGCAACGTCTTCGGAGAGCTGGGGCCGCGCGGCGAAATCCGGGACACTCACGGTCAAATCCGATACTCGGCGAGCAGCCGCTTGCTGATGATGGACTTCTGGATCTCGCTGGTTCCCTCGCCGATGAGCAAGAACGGGGCGTCGCGCATCAGCCGCTCGATCTCGTACTCTTTGGAGTAGCCGTACCCACCGTGGATGCGGAAGCTCTGCTGAGTGACCTCCGAGCAGAATTCGCTGGCAAGATACTTCGCCATGCCCGCCGCGACGTCGTTGCGTTCACCAGAATCCTTCAACCGGGCCGCGTTGACCATCATCAGGTGAGCGGCCTCGACTTTGGTTGCCATTTCCGCGATTTGGAAGGCAATAGCCTGGTGCTCGGCGATCGGCTTGCCGAAGGTGTGACGCTGCTGGGCGTAGCGCGCGGCGAGCTCGAACGCGCGGATGGCCACCCCGACCGCCCGGGCTGATACGTTGACACGTCCAACCTCGATGCCGTCCATCATCTGGTAGAAGCCCTGCCCCGGCACGCCGCCCAAGACGTTGTCGGCGCTTGCGGCATATCCGTCGAAGATGAGCTCTGTGGTGTCAATCCCCTTGTAGCCCAGCTTGTCGATCTTGCCCGGGATCAGCAGCCCGGGTAACACCTCACCGAATCCGGTCGGCTTTTCAACCAGGAA
Organism: Mycobacterium sp.; assembly: GCF_049281135.1. Classification (GTDB taxonomy): domain Bacteria; phylum Actinomycetota; class Actinomycetes; order Mycobacteriales; family Mycobacteriaceae; genus Mycobacterium. The sequence continues at coordinate 9,814 of NZ_JBAPRN010000120.1, read as the reverse complement.
GGCGGTCAGATTGCGGTGCGGCGCCTCCGCGCCCTCATCGGTGCGAACCAGGACCGCCACCAGACTGGAGCTGGCGCCGTTGGTCAGCCACATCTTCTGGCCATTGATGGTGTAGTCGCCGTCGCTGCCCCGCACTGCCCGGGTGCGGATCGCGGCGACGTCAGAGCCCAACTCGGGCTCCGACATCGAGAACGATCCGCGTATCTCGCCGTCCGCCATGCGCGGCAGGAAGCGATGCTTCTGCTCGTCGGTGCCATGCTGGCGCAGCATGTAGGCGACGATGAAGTGAGTGTTGAGCACCCCCGAGATGCTCATCCACCCGCGCGCCAATTCTTCGACGCAGAGCGCGTAGGTCAGCAGCGACTCGCCCACTCCGCCATATTCCTGCGGGATCATCAATCCGAACAGACCCATCTCCCGCATCTGGTCAACGATCGCTTGCGGATAGGTGTCAGTGCGCTCCAGCTCGGGCGCATTAGGGATGACTTCCTTCTCGACGAATTGCCTTACCGTGGAGATGATTTCGTTTTGAAGGTCGGTGAGGCCGATCGTCTGAGCGAGTTTGGTCATGCCGCGTCTGTCTCCTTGACTCAGCAGGCGATCGTCTTGGCAGCGTTCAGGCGTGCGATGTCGGCGGCACTCAATCCCAGGTGCGCGCTCAGCACGCGGATAGTGTCGCCGCCCAGCCGGGGTGCCGGTTCGCTTGCGAGGTGACTCCCGTCGAGAACGGCCGGCATCCCGGGCGCAAGGTAGTCCCCCACGCCGTCCTGGTGCAGGCGGGAGAACAACGGATTTGCCGTAACCCGTTCATCGTCGACGACCTGCGCGAAACTGCGATAGCGCTCGAACAATACGCTGGTGGACGACAACGCCTTGGTGATCTCGTCGGCGGTGTGACCGGCGAACCACGTGGCGAATAGTCCGCTGAGTACGTCGCGGTACCGATAGCGCTCGCCCTCGTCGCTGAAATCCGCGTCCAGTGAATCGGCGAGCGCGGAAACAACTGCGCCGGTGCCGGATACCTCGACGAGGTCATGAAAATGACGTTTGGTCAGCGTCACGACCATGAACGCGACGCCGTCGCGACTGGTGAAATCCTGACCGTACTGTCCGTAGATCGCGTTGCCCTGGCGTTGGCGTTCGGTGCCGTTCACCTGAGGCTCGGTCAGCAATCCCAGGTTGCCTGCGGTAGCTAACGCGACGTCTTCCAACGCGATGCTGATTTGAGCGCCGACTCCGGACTGGTCGCGGCGCCGCACCGCGGTCACTAGGGCGAGCGCGGCATACAGGCCACAGCAGACGTCCCATGCCGGCAGCACATGGTTGATCGGGCCGGAGTGGTTCGCCGGTCCGGTGACCAACGGAAATCCGGTTGCCGCGTTGACCGTGTAGTCCACGCCGGTAGAGCCATCATGGCGACCGAGCACCTGGAGATGTATCACGTCGGGCCGTTTCGCGACGAGCGTGTCAAACGACAACCAGGGCAAGCCCGCAGCGTTGGTGACCAGCACGCCGTCACCTTCGACGATCAGCCGCTGGACCAGATCCTGCCCAACAGGTGAGCGCAAATCGATGGTGGCCGAACGCTTGCCCTTGTTCAGACCGGTCCAGTAAATCGACGTGCCGCTTTCGGCCAGTGGCCACCGGTGGGTGTCGGACGCACCGCCGATGGGGTCGACGCGTATCACCTCTGCGCCCAGTTGGCTCAACGTCATTCCGCACAGCGGTGCCGCGACGAAGCTGGAAACCTCCACGACGGTGACGTCGGACAACGGGGTGGTCACTGCGGCCCGACTCGCTCGAAAACCGCCGCGAGGCCTTGTCCGCCGCCGATGCACATGGTTTCCAGCCCGTAGCGCGCGCCCCGGCGATGGAGTTCGCGGGCCAGCGTGGCCAGCATCCTGCCGCCGGTCGCGCCGACCGGATGGCCCAGCGAGATACCCGAGCCGTGCACGTTGGTCCGCTCCCGGTCGGCGGCGCCAAAGCCCCACTCCCGCATCACGGCAAGTGCCTGTGCGGCGAACGCCTCGTTGAGTTCGATGAGGTCGATGTCGCTCAATTGCAGGCCCGCCTTGGCCAGGGCGAGCTCGGTGGCGGGTACCGGACCGATTCCCATCACGTTGGGTGGCACGGCCGCGACGCCCCAGGACACCAGCCGGACCAGCGGAGTGAGGCCGAGTTCCGCGGCTCTCTCCAGGGTGGTCACCAGACACATGGAGGCCGCGTCATTTTGACCGCTGGCATTTCCCGCGGTCACCGTCGCTTCTGGATCATCCTTGAGCAGAACGGGTTTGAGCTTACTCAGCGATTCCACTGTGGCGTCGGCCCGCGGATGCTCGTCGGTGTCGACCACCTCCTCGCCACCGCGGCCACGCACGGTGACCGGGATGATCTCCTCGGCCAGGACGCCGTCCTTCTGCGCAGCCACCGCCCGTTGGTGCGACGCCACCGCTAGCTCGTCCTGCTCCTGACGCGAGATGTTGTATTGGCGGCGCAGGTTCTCCGCGGTCTCCAGCATCCCGCCGGGCACCGGATAGTGGCGACCACCGGCGGTGGAGCGCCCCCGCGCCAATCCGTCGTGCACCTGTACGCCGCCGCGGCCACCACCCCACCGCATGTCGGTGGAGTAGAACGCGACGTTACTCATGCTCTCCGCGCCGCCGGCGACCACGAGATCGTGGTCACCGGAGCTGATCTGGAGGCTTGCCTGGACGACCGCCTGGAGACCCGATCCACAACGACGGTCCACCTGCATGCCGGGCACGGTCACCGGGAGTCCCGAATCAAGTGCGATCACGCGTCCGATCGCCGGCGCCTCGCTGTTGGGATAACAGTGCCCAAGGATGACGTCCTGTACCGCCTCGGGTGGCACACCGGTTCGTTCGAGCAGCCCGGTAAGAGCGGCCACTCCGAGCCCAACAGCGCTCTGCGACTTGAACATTCCACCGTAGCGGCCGATCGGGGTCCGAACCGGCTCGCAGATCACCGCTTCGCGGGTACTCACAGGTGCCGCCCGCCGGTCACCTCGAGGACGGTGCCGGTCATGTACGACGACAGATCGGAGGCCAGGAACAATGCGACGTTGGCGACTTCGTCGGGCTCGCCGGCTCGTCCCATCGGCACCTCCGCGACTTTTGCGTCCCAAATCCGTTGCGGCATAGCCTCCGTCATCGCCGACCTGATCAGCCCGGGCTGGATCGCGTTGACCCGCACACCGAGATGGGCAAGTTCCTTCGATGCCGCCTTGGTCATACCGACGATGCCGGCCTTGGCCGCCGAATAGTTGGTCTGGCCAACCATGCCGACCTTCCCGGATATCGACGACATGTTCACGATCGTCCCGCGCTTGTTCTCCCGCATGATCGCGGCGGCTTTGCGCAACCCGTTCCACGTACCCTTCAGATGCACCGCGATCACCTGATCGAACTGTTCCTCGGTCATCTTGCGCATCGTCGCATCGCGGGTGATTCCGGCGTTGTTGATCATGATGTCGAGCGCGCCGAACCGGTCGACGGCGGCGTCGACCAGTGCATCCACGTCATCCCCGGATGTCACATCGCAGCGCACCGCGATGGCGACGTCGTCGCCGCCGAGCTGCTTGGCCGCGGACTGCGTTGCCTCGAGATTCACGTCACCGAGTACTACCCGGGCACCCTCATCAACGAACCGCTGCGCGATGGCAAAACCCAGCCCCTGGGCGCCACCGGTGATTACTGCGATCTGACCGGTCAATAACGACACACGATCACCGTCCTTCTATTCAGGCCCCGAATCGGGACATCATCGCACATCATATTTCATATATGATCGCTGCCTGCGGACAGTCGGCGGGGTCCCGCAGTAGCGCGGCAACCCGCGCTCGCATCGCTCGAAGGGAGCGCTGATTCATGTCTAACTCGGTCGTCGACGACGACGACTTCCAGCAGATCCTCGCCCAGACCCGACAGTTCGTCCGCACCGCGGTCGTCCCGCGTGAGCAGGAGATTCTGGCGACCGACCGGGTGCCAGACGATCTTCGGAACCAGGCCAAGGACATGGGGTTGTTCGGCTATGCCATCCCGCAGGAGTGGGGTGGGCTCGGGCTCGACATCACCCAAGACGTCGAGTTGGCGATGGAGCTGGGCTACACCTCGCTGGCGCTCCGGTCGATGTTCGGCACCAACAACGGCATCGCCGGTCAGGTCCTGGTCGGGTTCGGCACCGACGAGCAGAAGGCCACCTGGCTGGAGTCGCTGGCCTCTGGGCAGGTCGCCTCGTTCGCGCTGACCGAACCGGGGGCGGGGTCGAACCCGGCGGGACTGCGCACCAAGGCCATTCGCGATGGCGCGGAAGGCGATTGGGTGATCACCGGCGAGAAGCGATTCATCACCAACGCGCCGGTTGCCGACCTGTTCGTGGTCTTCGCGCGGACCCGTCCCGCCGATGACGCCGGACCGGGCATCGCCGTGTTCCTGGTTCCTGCCGACTCCCCCGGAGTCGAGGTCGGAACCAAGGACGCCAAGATGGGACAGGAGGGTGCCTGGACCGCGGACGTGCGCTTCACCGACGTGCGCGTACCGGCCGGGGCACTGGTCGGCGGCAGCGCGGACATCGGCTACCGCGCGGCGATGACCTCGTTGGCGCGCGGACGGATTCACATCGCCGCGCTGGCCGTGGGAGCCGCGCAGCGGGCGCTGGACGAATCCGTCAACTACGCGGCGACGGCCACCCAGGGCGGCACACCGATCGGGAACTTCCAACTGGTTCAGGCGATGCTCGCCGACCAGCAGACCGGGGTGATGGCCGGTCGCGCGCTCGTCCGGGACGCGGCCCGGTTGTGGCTCACCGACGAGGACCGACGCGTCGCCCCGTCGGCGGCCAAGGTGTTCTGCACCGAGATGGCGGGCAAGGTCGCCGATCTCGCCGTGCAGATCCACGGTGGTAGCGGGTACATGCGTGAGGTGCCGGTTGAACGTATCTACCGCGACGTGCGCGTGCTGCGACTGTACGAGGGCACCAGTGAGATTCAGCGGCTGATCATCGGTTCGAACCTGGTCAAGGCGGCACAGCGCAAGCGGTGACGTATTGTCGTGTCCGTTACAGTGGCCTTTACGATACGGAGCGCACATGACTGGCCGGTTGACGGGCAAGGTCGCATTCATCACCGGAGCGGCGCGGGGTCAGGGCCGCGCACACGCTGTCCGGATGGCCCGCGAAGGCGCCGACATCGTCGCCGTCGACATCGCGGGGAAGCTTCCATCCTGTGTCCGCTACGACTCGGCAACACCGGAGGATCTGACCGAAACCGTTCGGCTGGTCGAAGCCACCGGCCGTCGAATCATTGCCTCCGCGACGGATGTTCGTGATTTCGAAGCCTTACGTGACGAGGTAAGCAGCGCGGTCGCAACCCTGGGCCGGCTGGACGTCATCGTCGCCAACGCCGGCATCACCGCTCCCCAGGCGTGGAACGAGATCACTCCCGAATCGTTTCGCGACGTGATGGAGGTCAATGTGACCGGAACGTGGAACACCGTGATGGCCGGAGCACAGCAGATCATCGACGGCGGTCGCGGGGGGGCAATCATTCTGATCAGCTCCGCAGCCGGCATGAAGCTGCAGCCGTTCATGGTGCACTACACCGCCAGCAAGCACGCGGTGACCGGGATGGCACGTGCGTTCGCCGCCGAGCTGGGTATGCATTCGATCCGGGTCAACAGCGTGCACCCCGGTCCGGTCAACACCGCAATGGGCGGCGGGGACATGGTCGGCGCCTTGGCGAGATTTACCCAGAACAGTCCGCATTTGGCGAACACCCTCACGCCGTTTCTACCGAATTGGGTTGCCGAGCCTGAGGATATCGCCGATGCGGTATGTTGGCTGGCCAGCGACGAATCGAGAAACATCACCGCGGCAGCGATCCCGATCGATCAAGGTTCTACACAGTACTGATACGCGTCACGCGATGAGATCTAGCGTGCCGAGGTCGCGGATTGCCTGGCAGCCACGGGCCAACATGGTGAGCACCATGTCGTCTCCGCGGTCGGTTGCGGTGGCGAAGGCGAATCCCAATGCGGAGATCAGCAGCGCCTGCGGCATACCGAGTCGGTAATCACGCCAACAGGTTTCGCGGTCATAGCCGGTGACGTCATAGTCGGCAAGGGCTCGGTGGTATTCGTCGACAAGGTCGTGTTCGATCGATGCACGCAGCGCTGGCTTGAGGCTGGTCGCGGTGAAGTACGCCAGGTCGCGCGCGGGCAGGCCCACGCCGAGCGTCTGCCAATCCACCACTGTCACGCTGGCGGCGTCGGGAGAGAACAACAAATTGTCGAGCCGGTAGTCGCCATGCAACAGCGCAAACCGGTCCCGCTCGGCGAGCAGCCACGGCGTCACCAAACCCATGGCGGTGGTGAAGGTTTCCTGATCGGCGGCGCTCATTCGGTCACCGAGTTTGTCTAGCGTGATCTCGGCACTCATGCGCGCCACCTCGCCCAGACCGTCGGCCGATGCTTCGTCCGGTCGGGCGAAGGCGATCCCGGGGAAGTCCAGCCAGACGGGATCACACCAACTGGGCCCATGCAGTCCGGCTAATGCCGTCACGACCAGTCGCGCTTCGCGCTCACCGCAGCCTGCGATCTGATCGCCTTGCACAGCGGGAGCCTGATCGGCGAGCAGCAGTGCGTAGTCCAGCGCGTCCTGACTGATCTCGCAATAGAAGCACTGGGGGACGGGCACTCGCACCCGATCGGCCACCCCGGTGTAGAACGCGCACTCGCTGCGGTAGCCGACGGTCACGCGGTCGCGCACGGTGTCGTCCTGCGCGGGCAGTTTGATCACAAAGGTGTCGGGCAGGCTGCCCGCATCACCGGCGTACGTCGCCGAGACCCGATAGGTCGCTCCCGTCTGCCCGGTACCGATGGCGGCCACGTCGACGCGAAACAACCGCACAGTCGTGCCGCGAGTGCTCAGCACCGTGGAGAGCCACTCGACGGTGATGTCGTCGGGGTATCGGGGAATGCGCATCGGGATCTGCGCCCCTTTCGCGGGCTCGACTGACCGGACAACTGTAAGGCATTCGGCATGAGTTGCGGCAACTGTAGGCACGACTGCCTCAGCTGTCCGATCAACGCAGGGTTGCGCGGGCATGGCCGACGTTGTCAACAACCGTCCTTGGTTCGATGCCGTGGGGCGGCATCCATCGTCTCACCGCATGTAAATGCCCTAATACCTCCCGCCGCGCGTCTGGCCCGTCCTAAGATCGCCCCACCTATCTCGCTGAAGGGGTGGCCACGATGAAAATGAATGCCGCGGTTCTGTGGGAGTTCAACGCGGAATGGAGTGTCGAAGAACTGGACCTTGACGGCCCGCAGGACGGCGAGGTCCTGGTGTCCTTCGAGGCCGCCGGGCTCTGCCACTCAGATCATCATGTCCGCACCGGCGACCTTCCCGTGCCGCTGCCCATCGTCGGTGGCCACGAAGGTGCCGGCGTCGTGCAGGAAGTCGGCCCCGGTGTCAGGGACGTGCAGGTCGGCGACCATGTGGTGGCGTCTTTCCTTCCGGCGTGCGGGCGCTGCCGTTGGTGTGCGACCGGCCAGCAGAATCTGTGCGACCAGGGCGCGTTGTTACTGAGCGGCGCCCAGCTCGATGGGACTTTTCGGCGGCGGGTCGGGGACCGCGACGTCGGCGCGGCATGCTTCTTGGGCACGTTCGCGCAGTACGGCACCGTGCCGGACTCCTCGATCGTCAAGATCGACAATGACCTTCCGCTCTCGCGTGCATGCCTGCTTGGCTGCGGGGTCACCACCGGGTGGGGATCGGCGGTCAATACAGCCAAGGTGAGCCCCGGCGACACCGTCGTGGTGATCGGTTGCGGCGGCATCGGTAGCGGCGCGATTCAGGGCGCGCGATTGTCTGGCGCGGAAAAAATTGTGGTGGTCGACATCGCGGAAGGCAAGCGGGACAAGGCTTTCCAGTTCGGTGCAACTCATTTCACGACGTCAATGCCCGAAGCCACCGCTTTGGTCGGCGACTTGACGCGCGGCGTGATGGCCGACTCGGCCTTGCTGACGGTCGGGCTTGCCGAGGGCCCGATGATCGGTGAGGCGCTGGACATCGTCCGCAAGGGCGGCGCCGTGGTGCTGACGGCGCTGGCGCCGATCACCGACGTGACGCCGACCCTCCCGCTGGCGATGTTCACGCTGTTCCAAAAACGGCTGCTGGGCAGTCTTTACGGCGAGGCCAACCCGCGCGCCGATATTCATCGACTGCTCAGCCTCTACCGCGAGGGCAAGCTCTTGCTCGACGAGACGGTGACCGCCGAGTACAAACTGAACGACATCAACGAGGCCTATGACGATACGTTGGCGGGCAACAATATTCGCGGCGTCATCATCCACGACCACTGAGTCGCGTCGCCCGGCGCCCAGCTGAGCGACGTTTACGGCCGAATTGTCTCCGAATGGGCACCCGACACGATTCTCAGCTGTCAGCCGCAGGGGTCCAGATTTGAGTGGACTCGGAGCGGCCCCGCAACACGGTGTCACCAATCGAGGCCCAGTGCCCGCGCTCGGCTGCGTCGGCGCGCTCGATTGCCGCAGCCGAACTCCCGATCCGTTGGTCCAGCGTCTTGGCGAAGTCCGCCAGACGCGCCGCCTCGTTGACCGCATCGCCGACAACGGTGTATTCGTAACGGTTTTCGGCGCCGATGTTTCCGGCGAACACCGGCCCTGCAGATACACCGATCCCGAAGTCGACCATGGGTAGCCGGCCCAGCTGATCGCGTAGCCTGCGGGCGGTGGCCAGCGCCGCCGACGCCGAACCGTCCAAGGCAAGCGGGGCCCCGAACACCGCCAGCGCGGCGTCACCCTGGAATTTGTTGATCAGCCCGTGGTGATCGTCCACCGCGCTGACGACGATGCGGAAGAAATCGTTGAGTACCTGAGCCACCTCCTGCGGCGGCCTACTCGCCGTCAACGTCGTCGAGCCGACCAGATCGATGAAAAGGATTGCCGCCTCTCGGACATCACCGGACAGCTGGGTGCCCTGTTCGATCGCGCGACGGGCCACATCGGCTCCGACATGGCGGCCGAACAGGTCGCGTAACCGATCGCGTTCGCCGATTCCGGCGACCATGCGATTGAATCCGTGCTGTAGGCGCCCGATTTCAGACTTTTCGTAGACGCCGACGAAGGTGTCGATCCTGCCTCGCTCGACCTTCGCCATGGCGTCGACGACCTCGCGGACCGGATCCGATATCGAACGGGAAGTCATGATCATCACCGGGAGCCCAATCAGGATCGCGACAAGCGTCACCACCAGAATGGGCATCTCGACCGACCCGGTCTTCTGAATGATCCAGCCGTTGGAGCGAGTCAAAATGAGGCCGGCGATCGCCAAGGATGGCAGGCCGCTTCCCAATAGCCACATGCCCATAAGTCGGGTGAGCACGCTGGGCGCGACCACAAAGCCTTCAGTACCCTGCGTGGCCGCCAACATGATTGGCCGTAGAGATCGCTGGGTGAGCAACAGGCTGAGGCTTGCGGCCGCGCTCCCGCCGAACACCACCGCCAACAGGGTCGGGACCCACAGCGGCGCAAGGCCGTCGAGATTCAACACCAGGTAGGTGACGCCGCTGACCGCCCACACTGCCGCCAGAATCATCGACTGCCGTGTGATGATGCGCATTGCCGATCGCCGCTGCTCGGGATTCGGTTGTTGTTGAGCGACGAACCACCGCAGGACCGGAACGAGATTGGCGATACCGCCGGCTGCGACGGCGACGGTCCCGAGCACGACGATGACCGCCGCCGTGATGAGGCTGTTCGGAGCGAAGTACGCC
>NZ_JBAPRN010000119.1:0-15169 GCF_049281135.1 Mycobacterium sp. | reverse complement strand
GGTCGCGGGTGCGCGATCTCACCGCACTTTCGTTTCTCGGGGATGTGCCGATGTGCCCGCCTCTGAGCGATTTCGTCGACACCGCGCTGTGCAGGGACTTGTCGCTGTTAGGTGGACAGATCACCATACGACTGACCGCTGTTGCTGGGGTGACCGGTTCGACGAGCGCCGCGGCCGCGGTTCGAGGAGGGTTGGTTCTGTGTCCCACCACTTCGACACACCCACGGCGCGCGAAGATCCGCGGCTGAACCTGTGCGACTTCTATCTCTTCGCCGGGGCCCCTGGAACCACGGTGATGGCAATGACCGTCAATGCTGCCGCGACCATCGACACCCCCGCGCCGTTCCGCGACGAGGCCCTCTACGTGTTCCGCTTCGACACCGACGGGGACCATCGGGAGGACATATCGATCAAAGTCCGGTTCGGCGAGCCGGTCCATGTCTCCACCCATGGGGTCGAGGGGCACGCGCAGACGTTCGACGTCCGGTGTGCCACCGGCGACGACGCCGTTGCGGGTGGGGACGGGCAGCTGATCGTGGCAGGGACGACCGGCACACCGGTACTCGGGGACAACCGAATACGTGCCTTCGCCGGGGTCGTCAATGATGTGTTCGGCGGCGACGCCGCCGCGGTCAACGCGTTCAAAGACGCCTTTGCGGCCGGCTTCTACAAGCCCGAGGCATTCAACAACCGCGTCAACTTCTTCGCCGACCGCACCGTCGGCGGCATCGTCGTCGAGCTACCGAACACGCTGCTTGGTATCGGGAAGCCGGTGCAAGCCTGGTCCACGGTGTCGCTGTTCGGGCACGCACCCGAACAGCAGGTGGCCCGTTGGGGCTTGCCGTTGTTTACCCATGTGTTCCTCAATGACGACGACTTACGGGAGGCATTCAACCGCACGCCGCCTTGGGGCGACAATGCGGCGTTCGTCGCAAGCACCGTCGATACCGTCACTAAGTACGTCACCCTCGCCGGCACGTCGCCCGAACCGCGTGTCTACGCGCGCCGTGTAGCCGAGTTGTTCGGGACAATCACGCTGCCCTACATCGTGGGCACCCCCGCCTCGTTCGACTACACCGGTTTCAACGGGCGTGCCCTCGGCGACAACGTGATGGACAACATGCTGTCGGTGCTGACGAATTCCCCGCTGGGCACCGGCATCGCCCCCGACCCCGAGCGCATCTCGGAGAACTTTCCGTACTTCAGTCGACCTAAGCGGGCGTGAAATTTCTCGTCAGCGATTCGCCGACACCGCGCTGTGCAGGTGCTTAGCATCATGTCTCGATGAAGGTTCAGCCCGCCGCATTCCTGCGAACCACCCTGCCCCTCGACTTGTCCAGGCTCGACGAGCTGGACAGCGGTCGCTACCACTCGATCTGGCTGCCCGACCACATGGTCAGCTTCTGGCCGGATTCGATCTGGACGCCTGAATTCACCGACCTGGCAACCGCCTCGCCGTCACCGCATCGCCATCTCGACGGCCTGGCGGTGGCCGCCGCAGCCGCGGCGCTGACGGAGAACGTGCCACTGGTCTCCGCGGTCGTCGACACCGTCCGCCGCCACCCCGCGATGCTGGCCCAGACCGCGCTGACCATTGACCACCTGGCCCGCGGCCGATTCATTCTCGGTCTCGGCAGCGGCGAAAGTGAGAACACCCTGCCGTACGGGTTCGACTTCGCTCGCCCCGTCGCCCGGTTCGAGGAAGCGCTGCGGGTGATCCGCCTGCTCTGGGAGAGCAACGGGCCGGTCGACTTCGACGGGCAGTTCTACCGACTGCATCATGCCCGGCTGGACAGCGAGCCGTACCAGGACCGGCTGCCGCCGATCTGGATCGGGGCCAGCGGCCCGCGGATGCTCAACATCGCGGGACGGTACGCCGATGGCTGGTGGCCGGCGGGCGCGTGGACGCCGGAGCATTACGCCGAGATGCTCTCGGCGGTAAGGACATCGGCCGAGCGCGCGGGCCGCGATCCGATGGCGATCACGCCGTGTTTCATCCAGGTCTGCTTGATCGGCCAAGACGACGCCGCGCTCGCCGAGATTCTGGAGGCGCCGCTGGTGAAAGCCTTTCTGCTCCAGGTGTCCGCAGAGACGTTGTCCGGCTTCGGTTTTAAGCATCCGATGGGCCCTAACTGGCGCGGATTTCAGGACATCGACCCCGCGGTTCTCACCCGCGAGCGGATCGTCGAATTCCTGGCCGGGGTGCAGCCGGAGATGCTGCTCGCCGTGGTCCCGCACGGCACGCCGAAGGAGGTCGCCGAGATCATCAAGACGTTTGTCGATGCGGGCTTACGCATACCCAAGATCCTCGATTACGGCGCGATGGCCGGCCTCGGTTACGCGGCGGCCTCGGCCGCCAATGTTCGCGCAGCCGAGGACGAACTGCTCCAGTTGTGCGGAGACCTAGGGTGACCGCGGGACTGAACGCCGAGGAGTTGCTGGCCTGCGCGACAGCGGACACCGGCCTGACCGACTACGCCGACCCCACGCTGCCGGAGCGATTCGCCGTCGCGATCGATCACCTCAACGGCCTCGGCATGGACGCGGCGGGAATCGCTGCGGCGGCCCAAGTGTGCGGGTGGCTGCTGACCTCGCGGTTGGAATTCGTCGAAGACCGCAACCGGTACCCCGTCGCCGATGAAATGATCGATGCGCCGATGTTCGTGACCGGCGAACCACGTTCGGGCACAACGCTGATGCATGCGTTGATGTCCGTCGATCCCGACGCTCGGGCGCTGCGGTTCTGGGAAGTGATGTACCCGTCGCCACCACCCGGTCTGGCCGGATCGGGCGACGCGCGGCGCGCACGGGCCGACGACGATTGGCGCGAGATAAACGCCAAGATGCCCAAGTGGCTGCACAGCCACCCCTACAACGACATGCTCGGCGACGGCCTGCCTGAGGACGAGCGCACCTGGGCGTTCGATTTCCGGGTGATGACGCCGACCGCGTGGTGGCGGGTGCCGATGCAATCGCTGGTCGGTGGACTGGCCACCGACGCGACGGCGCAGTACCGGCTACACAAAGCCATGCTGCAACAATTGCAATACGCTCGCCCACGAAAGTACTGGGTACTCAAAGGCTTTCACGGATTTCGGCTCAAAGAGATGTTCGCGACGTATCCCGACGCGACACTGGTCTGGCTGCACCGCGACCCGGTGCAGGTGGCCGCGTCGCGCACGATGATGATGGCCGACATCGCTGAAGGCATGTTTGGGCCCGTCGATCTGCACGCCGAGGCCAAGCTGCACCTCGAGCTGACCCGCTCTGGCGTCGCCAACACGATGAGCAACCCGATGGTCGACGATCCGCGGATCCTGCACGTCCGCTACGCCGACTTCATCGCCGATCAGGTCGCGACGGTACGGCGCTACTATGCATTCGGCGGTCGCGAGCTGACGACGCCGGCCGAGTCGGCGATGCGGTCCTACCTGGCCGACAACCGCGGCGACCGGCACGGCAAGTTCCGCTACTCCACCCAGCTGCTGATCGACATCGGCGAGGACCTCGACGCATTACATGAGGAATTCAGGCCGTTCCGTGAGCGATTCGGCGTCGAGATCGAGAACCGAGGGTAGCGGTGACCCACGAGCGCCTGTCGGTGCACAACGTCACGTTCTACGGCGCCCCGCTGGCCGACCTGCAGAAGTATTGGACCGACCTAGCGGTGAATCGGTTGAGCATTTTGGACAGCCAACTGCTCGACCCGGAATTCCCAAAACTGCTGCAGGACAAAACCTATAGCGTCGAGGCCGTGTACCACCTGTTCGCCGGCGGCGCATTGGCCAACGACCCCCACGACGCCCGCGACGCGCTTAACCGGGTGATCGACGCGGCCGCCGCAGTCGGCGCGGGCACCGTCTACCTGCTCACCGGCGGGCGGGGCCCACTCAGCTGGGCTCAGGCGGCCGAGCGGTTCTGCGAGGCAATCGCGCGGTGCGCGGTGTACGCCGAGCGGTCGGGCGTGGCCCTGGCGATCGAGAACGCGTCGAGCCTCTACGCCGACATCCATCTCGCCCATACGCTGCGGGACACCGTCGCGCTGGCCGAGATGAGCGGGCTGGACATCTGCATCGACGTGTTCCACTGCTGGGCCGAAGGCGATGTCGACGAGCTCGTGCGACGCGCGCTGCCGCGCACCAGGCTGATCCAGCTCAGCGATTACGTGCTCGGCGACCGATCGCTGCCGGGGCGCGCCGTTCCAGGCGACGGCACCATCCCGATCGAAGGGTTTATCGCCCAGGCGCTGGCCGGCGGCTACGCCCACGGCTTCGACCTCGAGCTGATCGGCCCGCGGATCGAGAAGGAGGGCCGGCTCGAATCGGCGCGGCGCGCATGTGATGTCGTAGGGGCGATGCTCACCAAGTTGGGGGCCTGACGATGGCCTACGGCGACGGGCCCGACGACGCCGCGCTGCGGGCGGCGTGGACGGCGTTCTGCGAACAGCTCCGCGGCGCGGGCGAGCAGGCGTTCAAGGACGCCAACGCCCACTCCGGTGCGCAGCGCGTCGACGCATTCCGGTTCCTCACCCAAAACCTGGGCCAGGCCTTCGATTTGGCGTTGGAGACTCGCGACACCGGCTACCCGGCACTGCACACCTTCTGCGGTCCGACCCGCAAGCTCGGTGGCGACTGCGGCGATTTCACCTACCAGCAAGCGTGGATCGACGGGCACTCGACATATCGCGTGACCGGCAGCCGCGGCACCGCGCGATTTTTCAACGTCACCGTGCAGGGCCTCCGGACCCCCGGCCCCGGCGTACTGCACGAGCCTTTCGGTGACACACCGGAAGCCAACCTCGTCGGCGATCAGCTCAGCATCGGCGACGACGGGATCTTCGAGCTGTACATCGGCGGTCCGCAACGCGGTCCCAATTGGCTGCCCACCACGGCAGGGTCGCGAAAGCTGTTCATCCGACAGGGTTTTGACCGCTGGGATGAGTTGCCTGCGCAGATCCGGATCGAACGAATCGACATGTCGACGCCCAAGCCGCTGCCCTCGGCAGAGGTGATGGTCGAGGCGATGAATTGGGCCGGCGACTTCGTCACCGGGCTGATGTCGGATTGGCCGGAGTTCCCGTTCAGCTACGGCGGCGTCGACGCCGATCGGCCGAACACCTTTCCTCACGTCGAGGCCAGCGGTGCCGACGCCAAGCGCGGCCGGGCCGCGGCCAACATGTACTGGGAGCTCGGCGCCGAGGAGGCGCTCATCGTCGAGTTCGACGCTCACGACGGGCTGTGGATGCTGACCAACATGGGCGTGTTCTTCAACAGCATGGACTACCTGTACCGACCGGTCAGCTACACACCGAGCCGCACCGCAGTCGACACCGACGGCCGCATCCGACTGGTTATGGCGCACCGTGATCCCGGCGTGCACAACTGGTTGGACAGCCAGGGATTCGAACGCGGCAACCTGACCTACCGCCACATGCTCGAGGGCCAACCCGCCGTTCTCACCACCCGCGTGGTCCGCGACGACGAACTGCTCAGCGCCCTGCCCGCGGACACCGCGATGGTCACCGAGTCCGAACGGGCCGCCGCGATGTGGGATCGATTCCGCGCCATCCGTCGTCGCTATGTCCTCTAGGGTCACAACTTGTGAGCGACATCTCTGACGACGACCTGCTGACTCTGTCCGAGTTCGGGCTGCTGGCCGAGAACGCCGAGCAGGCCGGCGTCACCGGTCCGGTTCCCGCCGTGCGGCGCGTCGAGTCCGGCGGCATCAGCGGGTTGCAGTGGGGCGACTCGTCGCCGCGGGTCGTGTTCTTGCACGGCGGCGGGCAGAACGCACACACCTGGGACACCGTCATCGTGGGGCTGGGAGTGCCCGCGCTGGCGATAGACCTGCCTGGCCACGGGCACTCGGCCTGGCGTGAGGACGGCGACTACTCGCCGCAGAACAACGCCGCCACGATCGAGCCGGTTATCGCGAACCTTGCGCCAGACGCCGAGCTGGTCGTCGGCATGTCACTGGGTGGGCTGACCGCGATCGGGCTGGGCGCCATCGCGCCACAGCTGGTGCGCGAACTCGTGCTGGTCGACGTCACCCCGTCGGCGTTGCGCCGTTACGCGGAGATGACCACCGACGAGCAAGGCACTGTCGCGCTGGTGGCCGGTGAGCGCAACTTCCCAAGCTTCGACGCGATCTTGGAGGTCACTACCGCTGCTGCGCCGCACCGCGACCGGAAGTCATTGCGGCGCGGCGTCTTTCACAACTCTCGCCGCCTGGACGACGGGACGTGGACGTGGCGTTACGACAGCATCCGAAAGATTCCCGATTTCGACAGCCTGTGGGACGACTTCGCCGGCCTGTCGGTGCCGGTCAGGCTGGTGCGCGGCGGGACGTCGCCCTTCGTCACCGACGAGGACGCCGACGAACTGGCCAGGCGTGCACAGCAATTCCAGGGCATTCAGGTCGTGGAGAACTCGGGTCACTCGGTGCAAAGCGACCAGCCTCGAGCGTTGATCGACATCTTGCGCGGCGTGCTGGCGGGCTAGCTCCGCCAGCGGTCCTTACTCGGGCCAGGTGTTGCCCAGAATGTTGTCGACGAAGTTGTCACGGGCGAAGGTGGGATCGAAACGCTCCAGGACATCAGCGTTGCACGTCCCGAAGGTGCTTTGGGGTCGGTGCTTCATCCCCTCGTTGAACGCGGCCAGGATTTCCCGCTTGAAATCCGGTCGAGGGTGTGCGGCGACAACCGCCTCGAGGTCCCCCGGAGCCAGATCGTCGCGGCCGATGCCGAGCACATCGGTCTCGACGCCCGCAGTCACCAAAGCTGTTTCGGGTGCCCGGAATTCGGGCACGCCGGGCGTGGTGTGCAGGGCGATACCCAGCCAGACTTTATCGGCGTCGGCCTCGTCGACTCCGTGTTCGAGCAGAAAGTCGCGCGCGGCGTTGGCCCCGTCGACCTCGAAGCGCAGCGTTGAGTTGCGGTAGCGCTCGGTGAGCCCGATGTCGTGGAACATCGCCCCGGCGTAGAGAAGCTCCACGTCCGGTCGCAGTCCGCGGCGGCGACCCTGCAACGCCCCGAAGAAGAACACCCGGCGGGAGTGGTTGAACAGCAAGTCGTCTTCGGCAGCTCGGATGTGCGCGGTAATCGCCGTCACCAGCTCGGTGTCGGGAAGGTTAACGCCGGCAATACTGTCGGCAGCCGTGCTGGACATATGCAGCTCCTACGATAAGGAGGTTGGTTGTCGAGCTTATCTCGCGTGGCACCGAGCCCTACGGTAGAAGGCATGACTTCTCCCGAGCGGCCGATCCGCATCGGGGTTCAGCTGCAGCCCCAGCATTCCCCGAGGTACGGCAACCTGCGCGACGCTGTGCGCCGATGTGAAGACATCGGCGTCGACGTCGCCTTCAACTGGGACCACTTCTTCCCGCTCTACGGCGATCCCGAGGGCGCGCATTTCGAGTGCTGGACCATGCTCGGCGCCTGGGCCGAGCAGACCTCGCGAATCCAGATCGGCGCGCTGGTGACATGCAACTCCTATCGCAACCCGGAGCTGCTGGCCGACATGGCCCGCACCGTTGACCACATCTCGGACGGTCGGCTGATCCTCGGCATCGGATCCGGCTGGAAGGAAAAGGACTACGACGAGTACGGCTACGAGTTCGGCACCGTCGGCAGCCGCCTCGACGACCTGGCCGGCGCGCTGCCACGGATCAAGTCCCGGCTGGCCAAGCTGAACCCGGCGCCGACCCGCGACATCCCCCTGCTGATCGGCGGGAAGGGCCCGAAGAAAACCCTGCGGCTGGTCGCCGAACACGGCGACATCTGGCACGGGTTCACCACTGTCGACAGTTACCCGCAGGCTGCCGAAGTGCTCGCCGAGCACTGCCAGGCGGTGGGCCGCGACCCCGACACCATCGAACGCTCGGCCGGTGTCAACGTCGAGAATCTGACCGCCGACGCCGACGGATTGGTGGCGCTGGGCGTGACGCTGTTGACCGTCGGGATCAACGGCCCGGATTACGACCTGAGCGACGCCGAGGCGCTATGCAGGTGGCGTGATCGGGCATGAGGGTCAGTGCATCTAAACTGGGCGCGCTACTGGCCACCCTCCTACTGATCTACAGCCTGGCTCCTCTCGCCCCGGCCTCCGCCGACAATCACATGTGTAAGCCGTCGGGCAAAGAAGGCGCGATGGCCCTGCCAGAGAAGCTGGTCACCGCCAGCCGGCCGGAGGAACGCGACTACACGACCGCCGATGTCGAGCCGTTGAGTTCGGTGAACATCGACGCGCTCGGTTTGCGCACGCCGCGGACCCTGACCGTCGGGACTCAGCCGGGAGGTCCTCCGACCAGCTGCCTGAACGCCACGGGGCGCTTCACCGGCTATGACAACGAATTGCTGCGCGCGGTCGCGGCAAAGCTGGGCCTGAACGTCGTCATTGCCGGCACCGAATTCGCCGGTCTGCTCGCCCAAGTGGCGACGGGACGCTTCGACGTCGCCTCATCGTCGATCGTTGCCACCGAGGCACGCCGCCGCACAGTCGGATTCACCAACGGCTACGACTTCGGTTACCTGTCGCTGATCGTGCCGACCGGCTCGGCGCTCGACAGCTTCGACAAACTGGGGGCGGGGCAGCGGATAGGCGTCATTCAGGGCACCGTCGAGGAGGCCTATGTCGTCGACACCGTGCATGTGCAGCCGGTGAAGTTCCCCGACTTCACCACGCTGTACACCTGCCTGAAGAACCATCAGGTCGACGCGTGGGTGGCGCCGGCAATGGAGGCGGCGAAAGTCATGCGGCACGGCGATGCCGCGAAGGTCGTCGCCTACACGTACAGTCCGGGCAGTTTCATCGCGTTCCCGGTCGCGAAAGACAACCAGCCGCTGATCGACGCGCTGAACGCCGGCTTGGACGCCGTCATCGCCGACGGCACCTGGTCACAGCTGTACACCGACTGGGTTCCGCGGCCCTTGCCGCAAGGCTGGAAGCCGGGATCGAAAGCGGCGCCGACGCCACACCTGCCGGACTTCGCGGCGATCGCCGAACGCAACCACCGCGAGCAGCCGGGCGGGACCGCGCTGCCGAAATCCACGCTGGTCCAGCTACGGGATCAGTTCTTCGACTGGGATCTGTACAGGCAGGCCATCCCGGCGATGGTGATCACGGGCCTGCCCAACACGCTGATCTTGACGATCAGCTCCAGTGTGATCGGCCTGGTGGTCGGTATGGGCCTCGCGGTGGCGGGCGTCTCGCGGACGCGCTGGCTGCGCTGGCCGGCGCGGGTCTACACCGACATCTTTCGCGGCTTGCCCGAAGTGGTGATCATTCTGGTGATCGGGCTCGGCATCGGGCCGATCGTGGGCGGACTGACGCACAACAACCCGTATCCGCTGGGCATCGCCGCCCTCGGCCTGACGGCCGCCGCGTATGTGGGTGAGATCTTTCGATCCGGCATCCAGAGCGTCGAACCCGGGCAGCTGGATGCCTCCCGCGCACTCGGGCTGAGCTACAACACCGCGATGCGCATGGTGGTGATCCCGCAGGGCATCCGCCGGGTACTGCCCGCCCTTGTCAACCAGTTCATCACGCTGCTGAAAGCCTCCGCGCTGGTGTACTTCCTCGGGCTGATCGCCGGCCAACGCGAACTGTTCCAGGTCGGCCGTGACCTCAACGCGCAGACCGGCAGCCTCTCGCCCCTGGTCGCGGCCGGGGTGTTCTACCTGATACTGACCATCCCGCTGACCCACCTGGTCAACTTCATCGACAACCGGCTACGGCACGGCCGGACCGCCGATCGAGCACCGGCAGATCCGCTGGCAGTGCCAAGCAGTCAGGAGATGACGTGACCGAATCAGTATCGTTGGCGGGCAATGGGATTCAGCTTTCCTTCGGCAGCAACAAGGTGCTGCGCGGTGTGGACATCAACGTGCCGGCCGGCAACACGGTGGCGGTGATCGGCCCGTCGGGCTCTGGAAAGTCGACCCTGCTGCGGGCCCTGAATCGATTGCACGAACCCGACGGCGGCGACATCTTGCTCGACGGTCAGTCGGTTTTGAAGGACGATCCCGATGCGGTGCGGCAGCGGATCGGTATGGTGTTTCAACATTTTAACCTTTTCCCGCATCTGAGCGTCCTGGATAACGTCATGCTGGCACCGCGCAAGCTCAAACGACTCTCCGGCGACGCGGCTCGCGAGTTGGGGCTGGCGCACCTGGACCGGGTCGGCATGAAACACAAAGCCGATTCCCGCCCCGGCGCCGTTTCGGGCGGCCAACAGCAAAGGGTGGCGATCGCCCGCGCGCTGGCCATGTCACCTCAGGTGATGCTGTTCGACGAGGCGACCTCTGCGCTGGATCCCGAACTGGTCAAAGGAATCCTGGCGCTGATCGCCGACCTGGGTTCCGAAGGCATGACAATGGTGGTAGTCACGCACGAAATGGGTTTTGCGAAGTCCACTTCCGACACCGTCGTCTTCATGGATCACGGCCAGGTCGTGGAGACCGGGCCGCCCGCGCAGATTTTCGAGGCGGCCACGACCGAACGTCTGCAGCGCTTCTTGTCGCAGGTCCTGTGACAGGCAAATACGAAATATAGGCCGCATAACTGCAGACAGGTTAGACTGTCGAACTATGGCGGAAACCGAAGCCACCGTGCCCGAGCTCACGGAGCTGGCGGAGGGGCTTCACCGCACGCTTTCCAAGCTGTTCTCGATCCTGCGCCGCGGCGATCCCAGTGCCGGCGCGGCGCAGGCCAGCGACCTCACCCTGGCCCAGCTGTCGATCCTGGTCACTCTGCTCGACCGCGGCCCGATCCGGATGACCGATCTGGCCGCGCACGAACGCGTCAGGACACCCACCACGACGGTGGCGATCCGCCGGCTGGAGAAGATCGGCCTGGTGAAGCGCTCGCGCGACCCATCAGACCTGCGTGCGGTGCTGGTCGACATCACCCCACGCGGACTGGCTGTGCACCGTGAGTCGCTGACCAACCGGATTCACGCGCTGGCCACGCTGCTGAGCCAGCTCAGCGAGCCCGACCAGGAAACCCTCGCCAAAGCGCTTGCACCGCTGGAGCGGTTGGCCTGCAGCGAGCCGGTGGGCAGCACGGCGACCGCCCATACCAACGGCGACCAGACGTCGTAATTCCTTGCTGCGCATAGGCACCTAAGCTGGCGAGCATGCGGACCGCGCTCATCACCGGCGCCAGTCGCGGGATCGGTGCCGCTATCGCCGACGCCCTGGCGCCCACCCACACCCTGCTGGTAGCCGGGCGGCCGTCACCCGCGCTGCAGGCCACCGCGGATCGGTTGGGCGCCACCACGCTGGCGCTGGATATGACCGACACCGACGCGATTCCGGCCGCTACCGCCGCCATCAGCGAGCTCGATGTGCTGGTGCACAACGCCGGGGTGTCGTTGCCCGGGCGGGTAGCTGAGTCCACCGTCGATCAGTGGCGGACCACCTTCGACGTCAATGTCGTTGGCGCCGTTGCGGTTACGCTGGCTCTTCTGCCGGCCCTACGGCGTGTGCAGGGTCAGGTGGTGTTCATCAACTCAGGGGCGGGCCGCACGGCGTCGGAGAGCATGGCGTCGTATTCGGCCAGCAAGTTCGCGCTGCGGGCGTTCGCCGATTCACTGCGCTTGAGCGAGCCGACGCTACGGGTCACCACCGTCTATCCCGGCCGTACCGATACCGACATGCAGCGCGAGTTGGTGTCGTTCGAGGACGGCGAGTACGACGCCGAGCGGTTCCTGCACGCGGACACCGTCGCCGCGGCGGTCGCCCACGCGATCCAGACACCCGCCGACGGGCACCTGCACGAGGTCATCCTCAGACCACGCGCCCGCTGACGATGCAGGCCGGAACGGCCCGAGGTGGGCTAAACGACGGGGTTGACCATTTTCCCGGCGACGACTGTGCGGGTTATGAAGGCAATTCGGCGGTTTCTGCGCACACAATCTGCACACTCGGCCTCTAGACGACGAGGTTGACCATTTTCCCGGCGACCACGATCACCTTCTTCGGTGTCGCGCCGGCCAGGAACGCCTGCACCTTCTCATCCGCCAGCGCTGCGGTCTCCACCGCATCGGCGTCGGCACTGGCCGACACCGTGATCCGGCCGCGCACCTTGCCGTTGACCTGAACGGGGTATTCCACGCTGTCGTCGACCAGGTAGTCGGGATCGGCCCCCGGGAACGGGCCGTGTGCCAGCGACGCCGGATGGCCCAGCCGCTCCCACAACTCCTCGGCCAGGTGCGGAGCCAGCGGCGCCAGCATCAGCACCAACGGCTCGGCCGCGGCCCGCGGAACCGAGTCGCGGTGCTGCTTGGTCAGGTGGTTGGTGTACTCGATCAGCTTGGCCACCGCGGTGTTGTTACGCAGTGCCGCATAGTCTTCGGAGACTCCGGCGATGGTGCGGTGCAGCAGCCGCAGTGTGTCGGTGTCGAGATCGGCGTCCTCGGTCACCCGAGTCTCGCCGGACTGCTCGTCAACCACCAGCCGCCACACCCGCTGCAGGAACCGGTGCGCCCCGACCACATCCTTGGTGGCCCACGGGCGTGACGCCTCCAGCGGGCCCATCGACATCTCGTACACCCGCAAGGTGTCGGCGCCGTAGTCGTCGCACATCTCGTCCGGTGACACCGAATTCTTCAGGCTCTTACCGATTTTGCCGAACTCCTGGAAGACTTCGATCTCCCCGTCGACACCCGGGTAGTAGAACTTGCCGTCACGCTCGACGACGTCGGCGGCAGTCACGTAGGACCCGCGGGCGTCCGTGTACGCGAACGCCTGGATGTAGCCCTGGTTGATCAACCTGCGGTAGGGTTCGCGGGAGCTGACGTGGCCGAGGTCGTACAGCACCTTGTGCCAGAACCGGCAATACAGCAGGTGCAGCACAGCATGCTCGGCGCCGCCGACGTAAAGGTCGACACCACCGGGATCGCCGGGCCCGTGCTCGGCGGGCCGAGGGCCCATCCAGTAGGCCTCATTCTCCTTGCCGCAGAATCGTTCTGCGTTGTGCGGGTCGGTGTAACGCAGCTCGTACCACGAGCTGGCCGCCCACTGCGGCATAACGTTGGTGTCGCGGGTGTAAGGCTTCAGGCCGTCCCCGAGGTCCAGCTCGACGTGCACCCACTCGGTGGCCTTGGCCAGTGGCGGCGACGGCTCGCTGTCGGCGTCGTCGGGGTCGAACAGCACCGGCGAGTAATCCGGGACGTCCGGCAATTCCACCGGCAACGCGGCGTCATCCAGCGCGTGGGCGCGTTCGTCGCTGTCATAGACGATCGGAAACGGCTCACCCCAATACCGTTGCCGCGCGAAAAGCCAGTCGCGCAGCTTGTATTCGATGCGCGCCTCACCGCGGCCTTCGGACTCCAGCCGTGCGGTGATGGCCTCCTTGGCGGCCGCGACCTTGAACCCGTTGAGGTAATCCGAGTTCACCAGAACGCCGTCGCCGGTGTATGCCGCCTCCGAAATATCGCCGCCGGCAATCACTTCGACGACCGGCAGGCCGAATTCGTGGGCGAACTCCCAGTCGCGCTGGTCGTGGCCGGGCACCGCCATGATCGCTCCGGTGCCGTAGCCGGCCAGCACGTAGTCGGCGATAAAGACCGGCACCGGCTCGCCGTTGGCCGGGTTGGTCGCATAAACGCCCAGGAACACGCCGGTCTTGGCCTTGTTCTCCTGACGCTCCAGATCGGACTTCGCGGCGATGGCCTGCCGGTAGGCGGCGACAGCGTGTGCGGGGCTGTCCGCATCGTAGGTCCAGTGCGGATCCACACCCGCCGGCCATTGCGGCGCCACCAGACGATCGACCAGCTCATGCTCGGGAGCCAGCACCAGATACGTTGCACCGAAAAGGGTGTCCGGCCGGGTGGTGAACACCTCCAGATCCACCGTTTCGCCATCGGTGGTCGGGGCCGCGAACAGCACTGCCGCGCCGGTGGATCGGCCGATCCAGTTGCGCTGCATGGTCTTGACCTTGTCCGGCCAGTCCAGCACATCCAGGTCGTCGAGCAGCCGGTCAGAGTATGCGGTGATCCGCATCATCCACTGCCGCAACCGCTTGCGGAAGACGGGGAAGTTCCCCCGGTCGCTGCGGCCGTCGGCGGTGACCTCTTCGTTGGCCAGCACGGTGCCCAGGCCCGGACACCAGTTCACCATCGAATCGGACCGGTAGACCAGGCGGTGCGCGTCGATCACATCGGCGCGCTCGCCGGCCGACAACGCCGCCCAGTTTCGGCCGTCACCCAATTGACGTGCACCGGAATCGAATTCGGCGACCAGTTCGGCGATCGGACGGGCCTGGTCAGCGGCGGCATCGAACCACGCGTTGTAGATCTGCAGAAAGATCCACTGCGTCCACTTGTAGAACTCGACGTCGGTGGTGGAGAAACTCCGCCGGTTGTCATGACCGAAACCCAGCCGGCCCAACTGGCGCCGGAAGTTGACGATGTTGGCCTCGGTGCGGGTGCGCGGGTGCGTGCCGGTCTGTACCGCGTACTGCTCGGCGGGCAGACCGAAGGCGTCGAAACCCAACGCGTGCAACACATTGCGACCCAGCATCCGGAAATAGCGGGCGTAGACATCGGTGGCGATGTAGCCGAGCGGATGACCGACGTGCAGACCCTCGCCCGAGGGATACGGGAACATGTCCTGCACGAACATCTTGTCGTCGGGCACCGGTGAACCGTCCGTCGGCGCCAGCGAACCGACCGGGTTGGGCACGTTGAAAGTTCCCAGCCGGGTCCAGTTGTCCTGCCAGGTGCGTTCGATGCGGCCGGCTAGGTCCGCGGTGTAGCGAAACCGCGGCGCGTCGGCATCGGCCTGTCCGGCAGGGGCGGTTGGGGAGTCGGTCACGC
The DNA here is from genome assembly GCF_049281135.1 of Mycobacterium sp. GTDB lineage: Bacteria > Actinomycetota > Actinomycetes > Mycobacteriales > Mycobacteriaceae > Mycobacterium. The sequence continues at coordinate 352 of NZ_JBAPRN010000119.1, read as the reverse complement.
CCAACAGGTTATAAGGGCGGCGTCGAGCGACCCGCCGACCATCGACGGTCTCGGTTGGATTGCAGACCGATCAGGGGTTTGTCCCAGGTGTATTGCAGGTCGGTTCCAGTGCTGGAAGCCGCCGCTTCCCCTGGTTACAGTCGCTTTCTGCGACTTCGACAACGAGCCGAGCAATCTCGGAAGGAACGACCCCCATGAAGCAGACTGCCCGTAGCTGGCGAGTAACGGTCGCGGGTCTGGCCGTCGGCGCTGCCGGTGTGTTGGGCCTTGCCAGCCCCACCGCTTCTGCCGACCCGGTGTTCCCGCCCCGCCCCAACCCCGCTCCCGCCACCCCGATGCCGCAAGCCGTCGC
>NZ_JBAPRN010000118.1:0-25881 GCF_049281135.1 Mycobacterium sp. | reverse complement strand
GCGTGGGCGATCCAGAGGCTCACAACGGCTACCCTCAGCGCCCGCGGGCCAGCGACTCGAGGAATGCGTTGATACGTTCGCGGGTTTCCTCCGATATCCAACTGGCCCGCACGTTTTCATCCGTGATGGTGCCCGCGTCGATCGCGGCGCGCACCGGCTTATGCAACTGCTTCTTGGTGGCGGCGTAGGCGGCCGGCGAGTACTGGCCGAGTTCGCGCGCGGTGCCCAGCGCCTGACTCAGCACCTCATCCTTCGGGACTACCGCATCGATCCATCCGCGGGCCACCGCAGTGTCGGCGTCGATTGTCTTGGCCTGCAACGCCGCCCGAGCCGCCGATATCCCCATCGCGTCCCGGCAGATTTCGAGCGCCGCCACCGGGAACGGGACACCGACCGCGAGTTCGGTGAGGCCGATCGTCCCACCGGACATCAGTCGCACATCGGCGCACATGGCCAACACGCACCCGCCCGCGATCGCGTGGCCGTTGATTGCCGCGACCACCGGCGCCGGGTGGTCATAGATCGCGAGAAAAGCCTCCGACAGCGCTTCAATGAATCGCCTGGCGTAGTCGGTTCCACCATCGGCGAGAGCGCGCAGGTCCACACCGGCCGAGAAGGCCCGACCGGCACCGGTGATGACGACCGGACCCTCGGCGCTGTGCATCGAGGCGATGATGAGCTCGAGCAAGTCGAGGTCGAGGGCATTCACCGGCGCGTTGTCGAACCGGACGATCGTCACGCCATCGGCTGTTTCGAGATCTGTCACGAGTCCTTCTTACAGCCCGGGCTTTGCGCGTCGACACAAAAGGCCCGAAACCGGCGCTTTCGGTCCCGCCATTGACAGGCTGCGGGTCCACTGTCATGGTTGTCGGGTACTAAACGAAAATGATGTTCTCAGATAAGGCGCAGCTATGCATGCAGACGCGGTGACGGTGTGAGCGCTGTGCAGCGACCGATGGCGTGGTTGCCGCACTCCATCGCCGAGGCGTCCACCGAGGCGCCGGCGGGCGGTGACGTGGGCTTGCCTGCGGCGTGGTCGCATCTGATGGACCAGCTCAACGCTGCGGCGCGGATCGTCGAATCCGATGCCGCAAGCCGAAATCGGGTCGATCTCGCGGCGGGAATGCGGCATCTGCTGGTGCTGCTGGCGACTGGCGTCGACGAGGCGTTGCGATTCGATCCCGATCCGATTCTGCGCGTCCAGCGCGCCAGCACGAGCGACATCCTCACCTGGGGGATGGAATGTCCGGACTGTCTGTACACCCGGGCGACAATGCGTGGTGGCGAGAGCTATCGGCTGTCCGGCAACCGCGGTACCGCAAGGTATGTCGGGCTGCAGACGATGAATGGCATCGTCTCTACCGCGAATGCACTGGTCGACGAGCTGGACACCGACGGTGACGGCAACTTCGAGGTGGTGTTGTCCGCCGACCAGCACGACGGCAACTGGATGCCGATCGACGGTGCGCATCCGACGCTGACCGTTCGACACTTCTTTTACGACTGGGACATCGAGACCCCGTCGTCGTTGCGCATTGAACGGATCGGCGATCCGGTGCGGCGTGAGGCCGTCGACGTCGATTCCGACGTAGTGGTGTCGCGGCAGTTGGTCGCCCTCGGTGATTTCGTACACGACAATCTCGAGTTCTTCCTGCAGTTCGGTGCGGCGGCGCCGCCGAACGGCTTTCTGCCGCCGATCGATCGCACCGCGATAGGCGCGGCCGCGGAGAACAAGCCCGTGATCGGGCGCTGGGAACTCGACCCTGAGCAAGCGTTGATCCTCGAAGTTGAACCGCCCCAAGGGGTTTACTGGAGCTATTCGCTCGGGAACCCGTGGTGGGAGACGATCCACTACGGCCGCCACCAATCCAGCCTGAACGCGCATCAGGCGGTGGTGGATTCCGACGGCCTGGTGCGAGTGGTGGTGTGCGGACGCGATCCCGGGGTGGCCAATTGGCTGGACACCGCGGGCTTCAGCAACGGCGCGATGATCCTGCGCTGCGTCCGCACCGATACTGCGCCGACACCGAGCAGCACGGTTGTCGCATTCGACGAGGTCGCCTCCGCGCTGCCCATGGACACCGCCAGGATCTCCGCCGACCAACGCGCATCGGTGGTCGAACGACGCCGGCACGCCGTCCACGAAAGGTTCGCCCTGTGACGTTTTCTGCCGACGAACTCGAAGACGGCGCGCGCGCCGCAACAGGGCTGAATCACTTCGGATCGCCTTATTACCGTGAGGGTTTGGAGCGCACTGTCGACGCTCTGAACAACGAGGCCGAGCTGTCCGAGATAGGCAACGTCATCCAGCACGCCACCATCAGCAACGCGCTGATCCAGCGACTCAAGGTCGAAGACACCTACGCACAGCACCCGGAGATCGGTGACGAGGTAGTGGGCGGACCCGTCTTCGTCATCGGGCTGCCCCGAACCGGAACCACGGCGCTGAGCCAATTGGTAGCCGCCGATCCGCAGTTCCGTTCGTTGCGGATGTGGGAATCGCAGGCGCCCACTCCCCCGCCTGAGACGGCCACCCAAGACTCCGACCCCCGCATCGCGCAGGCCGAAGAGGGCCTGCGGATGCTCGACGAGATGTTCCCGCTGATGAAGACGATGCACAACTCCGAGGCGACGGCGGCGACCGAATGCCAGGACCTGATGGGCATGAGTTTTCGCACCTTCCATTTCGACGGCGCGGTTCGGGTCCCTAGCTACCTGGACTGGCTGATGCACTGCGACATGCGCGAGACGTACACCTTCCACCGTCGGGTGCTCAAACTTCTGCAGTGGCATTGCCCGCCGACGCTGTGGCACCTGAAAACTCCGGTGCACATGTTCGCGCTGGACGCACTGATCGAAGCGTACCCGAATGCGAAATTCCTCTGGAGCCATCGCGATCCCGCCAAAGTCATGGGTTCGGTGTGCAGCCTGATCAGGTATGTGCGCAGCTGGAGCAGCGACCGCGACGACCCCGAGGAGCTGGGTGCAGAGCAGCTCGCGAGCTGGGCGGAAGCCATTCGGCGGGCGATGGACTTCCGCCAGCGCGTCGGTGACAGCCGGTTCGCCGATGTCGCCTTTGCGGACTTGCAGGACGATCCGGTCGGCGCGTTGCAGGCCGGCTACGCATCGTTGGGCCTGACGTTTTCCGACGATACCGAGCGAGCGGTCGAGCAGTGGGCCGGCGAGCACAAGCCCGGCTCGCGTGGCGCGCACGACTACGAGCTGTCCGACTACGGGCTGACTCCCGAGGCAGTCCGCGAACAATTCGCCGACTACCTGCGCACCTACGACGCGACCGGATGACCGCCCCCCGTACGCGGCGACGGAACAAGCTCGCTCCAGACCCCGACGTGCGCCGCACCATCGTCGCCGCCGCCTCAGAAGCCCTGCGCGAACAAGGAGTTCGGGGACTCAGCGTTGCCGCCGTCCTGGATCGTGCCGAGCTGAGCACCCGAGCGTTCTACCGGCATTTCGAATCGAAGGACCAGCTAGTTGCGGCGGTATTTCTCGAGATGGCCCACGCCGAGAAGCGAAGGCTACAAAGGAAGATGGCGAAGGCCGGCGACCCGGTCGAGGCCGTTGCCGCCTGGATCGACGGTCGGCTCGACTTGGCGTTCGACGAGAACATCAAATCCGATCTGCGGCTCTTGTCGTTGGAGGCCCAGTCGCAGATGTTCGCCGCTCCCGAGCTGATTCAGCCCGCCTTTGAAGAGATGCTCAAACCGCTGATCGAGCAGCTGAACGATGGGCTGAGGGACGGCGTGTTTCACGACGTCGATCCGGTGGCCGAAGCACAGTCGATTCAGGGCGTGGTTTGGGCGAGCACTGAACGACAATGGGCCGCAGCTAATTACGAACGCGCCGAGGTTAGACGACGAGCTCTCCGGTTCTGCCTGCGTGGCCTGGGAGTGAAGCCCGAAATTATCGTTGACATCGCCGCGCAGGAATGACTGTAAGGAGCAGCAATGGATCTGGGCCTGGCCGGATCGACCGCCGTCGTCACCGGCGGCAGCAAGGGTATGGGGCTGGCGATCGCGCAGACTCTGGCAGCCGAAGGCGCCAGTGTCGCGGTGATGGCGCGGGGTAGGGCAGCCCTGGACGCGGCCGTGCAATCGCTGCGAGCTGCTGGCGCACCCGACGCCGTCGGGATCAGCGTTGACATGACCGATGCCGCGTCGATCGCCCGCGGGTTCGACGAGGTTGCCGACCGATTTGGACGGCTGAACAGCCTGGTCCACACCATCGGGCCGGGCGACGGGTACTTCGAGCAGATGGACGATGCCGAATGGGACGCCGCCTTCACGTTGGGCACCATGGCGGGCGTCCGTTCTATTCGCGCCGCGTTGCCGATGCTGCGCACCGCGGACTGGGCCCGCATCGTCACCTTGTCCGCGCATTCCATCCAGCGGCAGAACCCCCGCATCGTCGCCTACACGGCCTCGAAAGCGGCCCTGTCCAGCGTCACCAAGAACCTGTCGAAAAGCCTTGCCAAGGACGGTATTCTGGTGAACTGCGTCTGTCCGGGGACCATCGTGACAGCAAGCTTCACCGAAAACCTCAAGGACATCCTCGCCGCCGACGGCCTCGACGCATCCGACCCGCACGACGTCATGACCTGGATCGACGACAACTTCCACCAACCGTGCGACCTCGGTCGCGCCGGGCTGCCCGAGGAGATCGCGTCCATCACCACCTACCTCGCCTCGAAGCGGAATGGGTACGTCACCGGCGCGACGGTGAACGTCGATGGAGGATCTGACTTCGTCTAGTCGCGATTGCGCGCGAGCGGTCGGGAAGAATAGCATTCTCCTGATTGGCGAATGAGTGTCTCAGAGCTCGCAAAGAAGGGAGCTCGATCAACCATGACCGACACGTTGAGCGTGCAGCGACCGCACACTGGCGTGGCCGTACTGCAGCTGAACCGGCCCGAGCGGCTCAACGCGATCAACGACGTCATGGTCGGCGAGCTCACCCAGACCCTTGTCGCCCTCGGGTCGGACAGCTCGGTGAACGCCGTCGTCTTGACCGGCGCGGGACGTGGCTTCTGCTCGGGCATCGACATGCGCGATTTCGGCCCGCGAATACCGGACGCGACCGCGCCGGCAATCGATCGCCTGAGATTCCAGGAATCGATGGCTGCACTGCCGCAGGCGGTCCGCGACATCCCGCAACCGGTGATCGCCGCGGTCAACGGTCCATGTGTTGGTGCGGGTCTGGCGCTGTGCCTGGCCGCCGACATCCGAATCTGCTCGACCGCAGCGACATTCGGCAACGGAGCGATCCTGCTCGGACTCTCCGGCGCTGAGATGGGGATGAGCTACTTCCTGCCGCGTATTGTCGGGACCAGCGTGGCCGCCGATTGGATGCTGACCGCCCGCACCGTCGCCGCTGAGGAAGCCGACCGCCGCGGGCTGGTCAGCGAAATCGTCGCGCCCGCGAGTCTCGCTGACCGTGCGCTCCAAATAGCCTCACGGATAGCCGAACTCACGCCGTTGGGCGTGCAACTAACGAAACGCGCGTTGCAGGTCAACACCGACGCCGCCGGATTGGAACCCGCGCTCGAACTGGAGAACCGCAACCAGGTACTCAGCCATGCGACCGACGAGGCCGCGGCGCGCCGGCAGTCGTGGTCGTCATGACGGGCCCGCTGCGCGGGGTGCGAGTAGTGATGATGGGCGGGCTGGGGCCCGGACCGTTCTGCGGCATGCTGCTCGGCGACCTCGGCGCTGAAGTGGTTCGGGTGGACCATGTTCGAGAGGTCGACGGGAAGCTGCCCATTGACTACACGGTGCGGCGCAACCAGCGCTCGATCGCGGTCAACCTCAAAGACTCGCGCGGCCCTGAGCTGGTACGGCGACTGGTCGCCGATGCCGACGCGTTCGTCGACGTATTCCGACCCGGCGTGGCCGAACGCCTGGGTATCGGGCCCGACGAGTTGCTCGACGCCAACCCACGGCTGGTGTACGCGCGGATGACCGGCTACGGCCAGGACGGCCCATACGCCGACCGGGCCGGCCACGACATCAACTACATCGCGTTGACCGGCGCGCTGCACGGCATCGGCACCGCCGAAAACCCGGTTCCACCATTGAATCTCATCGGCGACTACGGCGGCGGGGGCCTGCTGCTCGCCATCGGTTTGCTCAGCGCAATCCTGGAGGCCCGCCAGTCCGGTGAGGGTCAGGTGCTCGACGTCGCGATGGTCGACGGGGCGGCGACGATGATGGCCCCCTACTACGGCATGGTGCACGCCGGCACCTGGCGCGATCATCGGTGCGACAACATCCTCGACGGTGCGGCGCATTTCTACGGCGTCTACCGGACCGCCGACGACAAGCATGTCGCGCTGGGAGCGATCGAGCCGCAGTTCTATGCCGAGCTCTGTCAACGCCTCGAGGTGGACGTACCTCACGATGACGATGCGCCGTCGGCGTGGAGCGCCCATCGAGAAGCATTGGCCGCGCGGCTTTTACAGAAGACGCGTGCCGAGTGGGAGCAGCAACTCGGCACACCGGGGTCGTGCGCTACCCCAGTATTGACTATCACAGAGGCGCCGAGCCATCCGCACAACGTCGCGCGGCAGACGTTCATCGAGATCGACGGCGTGCCACAACCCGCGCCGGCGCCGCGCTTTTCCCGCACCGTACCGGCGCCCCCACAGTCGCCGTCGCTGCCCGGCGACCACACCGAGGCCGTGCTGGCCGGACTGGGATTCGACGACAGCGCGGTCGCCGAGCTGACCGATTCCGGCGTCGTCCGCCAGAGCGCGGCGGGCCGTAGCAATTGAGTAGCGAAAGGACGATCGGTGGCTTGGGACTTCTCGACTGACCCGGAATGGGCTGGACAACTCAAGTGGGTTGACGAGTTCGTACGTTCAGAATGTGAGCCAATTGACCTGATCGTCAAGGAGTCTCACGACCTCAACGACCCAGTGCGCCAGGCGCTGATTCCGCCGCTGCAGAAGATCGTCAAGGAACGCGGGCTGTGGGCGACCCACTTGGGACCGCACCTGGGTGGTCCCGGATACGGCCAGGTGAAGCTGGCGTTGCTCAACGAGATACTCGGCCGCTCCGAATGCGCACCGATCGTCTTCGGTTCACAAGCGCCGGACTCCGGAAACAGCGAGATTCTGGCCCACTACGGCACCCCCGAACTCAAGCAGCGTTATCTCGAGCCGCTGCTGGACAATCGGATTATCTCCTGTTTCTCGATGACCGAGCCGCAGGGCGGCGCCGATCCGAAAGAGTTCACCACCAGCGCGGTCCAGGATGGCGATCACTGGGTGATCAACGGCGAGAAGTGGTTCTCGTCGTTTGCGTCGATGGCGTCGTTTTTGATCGTGATGGCGGTGACGGATCCCGATGCCTCACCGTATCAACGTCATTCGATGTTCGTCGTGCCCGCTGAGACGGCGGGCATCAACGTCCTGCGTGATGTGGGTCTGGGTTACCAGCCGCTCGGCGGTGGCGGCCGCGAGGGTTATGTGCGGTACGAGAACGTCCGGGTTCCCGCCGATCACATGCTCGGTCCGCGCGGCGGTGCGTTCGTCGTCGCGCAGACCCGGCTCGGCGGCGGCCGGATTCACCACGCGATGCGCACCGTCGGCCTGGTTCGTCGGATCTTCGACATGCTTTGTGAGCGTGCCGTTTCCCGCCACACCCAGGGGCAGATGCTGAGCGACAAACAGCTCGTCCAGCAGATGGTCGCCGACTCATGGATGGAGATCGAGGCGTTCCGGCTGCTCACGTTGCAGACCGCGTGGAAGATCGACCAGCACAACGACTACAAGGCCGTGCGGGCGGACATCTCGGCGGTCAAGGCGATGATGCAGAAGGTGTTGCACGATGTGTCGGCCCGCGCGCTGCAACTGCACGGATCGCTGGGCACGACGCACGAAATGCCGTTCGTCCAGCACCTTGTCGAGTCGTTCGTGTTGGGGTTGGCCGACGGTCCGACCGAGGTGCACAAGGTCACGCTCGCGCGGTTACTGCTCAAAGATCGCACGCCGTCACCCGACGTGTTTCCGTCCGAACACATTCTGCGGCTGAGGGCAGCGGCCGAGGCCAAGTTCGCCGACCAGCTTGCCGGCATACCGCGGAGCTAACCGAGTAACTTGCGCGCCCGCGACAGCAGGTGCGGCAGCGTCGACGCCATCGCCTCCAATTCGGGATTCGGCGTGCTGCGCCGGCGGTTGTGCTTGACGATCAGCGACCACGTCGCGGTCGACTTGAAGCAGGCCAGTGCGCAGAACCAATCCAGCTCTGGCACTTCGCTTCCCATCGCAGTGCGGTAGCTCGTTGCCAGCTCGTCGAGCGACGGTACCGCCGCGGCGTATCGGGTGGGGCGGCGGTAGGTGCGCGGGTCGCAGTTGGTCAGAAACCATCCGGCGTCGACGCGCGGATCCCCGACCGACCAGATCTCCCAGTCGATGATGGCCGTGATGCGATCCTGCTCGGCTAGTAGGTTGCCGAGCCGAAAATCGCCGTGCACGATGGCGGGCGGCAGGGGCCGCGGTGCGCTGAATCGCAGCGCGGTCGCGACCTCGCGCCACCCAGGTGCGAGCTTGGCATCGGTGGTCTCCAGCGTGCGGCACCACCGCTCGACTTCGTCACGCAACCCGGTGACCGGCTCCGACGCCAGCCCCACGGCGTCGCGAGCAAGCCGATGCAGCTGGGCCATCGCCGTGGCCGCATTCTTGAATCGTTCCGCGACGACGGGTTCGGGCCCACCGTCGAGATCGTCGAAGAGCGGCTCACAGTTGTTCCCGTCAATAAAAGACATCACGAAAAGCGGCGGCACGTCGGGCGGGTCACCGGGGTCCTCGAAAAGCAGTTCCGGAACCGGTACCGCTGTCGGGCTCAGCGCCCGGATGATGCGGGCTTGCCGCAACACGTCACGATGCGCGATCGGGGGTACTCCCGGCGGAGCTACTTTGACGATCACGCGTTGATTTCCGCGCTGTCCTGCGTAGGTCAGGCTTGAAGCACCACCGGCCAACGACTCCAGCGCAGAAACGTCTCGTGACGAAAGTCGCTCAGCAAGCTGGACGAGCAACGGGTCGGTCAGTGCAACCACCCGATTTCACGCAGAAACGGCTGCGTGTGCGCAATCCTGCCGGTCATCGTTGTGGGGTCTCCCGTAACCAGGGTCAGCGCGGTTTGAGTGATGAGCTCGATGTCTTCGGTGTCGGTCTTGGCCAGATCGAGAGTCCCGGCGCCGGGGGTCGCCACCGGGTTCGACGGAGCCGCCGCGTTCACCGCGATCCCATCGGTATACAGCTCGGCCGCAAGGCTTTTCGTGAAGCGGTTCAGTGCCGCCTTGACCGTGCCGTATACCCCGAAGCCGGCGGTGCGGTCGAACTCGGAGAACGGCGGCCCCTCAGGCATATCGCCACTGAGCGAGGTGATGTTGAGTATCCAGCCGCAGCCCCGTTCGCGCATGGCCGGGATCGCCAGCTGGGACAGATGCATCGGTGCCAACAGGTGCATTTCGATCATCAACCGTGCGCGCCGCTCCGGAAACTCGTCGAGTGGCCGCAGGAACGTCACCGCGGCGTTGTTGACCAGAATGTCTGGTGCACCGGCTTCTTCGACCAGCTTTGCGTATATCTGTTCCCGGTCTTCGGATTTGGACAAGTCAGCCTGGATGGCGATGGCCGTGCCGCCGGCGGTGGTGATCTCGTCGAGCGTCTGCTGCAGCGACCCGTGATATTTCGGATCAGGCTCGAGGGTGCGGGCAGTGAGCCCGACCGTCGCGCCTTCTTCGGCCAATCGCTGCGCGATTGCCTTGCCCAGCCCTCGGCTGGCGCCGGTCACCAGGGCGATCTTGCCGTCGCAGGCTCCTGCCATCGTCCGACCCATCTCCTCGGCGAGCGGAGAACAGCTTCTCCGATAGTGAGAATCCCGTTCCGGGATGGCTCGAAGTATAGGGCGCGGCGACCCAGCAGCGGCGCTCCAGTTTCCTAACACGTCGTTGGTACAAAGGTAGTTACTAGACGTCCCGCTGTGAGTTCGCCCCGATGCGTTGCCACGGGCCAAATGTGACGTGCAACATCTGACGTGAAATTTCTCAGATCCAATTCAGATATCCCTCAGCGTTTTCTCAGTGCTTCGAACGGCTTGAGTTCGGAACGCTATGAAAACTGTGCGTTAGGAGCCCCTTCATGCATCATCGCGTAATCCTCGCTGGCTTGGCGGCCACTGGCGGGCTGTTGACGACCGCGTTTCTGCAGGCAGCTGTCGCCGTCGCCGATACCGGCACCGATGTCGTCAGCGCTACTGGCGCGGACGCCTTCACCATCGGCAACTACACCTTCGACCCGTTTACCACCCCCCTCCTCCCTAATGGCAATCCCGGCGCCCTAGATCAGGTCGCCCCTTACGGCATCGAGACCGAGGGCTTCGCTCCTGTCGACCCATTCAGCAGTGCGCCCCCGCTGTTGACCCTCGGCGGCGCAACAGTCGATGACCTCAATACTGGCCCCCAGTACTTCGAGGTGTACAGCTCCAGCGGCACCAATCTCGGCAGCATCGACGCCGGTGAGGACGTGACGAACCTGGCGGGCTTCACCAACACACAATTCGCTGTCAGCGACGTCTGGCCCGCCAGCGGTGAGGCTGACTCGGCTTTGCCGACCGTGGGATCGGTGTATGACTCCTTCAACCTCGGCAACGGATACGACAACGTCTACACCGCGATCCCCAGCACCAGCGGCGGAGCCGACACCGTCACCGACACGCTGGTCACGCCGTACGGCAACGTCAACCTCGACTCGTTGTTCGGCAGTATCGACGCCGCCGCGCCGCTGCAGCCGGGCGACGCCTTCACCGGTCTCGTCAACAGCGCCGTCGCTCAAGACGCCTTCACCATCGGCGGCTACACCCTGGACCCCACCCTGGCGGCCGGCGGCGAGGGCTTTGACCCGGTCGCCTCCACTGCCGGCGCGGCGCCGCTGCTGAACATCGGCGGCGTGTCGCTCAGTGATCCCTCTGTTGCAGGCGACAGTATCGACGCCCAAGACTTCACCGTCTACGACGGAACCGGGTCGAACGCCTCTGACGTCGGGACCATTACCACCGGCGAGGATGCGACCAACTTGTTGGGCTTGACCAACACGGAGCTCGTCGTCACCGGTTCCACCGCCGCCAGCGGGGACACCAGTTCGCAAGCCGCGGACCTGCCGGCGACCGGAACGGTGTTGGACGCGTTCAACCTCGGCAACGGGTATGAAAACGTCTACACTGCCACTCCGGGATCCAGCGGCACCGTCACCGACACCCTGGTGACGCCCTACGGCAACATCAACCTCGACTCACTGTTCGGCAGCATCAATGCCGCCGACCCGCTCAACCCGGGCGCTGCCTTCACCGCGTTCACCGCACTCGAGGGGGGCGACAGCTCCATCGGCGCCGATGCCTTCAGCATTGGCGACACAACCTTCGACCCCATCCTGACCAACCAGGTTACGGGCCTTCCGACCGGAGCCGAAGGCTTTGACCCTGTCACCCAGACCCTGGGTGTACCACCGCTGTTGAACCTCGGCGGCGGCGTCCTTAGCATTCCCATTCCGGACGACCCCAGCATCCCGCTGGCGACGCAGGACTTCAACGTCTACGACGGCACCGGAGCGAGCGCCACCGAGGTCGGCAACATCAGCACCGATGAGGATGTGACCAACCTGTTGGGCTTGACCAACACGGAGTTCACCGTCGCAAGTGTCACCGGCACGTCCGCGGATCTGCCGTCAGTGGGTTCGGTCTATGACGTCTTCAACCTCGGTAACGGGATCGAGAACGTCTACAGCTCCATCGCGGACGCCAGTGGCACCAGCGGCACCGTCACCGACACACTGGTGACGCCATGGGGCGACCTCAACCTGGACTCGCTGGTCGGTGGCATCGACGCCGTTTCGGCGCTGGACCCGGGTGCTGCCTTCACCGCTGGTCTCGACGCGGCGTCTGCTGCAGCCACCGGTATCGACCCGCTCGCCTTCCTCGGTCTGTAACGAGGATCAGCGAACACGTCTGAACAGCACTACCGAACATCCCAGGTCCCTCGGGGCCTGGGATGTTTGGCGTTTAAGGCCGTCGTTACTAACGCTAGCCAGCAAAGTCGGCGGGACGCCGTACCGGGGTGACTGAGCCCTGCCTGAGTGTCGTTGCAAATCGACTCAGCCCGTGTCCGGCGATGGTGCTTGCCAGAGCATGGATCTGAGCTGCGATTTAGTGGGCCGTTTTGGCGGCTTTGCCCTGTTGACGCGGTGTCAGTTAGCTGGGAATCCGTTGGCAACCTGAGATTTGCCCAAGAAACTGTATTGACTTTCTATATTACTCCTGAGTAATCTCCCGTGTCGTTACTCACAAGTAACAACCACGCCCGCCCTGCATCACAAACCCGGATAAGTAGGAGCTTCACATGCATCATCGTTTGGTCCTGGCTGGTCTAGCGGCCACTGGCGGACTGTTGACCACCGCTTTTCTGCAGGTGGCTGTCGCTGCCGCCGACGTCAGCGCCGACGGTGCGGACGCCTTCACGATCGGCAGCTTCACCTTCGACCCGTTCACCTCGCCTGGCGTCGAGGGCTTCGACCCAGTCGCTCCGCTCAGCGGTTCAGCACCGGTGCTGACCCTCGGCGGCGGCGTAGCGCTCGGCTCTCCCCTTGCTAGCCAAGACTTCGAGGTGTTCAACGCCTCAGGCACCGACTTGGGGAGTATCCAGGGCAACGAGACGATTGCCAGCCTCTTCGGCTTGACCAACGCCGAGTTCACCGTTGCCAGTGACACCCCCGCCGACGGTGGAAGCGCCTCGGATTTGCCGACGGTGGGATCGGTCTACGACGTGTTCAACCTGGGCAACGGGTACGAGAACATCTACACCGCCACCCCCGGAACAGACGGCACCGTCACCGACACCCTGGTGACGCCGACCGGCGACGTCAACCTGGACTCGCTGTTCAGCTTCAACGCTGCGGATCCGATGCAGCCGGGCGACGCCTTCACCGGTCTCGAGGTTGGCAACATCACCGGCGCCACAGACGCTTTCAGCATCGGCGGCTTCACCTTGGACCCCTTCACCGGCACCGGCGCTGCCGAGGTCGAAGGATTCACTCCGGTCGCCCCGCTTGCGACAGTTGCGCCGCTGTTGGAGATCGGTGGCTCGTCGCTCGGTGATCCTTCCAACGCCGGGAACGACATTGCTACCCAAAGCTTCGATGTCTACAGCGGCAGCGGGTCGAGTGCCACCGACATCGGGACCATTACCACCGGCGAGGATGTCACGAACCTGTTGGGCTTCACCAACACTCAACTCGTCGTCACCGGTGCCACCGCAGCCGACGGTGGAAGCGCTTCGGACCTGCCGACGGTGGGATCGGTCTACGACGCGTTCAACCTGGGCAACGGGTACGAGAACGTCTACACCGCGATCCCGGGTGCGACCGCCGGGAGCGACACCGTCACCGACACCCTGGTGACGCCGTTCGGCAACGTCAACCTGGACTCGCTGTTCGGCGGCATCGACGCCGCTGCCCCGCTCAGCCCCGGCGACGCCTTCACCGGTCTAGAGGCAGGCGACAGCAGCATCGGCGCCGACGCTTTCACCATCGGCGGCACCACCTTCGACCCCACCCTGACAGCGGCCGAAGGCGGAGGCGAGGGCTTCGAACCGGTCAACCAACTCGTCGGTGTACCACCGCTGTTGGACCTCGGCGGCGGCACGCCGACCCTTGTTCTCGGCGGCACGCCGTTCGTGATTCCGCTGGCGGCGCAGGACTTCAACATCTACGACAGGACCGGGACCGAGGTCGGAAGTATCGTCGGAAATGAGGACGTGACCAACCTGTTGGGCCTCACCAACACCGAGTTCACCGTCGCAACCGTCACAGCCGCGGCCGGTGAATCTGGCTCGACGGCACTGCCGACAGTGGGATCGGTGTACGACGTCTTCAACCTCGGCGACGGTATCGAGAACGTCTACAGCGCAATCCCGGGCGTCAGTGGCGCTGCCGGCACCGTCTCCGACACGTTGGTGACGCCATGGGGCGACCTCAACCTGGACTCGCTGGTGGCTGGCATCGATGCCGCTTCGGCGCTGGACCCGGGTGCCGCATTCGACGCGGCGACCTCTGCGGCCTCCGCAATCGACCCGCTGGCCTTCCTCGGTCTGTAGGTCTGAACAGCACAGCCAAACATCCCAGGTCCTTCAGGGGCCTGGGATGTTTGGCATTGATGGCCCGGCTCGCTAAGCGTAGGAATATGCAATGGGTCAAACTGATGACGCCGGTGTGGTCGAGCGTTATCTGGCGTGTCTGGCGGTGCACGACTGGGACGGCTTGGCGGCCACGATCGCGGACGAGGATCTGATCCGAGAGGGTCCGTACTGCGACGTCATCGAGGGCAAGCAGCGGTATCTGAAATTCCTGCGCGGCGTGTTCGCCGAGCCGGAGGGCTACCGGTTAGACGTGCATCGAATCTCACACGCGTCGGATCGGCTGTGCTATGTCGAGCTAAGCGAGACCTTCGAGGCCGACGGTGTGCCCACCGAATATCCGGAATGCCTTGTGTTCGAACAGAATCCCGACGGGATGATCAACCGGGTCAGCGTGTTCATCAAACAGGTTGGCCGCTGACGGGTCAGTCGCTGCCCATGGCCGCTGCCTGCGCTTGCGTCATGAGCCTGACGGCCTCGTTGCGGGTCAGCGACGCGAGCATCGGCACGACGGCGCGCATCATTTCGCCGACCATCAAAGTCGGTCCGTTGCTGAGGTTTTCGAACGCCTCGGCGATCACCTGGTCGACGCTGTCGGCATCCGGCGGCGCCGTGTCCTCAGAGCTCAGATGACCGCGGCTGTGTTCGAGTCGCCGGAGCGCCGGTGTGTTGGTCTTGCCGAGGATCAGGCCGAGCACGTCGACCCCTTTGTCGTGCAACTCGCTCCACAGTGCTTCGGTGAACACCATGTCGAACGCCTTGGTGGCGCCATAGGCCACCATGTTCGGTCCGCCGGCAAGCCCGGCGCCCGAGCCGAACAACACGATGCCGCCGCTACCCCGTTGCACCATCGGCGGGGCGAAGTGATGGCACAACTGCATCGGCACGATGCAGTTGCGCTGCACCATCGCCTCGGCGGTCTCGATCGAGTTGGCCAGAAACGGCTCGAAGTTCGGGTCGGCCCCGGCGCAGTACACCAGAAAGCCGATCTCGAGGTCATCGGTGGCGGCAGCGATCGCGGACGTGGCGCCACGATCAGCGAGATCGATTGCCAGCGTGCGGGTTTGGGCGCCGGTGCGATCGGCGATTCCGGCCGCTACCTGGTCGAGCAGCGCCTGGCGCCGCGCGACCAGCACGACGTTCACGCCGCGCTCGGCGATCCCCTGGGCGAACGCGGCGCCCACACCGTCGGATGCGCCGGCCACCAGCGCCCACGGGCCGTACTTGGCTGGGAATGTCATGACGGATCCCCCACCGGTGCTATCCGCACCTGGGTGAATCGGCGACGGGCGACCCGCCACCCGTCGTCGCCGCGGACCAGCTCGTCGTCGTAGAAGCCGGCGGCATTGACCCCGGAGTTGTTATCGCCCACCATGATCAGCGCGTCGACATAGGTTCGCGATTCCGCCTTGTCGCCGTCGACGGTGATCACCTGATTGGTCAACCGGTGCATGGTGTGGCTTGCCATCGAATGCGCCTGCTGCATGAACTCCGTGATCGCGTCGACGCCCTTCCAGGAACCAACCTCGCCGTAGTTCAGCTCGCAGTCGTCGGTGAACACCGTGCGGAATAACGGCCAGTCCCGGCGATCGATGCCCGTCGCATAGCGCAGCAGCACTTCAGCGATGTCTTGACGATCTTCTCGCTCGCTCACTTCACATCTCCGTTCGGGTGGACGATGATTCGCGCTGGCCCAGTGGACTTTCGGGCCGAGTCAAGGGCATCGGGCACCTCGTCGAGACCGACGACCGCTCCGACACTGGGTAGCGGATCCAGTCGCCCCGCGACGATCGCGTCAAGTGTGCCGTACCAGTCCTGCGGGTGCGGGCCGCCGCCGAATTGGATGGTGACGCCTTGGCGGGTCGCGTCGGTGATGTTCAGCGAGTCGCCGGTGTACCAGCCTCCGGCGCAATAGATCCGGGTCCCGATATCGACGGAGTCGACGATCTTCTGGATCAGGCCCGACGCGCCGACGCATTCGAAGACAACCATCGGTCCCCACAGTCCGCGCTCGACACGCAGCTCCCGCCACACATCGAACGGCGATCGTCCGGCCGGGTCCACCGCGACATGGGCGCCGAAGCTTTTGCACGCGAGGTCGCGGCGTTCGGAGTTGTAGTCCGACACGATGATCGGCTCGATACCGCGGGCGGCCAACGCGGCGACCGCCGACAACCCAATCGCGCCGGCGCCGATGACGACCGGAATCTCGCCGGCCTCCATCCGCGCGGAGCGCACATAGAACTCACCGACGGCGAACGCATCGGTCAGAGCCGCGGCATCGCTTGATGCGTCGCCGTCTACGGGTTTGGCCAATGTCTCTGCGATCACCAGTAATTCACCGAAGCTGCCTTGCGCCTCCGGGTGCTGGCCGATGATCCGCACGCCGTCCGCGCCGCCATTGACCACCCGAATGGGAATGGAGGTGACGCGCGTGCCGACCGGAAACTGTTCGGTGCAGTCCGGCCCGTACCCGATGACCTCGCCGACGAATTCGTGGCCGAGCACGATGTCGCGGTCGGCGTCATAGAGCGAACGGCCGGTCGGATCGTTGATCCCCATCTCCGGGTGATCCATGAAATGCACGTCCGACGCGCAGATCGCGGTACTCAACGTTCGCAGCAACATCTCGCCGGATCCCGGCACCGGGTCGGCGACCTCTCGCACGTCGAGCCGACCGTCACGCAACACCACCGCACGCATCCGCGCACTCCTTCGGGCTTGGCTGTTCTCGACTATTCGAGATAGTATCTCGATAATCTGAGGGTCAGACTACGAAGCGCCGCGAAAGGAAGTCAAGCCATTCCGTCATCGCCACCGACCACACGCGTGCTCGATGTGATCGAGCTGCTTGCCGCCGCCACCGAAGACCGGCTCCGGTTCTCCGATGTGGTACGCGAACTGGGGCTGACCCAGGCGACCGCGCACGCGATCCTGACCACATTGTGCGATCGCGGTTGGGTCAATCGTGATCCCATCGACAAGACGTTTTCGTTGGGGCCGGCGCTGGCAGTGGTGGCGACGCGGGTCGAAACCGCGCGCCCGCTGGCACACAGCGCGCGAATCACCGCGCTGAACCTTGCCGGGGAATTCAGTTATGCCACATCGGTTGTCGAGCGAGTCGGCGATTCGCTGGTGATCACTGCCTTTGAGGACGCCGGTCGGCGGTCCAGCGGCGCGCCGGGCGAACGGATCCGTTACGCCCCGCCTTTCGGAGTCGCATTCGCCGCCTGGGATACCCCCGAGGAGCAGCGGGCCTGGATCGAGCGCAGCGCTGCCACCAACGATGTGCTCACGCGGCGCCTCGAAAAGGTGCTGGCCCGCACCCGTCAGCGTGGGTTCGACGTGGACTGCACGACGCCGGCATTGACCCAGGCCGCCCACGTGATGGGAACGCTGCCCAGTGACGGACTGCCCGACCACGTCCGCGAGATCACCGATCAGCTCCTGACGGAATTCACCACGATTGGCTTCCTACCCGATGACGACAGCGCGCGCCAGGAGCAGCCGGTGGCGACGATCGCCGCGCCGGTCTTCGACCCCCGCGGCCGCGTCGCGATGATTGTGGCCGTCCATCCGCTGGAGGCCCTGACACGTAAGCGGATCGATGCCATCGGACGGCGCGTCGCGCGAGTCACGACGGACCTACACTGACGGACTTAGTTCGGTGTGAACTGACTCAAATCGTATATGCCGAGGCTCTTTTCGATATCGGCGACTTTGTCGACCACACCTTCGAAGCCGGCCTGCCCGAATCGCCGGTGCTCCTCGTCCTCGAAGGTATCGGCCATGTCGCGAAATTCCTTCGCGGGCACTACCTGGCGCAACGTCGGGAAAACGACGGTATCTTCGCGCGCTTCATGCGGCTCATACATTCGGATGAACGCCGACATGTCCTCCACCAACGCTTCCCGCTTAGCCTGATCGAGCGCTGCACCGACGCTGGTGGCGGCGACCACCCGGGCGGTCAGCACGCGACCTCGCGCATGCTGGGTGCGTAATACCGAGGTGACGTCGGTGAGTTTGCCCGCCTGCTCCAGCTTCGGGAAAACATGCTGCTCTTCCAGTTGCTCGTGATAGTCCTCGATAAAGCTTCGAATGATCGCCGCGCCGGCGTTGAGCGCGTCGACCGGAAGCTGTTCGCTCGCCTGCAGGCGGCGGATTCCTTCGCGATAGATCAGCAGTACGCGTTTGAGTACTCCGTGCTCGCGCATCAAGTCTTCGGGTGGAGTGACCGGCACTTCGCCTTCTGCGGGCGTGCCGGGCTCTGCTGCCTTGGGCTGCGGCTTGTCGCACGCCGATAGCGCGATCGCGCCTGCGGCCGATATGGACACCCCCAGAAGCCGACGTCGGCCGAGGGCGGGGTTCGGCGGATTTGTCACGGTGACTCCTTGATTCACCAACCCCAACACGGGATCGCTGAGTCGTCAACCGGAGCAAACCGCCAGTAGGGGCATGATTGGAGGCGCCAGAACTTGATAGATCGGCTAAATACTTGTTATGCTAACTAAGTACGTCCCGACTATCTTAGGAGCACGCGATGCCGCGCACCGATAACGACACCTGGGACCTCGCGACCAGCGTTGGAGCAACAGCCACGATGGTTGCCGCGGCCCGAGCCGTCGCCACCAAAGCCGACAACCCCCTGATCAACGACCAGTTCGCCGAGCCACTCGTGCGAGCCGTCGGGGTGGATTTCCTCACCCGATGGGCCGCCGGGGAGTTGGACGCCGCGAACGTCGACACCGAGGACTCCAGCTGGAAGCTTCAGCAGATGCCCGACGCGATGGCCGCCCGGACCCGTTTCTTCGACGCGTTCTTCCACGAGGCGACCGGCGCCGGTATCCGCCAAGCGGTGATCCTGGCCTCCGGGCTCGATGCCCGCGCTTACCGGCTGGACTGGCCCGCCGACATGACCGTCTTCGAGGTCGACCAGCCCGAGGTGATCGCGTTCAAGACCCAGACGCTGGCCGAGTTGGGCGCGAGCCCGACCACCGAACGCCGCACGGTCGCCATCGACCTTCGGCAGAACTGGCCGGCCGCGTTGGTGGACGCCGGTTTCGACCACCTTCAGCCCACCGCGTGGATCGCCGAAGGGCTGCTCGGTTACCTGCCGCCGGACGCCCAGGACCGGTTGCTGGACAACATCTCCGCGCTCAGCGCCGACGGCAGCCGGCTGGCCACCGAGGCCATCCCGGACATGCCCGACGTTGACAAGGAGAAGGCTCGCGAGTTGATGCAGCAGGCCACCGAGCAGTGGCGCGCCCACGGCTTCGATCTGAACTTCGAGGAGCTCGGCTACGAGGGCGACCGCGCCAACGTCGCGGAATACCTCGACGGGCTGGGCTGGCGCTCTGTCGGCCGGCCGATGAGTGAGTTGCTGGCCGAGCACGGCCTTCCGCCGGTCCCGCAGACCACCGACTCGGTGTCGATGGCCGACACGATCTACTACACCTCGGCCAAGTGACGCATACACCGCAACGTCGCGGATTCAACGACGCCGTCACGCGGCTCTGGGGTGTGGCTGCCCCGGCCTACAACCTGCCGTTCCTGCAGCAGTGGGTCTACCGCCCGGCGCACGACGAGGTGGTCGCGCAGTTGCGCGACCACCAGTCGGCGCGGATAGTCGACGTCGCTTGCGGCACAGGCATTCTGGCTGACCGGATCGAACGCGACCTGCACCCCGCCGCGGTCTACGGCGTGGACATGTCCGAGGGCATGCTCAACCAAGCCCGCTCCCGATCGAGCGTGGTGCAGTGGCAGCGCGGCCCGGCCGAGCAGTTGCCCTTCGACGACGCGGCATTGGATGCGGTCGTGACGACCTCGGCATTCCACTTCTTCGACCAGCCGGCGGCATTGCGTGAGTTCCACCGCGTGCTGTCCCCGGGCGGGCTGGTGGCCGTGTCGACGATGAGTTCACGGCAGTCACTCCTACCGGCGGCCAGCAGGTTGAAAGCCGCGCACAGTCCGTCGTCCGCCGAGATGCGGCGACTGTTCGAGGGCGCGGGGTTCACCATCGTCGAGCAGCATCGGGTGCGGCGGCCGCTATGGACGCGACCCATCGCCGACCTGTTCACGGCTGGCGTAAAGAGCTGAAGCCTGCAGCGCCTCACCCAATGTCCACACCGCGACACCCAGCAGCACAACATCTTTGAGTAGAAACTGTCCGGGCAACGCCGAGAGCACCGGCACCGGGCCGACAAACCGGCTGACAACACCGGGCGTGGTGAACAAAAAGCTCAACGTCCCACAGAACAGCACGATCGCCAGCGCGCTGCCGATCGCCGACAGCCGCGGCGATACCGGTCGAGTGACGATCAGAATCGCGGCCACGATTTCCAGCGTCCCCAGGCCGCGCGCCACGGTGTTGACGCTGAACACGTCGTAGACCCAGCTCATCAAGGGGCTGTGCTCGATCAGCACGCGGCTTTCCATCTTGATGTATTTGCCGAATCCGATCCACGCCAGCGTCAGGGCCAATCCATACCGGCTGATCGCCTGCCCCAACGCTGAAACGCGTGTAGCCGTAGACAAATCAATTCTCCATTCGAGTTACACGCAGCGTCTCGGCTGAGACAACGGGTCACCGCTCCGATCGGTTCACGGTTCGCTCGGCCGCGAGATCGTCCCAGCGGTCGAGGTTGACCACCTCGCCCAACGGCCGGCGACGCACCGGTCCGTGCCGTCCCTTCGGCCAGCCGACCACGATGTGCCCGGCCAGCATCCAGTCGTCGGGCACGCCGACGGCGTCCCGCAGAAGTTGCTCGCCGCCGTAGGCTCCCCAACTGGTCAGACAGGCGCCCAGGCCTTGAGCGCGGGCGGCCAGCAGGAAATTCTGCATGGCCGGAAAGATCGAACCACCCAGCAGGAGTTCCGACGCCGTCGGAAAGTGCTTCTGCGCGAACAGAACCGACGTGAATTCACCGGCCCGATCGTGCAACTCGTAGGTGGCACGGTTGGTGCGGGCGCGTCGGCTGTTGTCATCGTCGGACGGTCGGCTCATCCCATAGACGGGCTCGATCACCTCCAACGCGCGGGCCGCCGCCTCGGCCACCACGGCCCGCTGCTCGGGCGATCGCAGCACGACGAAACGCCATGCCTGCGCGTTGGCCCCCGATGGCGCCCACATCGCCGCCTGCAGACATCGTTCCAACGTGGCGTCGTCAACCGGCTCGTCGGTGAAGCGCCGGATCGTCCGGGCGGTCGACATCGCCTCCCAGACGTCACTGGTAGCTCCCGACATGCCGGCTCCCTTCAGGCGTCCCTCCGAAAGAGAACCTACTGCCGAACAGATGCCCCGATGTCAGGTGCGCGGTGGACGCTGGTCGTCCGGATCGTTCGGATCAGGCTCGCCGAACCATCGTGACGGCTCGTGCTCGCCGTATGCGTCGTGCCAATCCCACCATTCGTAGGGCGCGCTCTGGGGGTAGCCCTCCGGCGAGTCCTCCCAGAGTTCCTGCCGGCCCAGCGGCGTCATGTCCAGAAAGCTCCAGGTGTTGCCCAACACCTCGTCGCCGCGGTTGTTGATGAAGTAGGTGCGGAAAACCCGGTCCCCGTCGTGGATGAACACGTTGGTGCCGTGCCACTCGTCTACGCCGAAGTCGACGTCGAAGTTGTCGGTGATCGTGTACCAGGGCATCTGCCAGCCCATCCGCTCCTTCAGACGCTTGATACCGGGTTGCGGCGCACGCGAGGCGAACACCAGCGTGACATCGCGGGCGTTGAGGTGGGCCAGGTTGCCTATGTGGTCGGCGATCATCGAGCAGCCGCGGCAGCCATGGTCGGGCCAGCCGTCGATGTCGGGCCCGACGAAGGCGCGGTAGACGAGTAGCTGACGGCGACCCTGAAACAGGCCCAGCAGGTTGACCTTCCCCTCGGGTCCCTCGAACTCGTAGTCCTTGTCGACAGCCAGCCACGGCATCCGCCGTCGCCGCGCGGCGAGCGCGTCGTGCGCGCGCATCACTTGCTTTTCCTTCACCAGCAGCTCTTGATGCGCGGCCGTCCACTCCTGCGCCGACACGATCGGGGGTGTGTTCATGGGTGTTCTCCGCCTTTCGATTTCAGTTGTTCGCGGCCAGCGCCGACAGGCCTGCCGCTGTGAGGAGGTAGGAGCCGTGATCCCGGTGCCGACCCGTGGCGAGCTCCACTACCGACCGGCCGACCTGCTCCGCCGTGAGCGCGGGCCCGCCGGCCTTGACGAAAGTCTCGACGTCGACGCCCTGCCGACCGGCGTACGCCGCGACCGCCTTGGCGCCCAACTGGGTAGCGGGTGTCAGCCGCGGCAGGATGGAGACGAATTCGATGCCCAGGCCGGCCCGCTGCGATTCGATTGCGGCGTAGTCGGCGATGAACTTGACGGCGGCCTTGGCGCCCGCGTAGCCGCCGCTGAGCGGTGAGCCGTTGATCGCGGCGCCACTGGACATCGCGATCACCGAACTGCCCGGTGCCAGCGGGCGCCGCAGCGCATGCCGACTCCAGTGGAACGCCTGGGCGACATCGACGTCCCACGTCTGGCTGAAGCTCTCCCATGTCTGGTCCTGCAACGGGCTCATCGTCGGGCTCGCCCCGGCGCACAGCACCAGCGTGCGCGGCCGGTGCTGATCGATGAGCCGATTGGCAACATCCGGGTCAGCCGCGTCGGCGATCACCGGGCTGAACGCATTCCCGAGCTCGTCGCGCAGCTCGTCGAGCTGTGCGCGGCCGCGGGCGAGGCCGACGACATGTGCGCCGGCTTCTGCCAGCGCCGCGGCGATGGCGCGGCCGAACCCGCGGCTGACGCCGGTCACGATCGCGGTCGTGCCGACCAGCGAATCAACGTGGTTCTCAATCGGTTGGTAAACGGTCATAGTGATTGGATACGTCGCGAAGCCGGAATTCATCGCTGCGCGGCCGATGAATTTTCCGGGCCGGATGTCTCTGTACTGATGTAGGCATGCGTACCCACCCGCAATAGGAGAACGACCGTGCCGGCCCAAGAGGATTTCATCGAGCAGGCGGCGCCATTTCGTGCCGAATTGATCGCACACTGCTATCGCATGCTCGGCTCGGTGCACGACGCCGAGGATCTCGTCCAAGAGACTTACGTGCGCGGCTGGCGCGGCTACTCGGCGTTCGAAGAACGTGCCGCGCTGCGGACCTGGTTGTACCGGATCGCCACCACCGCTTGTCTGCGCGCATTGGAAAACAAGGCCCGCCGGGTGTTGCCCGCGGGTCTGGGTGCCGGCTCGGACGACCCGGACACCGACCTCGACGCACACAGCGGCGGCCATCACTGGCTTGAGCCGCTACCGGATGCGTTGACGCCTGAGACCGCGTTCAACGCTCGGCACAGTGTGCGGCTGGCGGTCGCCACGGCGCTGCAAGAACTTCCGGCGCGTCAACGTGCGGTGCTGATCCTGCGCGACGTCGTGCAGTTCAGCGCCGCCGAAGTCGCCGAGCTGCTCGAAACCACGCCGTCGGCGGTCAACAGCGCGCTGCAGCGAGCGCGCGCTCATCTCGCCGACGTTGCTCCGAGCGAAGAGGACGTGGCCGAGCCCGATGACACGGATCGACGCGAGTTGCTCGACCGCTATTGCGCGGCCTTCGAAAATGCCGATCTTGCGGCGCTCACCGAGCTGCTGCAAACAGACGTCAGGCTTGAAATGCCGCCGCTGCCGGTCTGGTTCACCGGACGCGACGCCGTGACCCGGTTCCTGGCTCAGCGAGCGTTCGCCGAACCCGGTGACATGGTGCTCGTCCCGACCGCCGCCAACGGGCAGCCCGCCGTCGCCGAGTATCGCCGCGCACCCGACAACGTGATGCGGGCGCATTCGATACACGTCATTACCGGCGGCGCGACCGGGATAGCCGGGATCGTGGTTTTTCTTGATCCGGAGCTGTTTTCGGTGTTTGGTCTGCCGCCGACACGCTGATCTGCTTTGAGGTCAATCAGCCAGAGCGACCCGCCGCATCTGTTTAGCTCTAGGCGGGGTACAACCGCGATCGGTGACCGCACAAAGGAGCCAGTGATGTCTCTCTCGAAGTTCATGTCGCGTCGGGTCGTAGTCAGCGCTGTTGGTGCCGGGGTGATTGCCGGCACGGTGGTGTCCAGCGGCGCAGGAATTGCCGCGGCTGATCCGACGCCCCGGCCACCAAATTGCTCAGCCGCAGACGTGGCCGGCGTTGCCGCCAGTGTCGCGACGTCGCTAACCACCTACCTGTTCACCCACCCGGACGTGAATGGGTTCTACACCGGACTGCAGGATCAGCCCAAGGATCAAATCGGGGGCCAGGTGCAGAACTATTTCAGCAACAATCCGCAGGAGGAAGCCGAGCTCGAAGGCATCCGTCAACCGCTGACCGACATCCGGGAACGTTGCAATTGGACTCCGCTCCTTGGGCAGGGCACCGCATGAACCCAAAGCAGGTGCGGGCCTGGATCGCCGCAGGGATTGCGGTGTTGGCCGTCACGTCGAATGCCGTTGTGACCACTGTGGCCAACGCCGACGTGTGTGCAAGCGTCGGCCGGCGGATCTCGGTGAGCGGGTGCAGCAATGTTGCTGACACGATCAACGGCTACGTCCCGCCGCCGGCAGACTACGCGCCACTGCCGGGGGACTTTCCGCCTCCGCCGCCACCGCCGCCGGTCAACGTCTGCGTTGGCGCCGGCCGACGCATCCATATCAGCGGTTGCACATAAATCCGATCCGAATCTGACGGATCGACTCACTCGCACAGGCCAGGTGCGAGTTCTTCGCACGGCTGCATGCTGTCGTAACACGTACGCTCGTCTACTAACGGGGGGTGACCGCTTTCTCCCCATTTCGTCGTACAGCCACGGCCGCCGCTGTGCCGAGGCGGAGCTGATCGACACCGTAGACGTTGTGAAGGATGGGTAATGAAAGTTCCGGGTGTAACCGCCTTGGTCGGTGGGGTCGCCGGTGGAGCGGTGCAAATGTTGCAAGCCGGGGTGCAGGGCGTCACGACGGCAGCAGATGCCGTGCAGACGCTCACCGAACCGGTGCTCGATTCCGTGAGCCAGTCGACGACACGCCTGCTGGGGATCACTCGGCCGTCCAACGGCAACCGGGACGGCGCCTCGGCGACCGTGCGCTGGCAGAGCGGGCAACGAGTGCACCTGGACCTGGACCCGCTGCTGCCGTTCCCGCGCTGGCACGAGCATGCGGCAGTGGTCGAAGATCCGGTCCGCAAAATTGCCGGCGTGGCCAACGCCCACGTCGAAGGGGCTTTGGGCCGGCTGGTGGTCGAGATCGACGACGGTGTCGACGCCGACGACGTCCTGGATACCGTGCGCGATGTGGTGAACTCCGCCGCCGCCGACCTGGCCGCCGCGGGACGAGAGCCGCAGATCCGGACCGCGCCGTTCGCCGATCCCGGTAACCCGCTGGCGGTCCTGGTGCCGCTGACCGCGGCCGCCTTCGACGCCGTCGCGATCGGTGCCGCAGTCACCGGTTGGGTGATCAGGCTGCCCGCGGCACCAAAGACCACCCGAGCCGCGGCCGCCCTGCTCAACAATCAGCCGCGAATGATCGCCGTGCTCGAGTCGCGGCTGGGCCGGGTCGGCACCGACCTGGTGCTCAGCGCCTCGACGGCGGCCGCCAACGGATTGACCCAGGCGGTCGGCACGCCGGTGCTGAACTTGGTCGAGCGCGTCCTGCAAATCTCCGAAGCCGAGGC
>NZ_JBAPRN010000117.1:0-6858 GCF_049281135.1 Mycobacterium sp. | reverse complement strand
GCGCAAATCGAGCTGGGAAACATCGACTTCCCACAGTCGGCCAGCTGCCAGATCGTCTGCTACGGCAAACCGACTCATCGCGGCAGGCCCTGCGCCCGCAAGGACGGCAGCGCGCACAGCGCCCGCGGATGGCAATTCAAGTACGGGCGGCGCTTGTTGCACCTCCACGCCCAATGCTCGGCGCAACGCCACAGCGAGCGAATCGCGGATGCCTGCTCGGGGTTCCCGACACACTAGTGATGTTTGTGCCAACTCGAGCGCGCTAACGGCGCGCGACTGCCGCGCCCACTGGTGATTTGGGGACACGACGACGACCAACTCGTCGGTGCTCACTACGCAGTGGCTTAAACCTTCCGGCGGTTCCGGAGTCTCTACGAAGCCGAGATCGACGGCACCGTCACGCACCAAGGCCGTTGCGTACGCGCTGTTAGCTGCGGCCAGATCGATTCTGGGCACTGTTTCGTTGCGCCGGGATGCCGCCGCGCGCAGCGACAACAGCCAGTGCGGCATTAGGTACTCAACTATCGTGGGGCTGGCCACAACCGTGAGCCGCTGAGTGCCTTCATTTCGCAACGAGCCAAGCGCCGTGTCGATGTCGTGGGCTACCTCGAGCAGTTGTGAAGCCCATCCGGCCAGAGACGTGCCTGCCGGAGTGATCTGCGATCCGCGTGTAGTTCGAATAGCCAGTGTCACACCGGTTTTAGCTTCCAGTGCAGCCAATCTTCTAGAGACGGCTTGCTGGGTCAGTCCCAATTCGCGAGCAGCGCCACCCAGGCTACCCGCCTGCGCGATCGCAACGAAGACCTCCAGCGAGTCGAGGTCTGGCATGTGAGCACTGAGCACCATAACTACTGTATAAAAGCATATTTAGCTTGTGGCTTGCTGGGAGTTAAGTGCCGACCTCAGACCTCTTGCCGGTGGTGTCACGCCTAAACCGGTTGACGTCACAACACATAACGGTCCACCGAGCGGGATGCTTGAGAAGGGTGCGGCCGTCTTGTGACGGTGGTGTCACACCCAAATCGGTTGATGCCACAACAGATAGCCCTCTACCGGAGCGCCGCGCAGAAGCGGACGATCAAACGAGGTGATCCGATGTCCGCGGTACCAGCTACATGGAGTGAACAGGAGGGTTCTCATGATCGGAAAGGTTCTCGTCGGTGCCGTTGGAGCCGTCATTTCCGTAGGCCTGGCCGCGCCGGCCGGCGCGAGCCCGGTACCGCCACCCCCCACACCTCAGGATTTCTTGGCCGCCGCACGCGCGGCGGGCATCACCGGAACGGATCCGGCGATGCTGGAAGATGGCTACAGCGTGTGCAGGAGATTGTGGGTCCGGCAGATGCCGGGTACTCAGATCGCCGCTGGCCTGGTGCAAGATCATCCACAACTGACCAGCGACGAAGCGGGACAGTTCGTCCTGGCCGCATACCACGACCTGTGCCCGCAGCCGACCGGGGACTACGACTACTGGGCATACAGTACCAGCTGAAATTCGTTGCGCTGCAATATAGTGCGGCGCACTACTGCGAGGCGCGTCGCGTGACGGCTTATCGGACGCGTCTACGGCTGCGCCCTACTGCGCGTGGCGATTGACGTAGACGCGCCGCAACGATAGCGTCGCGAAACGCCCTGTTCTATGGCATCTGAGTTCCGCCTTGTCGGCGGCCACACCAAGGCACTGTCCGAGTTCGCCCCATGTACGCTGCGCACGAATATGATTCGCCCCAACTACGGCGCTGCCGTGATCGCGCGCACACCGATCGGCACCCGACCCTGGGACTCTCGCCCACACGAGTCGAATGTCACCGGTCTCACCTGGCTGGATATTCCAAAGGGCTGCGCGCGCAGACCCGCCAGAGTTACCGCTGCCAGATTGCCACTTTAGCTACTGGTCGACGACGCGGGCAGCTGCGTAGTGAAAAAGCAACTGCCCGCGGTCGTCGGCATCGCATCTAGTGTTGCGCCGCTGCTGGTCGAGTAAAGCTCAGCGGAAGCGTCGTGAGCGCGAAATACGTGGACGGAAACTTGACTTCGGGGACATAGTCGGGTGGCAGCTCGAAATCGGGTATCTGCTTTAGCCATTCGGTGAGTACCGCGCTCAGCTGGATCCGAGCCAGGTGAGACCCAATGCAGCGGTGCGGGCCACCACCAAACCCCCAGTGGCGGTGTATTTTTCCGTCCATAACCAGCTCGTCGGTGGATATCGGATCGCGGTTGTCGCGATTGATCGCGGCTGTGCACAACCGCACCGGCGTACCGGGAGGAAGCGTCATGCCACCGACTTTGGCGAAGTCGGTGGTGACTCGGGCAGCCATCGGCGCCGCGGGCTCGAGTCGCACGATCTCTTCGATGAACGCCCCGATCTGACTCGGGTTTTCGCGCAGATCTTTGCGTAGCTGCGGTCCGCGCGCCAACTCGAGCAAAGAGAACCCGATCGCCGCGGCGACCGTGTCGAGACCGGACAACACGATCAGGTGGCACATGCCGAGCAGTTCGCGATCCGTCAGTGCACCTGGGCCGCTCATGATTTGCGACAGCATGTCAGAGCCCGGACTCTGCCGACGTTCCTCGATGGCCTTGGCGAAGTATGACAACAGCTCATATCCCTCGGGCTTGCCATCGACCGCGGCGTCTTTCCAGGCGATCAGGTCATCGCGGTCTTTCGCGGGCAGCCCATACAGCTCCATGAAGACACCGAATGGGTAGCATCGCGCGAGGTCCGCCATCGCGTCGCATTTGCCGTCACGCGCAAGGCCGGTGATGATGTCGGCGGCATATCTCTCCATGATGGGTCTGGATTGCATCAAAGCCTGCGGGCTGAAATACGGCTGGAGGATTTTGCGGTAACGAGTGTGCTCGGGTGGGTCGAAGGCCGACGGAAGCACGGGCACCGGGCTGCCGGGCGGCTGCAACGCCAAATGCGCGGAGAAAAGATTTGGGCTGCACAACGCGGCCAGCACATCCTCGCGGCGGGTCAAGTAGTATGCGCCGTTCATAAATACAACCGGTCCGGCATCTCGTAGCATCTTCCAGCCGGCGCCGCGGTCGGCAGACATCGGTAGCGCGGTGAATTCCAGCCGCGGCAGATAGAAGGCGGCCGGGTCGCTGCTGCCAAAGGCGCTACTGCCGTAGGCGCCGGTGACAAGCTTGTCAAGCGGTTTGCTTGCTTCTGAATTTTGTTTTCGTGCAACGTTGTTCACGGAATCTCACTTCTCGCTTTTTACGGATAGGGCAGACGAACTTGTGCGCGCAGCCATGACCCACTCCGGGAGTTGGCCCGGAAAATTGGTCTGGTGCGCAGGGTTTCGTGTCGTCTGGCCGTATCGGAAGCGCCGGTGATGCATGCGTGCGATCAGCACCCGCACGAGTGCCGGCGTCTGCCTTCGGGTCGAGGCTGCAGCGCTAAGGAGAGTAGTTCTGCCTTGACGTGCTCAGGCCCGAGCCAAACGGCACGAGAGCCGTTCGGCCGACCTCAGCAGCGGATGATGCAGAAAAGGGATGGCGTATGTCGGTTGACAGCATTTGCCATCGAGGCACTCCCCAGGGCGCCGCGCGGCTGAAATCGTGCTGCAGCAAAGGTCTTCGGCAACACCGACCAGTCACTCTGCGGCGACACCGGATCCCAGTTCGACGGTAAGTCGTGGGTCATCCACACATAGCGAAACGGCTTCCGCGAAATCGGGGCCGAATGAGCCCGGCTGCCGGATCTCAGATAATTCAACGCTGGTCTAACGCTGAGCGGGTGCGAGTGGCTGTAATCGGGCTGGACATCCCTGACGGTATGAGCCCATGCTGCCGGCTCCGGAAGGCTGTTCGCGGTGTAGTGCGGGCGCAACGCGGACCCAGCGACCAGCGCGAGAAACAAGGTCAACGCACAAACC
The DNA here is from genome assembly GCF_049281135.1 of Mycobacterium sp. GTDB lineage: Bacteria > Actinomycetota > Actinomycetes > Mycobacteriales > Mycobacteriaceae > Mycobacterium. The sequence continues at coordinate 2,977 of NZ_JBAPRN010000117.1, read as the reverse complement.
ACCGCCGCGGCGTGTTCTCGCCGCCGAGTCTTGGCACTACGGCGCCCGTCCATTGTGCAGAAAGCTTATAAAACCAGCCCCGGGCAGCAGCGCCCCAAAGGGCTGTGAAATTGCTGCACATTTTCTGGGGCTTTACCCTGTGGAGCGCACGGACGGCGATGCCGGTAGCCCATACGGACTGCGCAATCAGCCTCTGTTAGCTGGGCGGAGTTGAGGATGAAACCTGCGACTGCGTCAGATTCACCCGTGCTCCCGGAGTATCTGCCGACTCGCGTAGCAAGATCCGGGTGGGCCGCACACCGGGAGGCACGTCGAATGCCAGCCGGACGCTCACTTGAAGCCCTGGGTCAATCTTGTTGACTGACGTTGGTTCCATGAGGGCCGCCGAATGCCCCCGCCCATCGCTCTCCTTCAGCGACTGAGCGGCCATCTCGAAAACCCGCGGCTCTGTTCCGAGATTCCTGACTGCCATCGACACGATCAACCAGACACCCCGGGCACTGGTGTAGGCGAAGGTAGGAGACGAGCTGACGTCGTTGACGATGAACGCGAACTTTCCATCAACGACTTCTTGCCCCACCCCGGGCGATTCGGAAGTCTTGTGGAAGAAGCCGCACGATGCGAGAAACACCACGACTGGCACGAACAGCAATGGAGCGAGCTTGCCACGGCCACCGAAGGACATGCGGCTAAGAGTATTTGGGTTCTGGCGCCGCACTACGCGCTTCTGATGCAGTTCACTTTACGTTCGTCTCGCGGTTGGCCCGCTACCGACTGATTGCATCGCGATGACGCTTTGAGAGGCCGCCCAGGCTACCGATCACCTGGGCAGTCTGCTGACGTCACCCCGGTTCGTTGCTGTGATCCGCTATTTAACGAATGCTGAACGAGTAAGCGGCCCAACTCGTAGGTGGGCTTCGGCAAACTGTCGGTATGAGACGCTGCAATCGGTTCCGTCGTGATGGATCGGCATGCACCAACCAGACCGACAACGCCGACGGCTGGTGCCGCAAGCCAAATTGCGCAGGATTCACACAGTCCGACCCGCCGCCCCCACTGACTCCAGGGCCTGCCGTGCCCGACGCGAGCGTCAGACAAATCCCTGAAACGCAGCACCTCACACCCGGCGACTTCACGATCGACGACGTTGGCGATATCGATATCTCGAGGCGTGCAATCGACCAATTTCGATCCCGCCACGGCGGCAGCGTACGAGAAGCAGAACTGCAGTTGCGGAACATGCTCGAAGACTTCGTCGTGCTGTCGGCTCCATGGAAGTCAAGGAACGGTCGCCTAGTGGTGACCTGGCGAGGCTATTCCCTCGTCTTGACTCCCACCGGCGACGAAATCAACAGTTACTCCACGAATCACCGTGAACGCACGTGGGAGCAAGTCAAAACCGGCGTGCCATCTCGGGTTAGCGCCAAAAGCCGTCGCGGACCATCAGGCAGCCTTCCAGAGCAGGGTCATAACGTCGAGTTAGCTGATTTCCCTGCCGCTTTCAACCCTGCCACCGTGCATCTGACCGCACTGGCACGCATACGCTACGAAAAGATCGCCGCCCTAGAATCGGCATCTGACGAAGAACTCGACACCGCCATCCGGGCAGCGTTAACTGAGTCCAACCCCGGCAACGTCACACGACTCGACAACGCGTGCTTCGAAATCGCAGCCGCAAACCGCATCTGGATTGTCTCGCCGGACTGCCAAATGATCAGAACCGTCAAAAACGCCACGCCCGAGCACCCCCCTGCGGCGGTCGCGCACCCGACCACCGAGCGGCTGTAGTCGAGCAATTGACCACGGGCCATTTATCCGGAGAGGCGACGCCTCATCCTCACAGAGGACGAGCGTCATTCGGCGAAATTTACGAGTCCGCTTCAAACACTAAGGTCACGCCCTCTTTCGAGTTCGTGACCTTTTGCGTCTGACTTCGTAGACCTGCTCTCTGTGGGCGAAGGGGGACTTGAACCCCCACGTCCCGAAGGACACTGGCACCTGAAGCCAGCGCGTCTGCCATTCCGCCACTCGCCCTAAAACAACCGGTGGAGCCTACCACTGTAGTAGCGGGCATCTCCAAACCGCACCGGTGCCGCCGAGCGCACTGGACGCCGTTTGACCTGGCCCGATTCGATTCTCAGAGTTCTGGAGGTGCCGCTGCGCAGCGCTTGCCGGATAGCATGCTGGATACGACACGCGTGATGCGACACGCCGGAGCATCGTCCGCCGTGCAGCACTGAGCGACAAGGACTGAGGCGGGCGCTGATACATGAGCAGCCAAAGGGGGCTAGTCCAGCGCATCGAGCGCAAACTCGAGGTCTCCGTCGGCGATGCTTTTGCCCGAGTCTTCGGTGGATCGATCGTCCCGCAAGAGGTCGAGGCGATGTTGCGCCGGGAAGCCGGCGAGGGAATTCGCCCCGTCGCAGGCGATCGCCTTTTGGCTCCCAACGAATACATCATTACCCTCGGTATGCACGACTACCAGAAAGTGGGCGCCGACCCGGACCTCACTTCGGACGCTTTCGCAAAGCACTTGGCGGAATACATCGGCGAACAGGGGTGGCAAACATATGGTGACGTGGTCATCCGGATCGAGCAGTCGGCGAACCTGCACACCGGCCAGTTCCGCACCCGCGGCGCTGTCAACCCCGATGTCGAGCCCCGGCCAACAGCCGGCGAGCTCGCCCCGCCACAATCAGATCGTGCGTTCAGCGCAGAACCAGGAGTACCAGCGATGAGTGAGAATTCGAGCTACGGCGGCGGCCAGGGGCAGGGGCGGCCCGGCGACGACTACTACGACGACCCCCACGCGCATCCGCATGACGACCCGCATGCCGCACCCGATCCGCGTGCCGGGTATCAGCCGGAACCCGGTGGCTACCCGGAGCAGCGTGGCGGTTACCCCGACCAACCCGGCTACGGCGCACCCGACCCACGCGGCGGCTACCCCGAACAGGGCGGCTACCCCGACCAACCC